>CAXTBQ010000035.1:0-3361 GCA_964242065.1 uncultured Terriglobus sp. | reverse complement strand
GAGTTCGTGCTGGACGCGGACCTGCTGAAGCTGAGCGCGACGGTGCGCCGCACGGACTTTGAAGGGTGGATTGCCCCGGAACTACAGCGCATGGAAGCGAGCCTGCGCGACCTGATGGAACAGACCGGCCTGGAGGATCACGCGGTGGACCAGGTGTTCCTGACCGGCGGCACCTCGCTGGTGCCCGCGGTGCGGCGCGTGTTCACGGCGCGCTTTGGCGAAGAGCGTGTCACGACCGGCGATGTGTTCACGTCCGTCGCGCACGGGCTGGCCCTGATGGCGCAGGCACCTGACGTCTAGCGCAAAGGGAGAGACCGGGCAGATGCCCGGTCTCCGTGTGCGATGAAACCGAAAGACTACCTGCCGCCGCGTTTCGCGATCGCCACAGCTGCCTGCTTCTTGGCAGCAGCGGTCTTCTTGGCAGGCGCCTTCTTTGCCGAAGATTTCTTCGCGGCAGACTTGTTCGCGGGTGCCTTGCCGGCAGACTTCCTGGCAGCCGTCTTTGCAGCGGTCTTCTTTGAAGCGGTCTTTGCTGGTACTGACTTCTTCGGCGGTGCTGCTTTCTTCGCCGGTGCCGTCTTCTTGGCTGCGGTCGTCTTCTTGGCTGAAGCCGTTTTCGCAGTCTTGGTCGGAGCGGCTCTAACGGCGGACTTCTTTGCTGCTGTTGTCTTCGCAGCCGTCTTCTTCATCGCAGATGTCTTCGCGGCCTTGGCAGGAGCCTTCGTGTCTGAGGTCTTCTTTGCAGGTGCCTTTCCCGTCGTTGTCTTGGCGGAGATCTTCTTTGCGGAAGACTTCCCAGCCGCTTTCTTCACGCTCGAGCTCTCGTTTTCCGGGTAGATGAGCTTGTTGAAGTTGCTCTCGGCACCCTCGACGGTCACATCCTGGTAGAGCAGCTCCAGGCCGCTGCTGTCAAACTTCTCGAAAAAGTCATCCCACTCAATCTCTTTCAGCGCACCATCGTTGTGGTTCGGCGCCTTGGGGAACATGAAGCGCAGAATGCCGGGTGCATCCTTGCTTTCGGTCGCTTCCACCTCGCCGGGAACCGCGCCGCGCGACTCCGCCCACTGCTTGATTTCGTCGTGATCCTTCGTTGTCTTCGACAGCGCCATGTGCACATCCTCCAACGGAATGGATGCAACTTTACGGCACAGGTGCACCTATGTTGCAACACATTTTGTGAGAGTTGTTACTGGGCAGTACTAAGCGGAAGGACGCTGCATGCGCCTGAAGAGATTGATGAGGTGCACCGTAGTCGGCACGGCGATGCGCACAGGGCTTCTCCAGCGTATCCAGATGGCGAAGAAGCCTTGCTGCTGTGCTCGAACCAGTTTTCTCGAGCGACCAGCGCTTGTTTGCGCGGTCGATCTCGATGGCAATGCGCAGCGGTGGCATATGCTGCTTCAGGACCCAATCGATCCGTCCCTGCCTACCATCCGGGCGAACGTAAACGGAGCGCTGAACTCATCCAGCGCAGCAAATCCGGACTCGCGCGCAAAGCCTGCCACGGCACGATTCAGCATGGCAGTCCCCAGGCCCGCGGGTTCAGAGGCTTTCGGCAGCGGCAACGCAAAAAGCCGCTCCCGGAGCACTGCGAGATGGTTTCCAATCTCATCAGGCTGAGGCAGCGGCTCATAATTCATGACTTAGCCGATGTCTTCCGACCAGTTCTCCAGCACGTTCTTGAAGTCGGTCATGAACTTGCCCGCGTCGGAGCCGTCGATGATGCGGTGATCGAAGCCGAGCGTGAAGCGTTGGATGGAGCGGATGGCGATGACGTCTGCGCCGTCCTTGTCCTGAATGACCAGCGGCTCCTTGTTCAGACCGCCGATGCCCAGGATGGCGACCTGCGGCTGGTTGATGACCGGCGTTCCAAACTGCTCGCCGAAGATGCCGGAGTTGGTGAGCGTGAAGGTGCCACCCGCCACCTCGTCCGGTGCCAGCTTCTTGTTGCGGGCGCGATCGGCGACGTCCATAATGCCGCGCGCAATCCCAAGGAAGTTCTTCTCCTCAAGCTGCTTGATGACGGGCACGATCAGGCCCCAGTCCAGCGCCACTGCGATACCGATGTTGATATTGCGGTTGTAGCGGATGTTCCCGCCCTCAACCGCCGCGTTCACGATGGGGTGCTTGCGCAGTGCCTCCACTGTGGCACGCGTGATAAACGGCATAAATGTGAGCTTCACGCCGTTGCGCTGTTCGTACTTGTTCTTTTCCTTCTCGCGCAGGCGGACGATCCGCGTCATGTCCACCTTGAAGACGGTGTGGACGTGCGCGGAGGTCTGCTTGGACTCGACCATCCGCTTGGCGATGATGGAACGCATCTTCGACATGGGCACCACTTCGCCCAGCACGGGTGCTGGCGCGGCAGCCGCTTTGGCTGGTGCGGTTGTTGCCGGGGCGGACTGCGCGGTAGAGCTTTCCTGCCGCGCGCTGGAGATGGGCGTACCCGCACCTGCGCTGACCTGCGCGATGCTGTGCGATGGCGTGCCCGGGACAGATAGTGTTGCACCGGATGGGCTTGCTGCGGCCGCCCTTGTCGTCTGCGCAGGAGCGGAGGCGGAATTGCCACCGTTCTGCAGATAGCCGACCATGTCGTTCTTGGTGATGCGGCCTGCTGAGCCGGAACCAGTGATGCCAGCGGAGGCAAGGTCAACGCCATTGTCCTTCGCCATCTTGCGGACGAGCGGAGAGGAGCGCGGGGCTTCACCGGGTGTGACGGCGGGTTCAGCCTGAGCCGATGCGGCGGGTTGAGCGGCCGGAGCGCTGGCCTGCGGTGCAGAAACAGAGGCACCGATTGCGCCGCCGAGGATTGCAACCACGGTGTTGATGCCGACCGTCTCGCCTTCCTTGGCACGAATCTCGGTCAGCGTACCGGCTGCGGGTGACGGGATCTCTGCATCCACCTTGTCGGTGGAAATCTCAAAGATCGGCTCATCACGCTGGACCGTATCGCCCACCCTCTTCAGCCACTTGGTGATGGTGCCTTCCGTAATGGACTCGCCCATCTGCGGCATGGTGATTTCCGTGGCCGGGCCTGCCGCGGGAGCAGAAGCAACCGGAGCGGCGGCTTGGCTTGCCGGAGTACTGGCGGCTGGTGCTGCCTCGGGTGTGGAGGCTGCACCGCCGATGACCGCGACGACAGTATTGATGCTGACGGTCTCGCCTTCCTTGGCCTTAATCTCGGTCAGGGTGCCGGAGGTTGGCGAAGGAATCTCTGCATCCACCTTGTCGGTCGAAATTTCGAAGATGGGCTCGTCGCGCTGGACCGTGTCGCCCACCTTCTTCAGCCACTTGGTAATGGTGCCCTCGGTGATGGATTCGCCCATCTGGGGCATGACGACATCGGTTGCCATAAAAGTCC
>CAXTBQ010000034.1:0-33915 GCA_964242065.1 uncultured Terriglobus sp. | reverse complement strand
ACCGGCACTCTGCCGTTCTGTCTCTAAGCGACAACGGCACGGGCATCCCGCCGGAGGTGCTGGACCGCATCTTCGATCTCAACTTCACCACCAAGGCTGCCGGCAGCGGCATCGGCCTGGCCATGACCTACCGCATTGTGCAACTGCACGGCGGTGTCATTGACGTAGCCTCGGAGATTGACCCCACCGCATCGGACCACGGCACCACGTTCACGCTGCGGCTGCCGCTGGCGCGGCGTCTGGCCGCCACCACGCAGGTGCAGGCATGAAGGCTGTACGCCTCAGCACCACCTTTGCGCTTTGCCTGCTGCTTGCAGGCTGTCACCGTAAGGTAGCCGTGGCACCGCCGCCAGCGCCGCCGCACGTGGCCATGATCAGCGTCCCCCCGCCGAGCCATCCCTCGGAGCCCGAACCGGAAATCCCGCTAGCCGAGCCAGAGACGATCGATGCGCAACTGCCGCGGCGAATCGGGCCGCGCTTTCGTCCTCTACCCGCCACACCGGCGCAACTCGCAGGGCTCAATCCGCCGCCGCCCGCACCCGTCGATCTCGGCCAACTCACTGCGGGTGGTGACAGCGACACGTCCGCCAATCGTCAGCAGACGATGGACCTGATCCAGGCACAGCAGAAGCGCCTCGCGGCCATTCCTCGGAACACCGCAGCCCGCCACGGCCAACAGGTGCAGCAGGCACGGCTCTTTCTGCGCCAGGCAGACGACGCGTGGAACAAGGCCGACCTGGAGGGCGCTCGCACACTTGCCACCAAAGCCAAGCTGTTGCTGGACGAAATCTAGGGACAACGGGTTTGACCGATCTCGCGACCGGAGAGCGAAGTACATGTCGTTACAGTGCCATCGCAAACCGGAGTGAGCGCTTCTCACCGCGTTCAGCCGAGTAAACAATCGAATTTGTCATCCCGACCGGAGCGATGCGTCGTGGAGGGACCTGCTGTTCGCTTGAAGCAGCATTGCAGCCCGGAGGGAAAGCAGGTCCTCCGACTCTGCACTGTGTGCTTCGCTCAGCATGACCAATCGGAGGAGAGATAAAGGTATCCGCTAGCCCTGCCCCGCCATCTTCTTCACGATGTTCGAGGTCGAGAATCCCGGCACCGTCGGCACGATCTCCACGCGCCCGCCTGTGGCGATCACATCCTCATGCCCCACCACCGTCTCCACGGTGTAGTCGCCACCCTTCACCAGCACGTCCGGGTGCATACCGCGGATGAGTTCGAGCGGCGTTTCCTCGTCGAAGAGCACCACAAGGTCCACCGCGCCCAGCGCCGCCATCACCCGGGTCCGTTCCCGCTCGCTTACGATGGGCCGCGTCGGCCCTTTCAGTTCACTTACGGACCGGTCCGTATTCATGCCCACCACCAGCTTCGATCCAAAGCGACGGCAATCTTCCAGCAGCGTGATGTGGCCGATGTGCAGCAGGTCGAAGCAGCCGTTGGTGAACACAATGGTTTCGCCACTGGACCGCCACTCGCGCACACGCTCCACGGCGCGCTCACGGTCCAGCACCTTTTCAGCGGAAACGACGCCGCTCGAAATCGTAAGCTCTGAAACGATCTCGTGCGCCGCCACCGGTACGGTACCCAGCTTAGCCACCACAATGCCCGCAGCCACGTTCGCCAGTTCGACTGCAGCCTCCATGCTCAGCCCGGCGGCCAGGCTTGCGGCCAGTGTTGCGATCACGGTATCGCCCGCGCCGGACACGTCGAATACTTCACGCGCACGTGCCGGCGAGTGGTACTCCTCTGCCGCACCGCCCTGCCGCAGCACGCGGATGCCGCGCTCGCTCATTGTTACCGTGAGAAAGTCGATGCCAAGTGTAGGCAGAAGGTCGCGGCCTGCCTCGAGCAGTGCGTCCGTTGCGTGGACGTCGACGCCGGTAGCCGTGCTCAATTCGTGCAAGTTGGGGCAGACAGTGGTCGCGCCAGCGTACTTGCGGAAGTCGCGCGTCTTGGGATCGACCAGCACAGGCACACCTTTCGCCCGCGCCGCCTCGATCACCGCGCGGCAAAGCTCCGTCGTCAGTGCACCCTTCGCGTAGTCGGAAAGTACGACTGCATCGGCATCGGCCACCGCGGTGACGGCAGCCTCGCGCAAGGCCTGGCAGTCTGCAGCGGTGTGTTCGTCGCGGCTCTCCACGTCAATACGCATGAGCTGCTGCGTGCGGCTGACCACGCGCGTTTTCGCAATCGTGGGCAGCGACGCGGTAAGCAGCGCATCGGTGTTCACGCCAGACTCCCGCATCAGAGCCTGCAACTCGGCCGCATGCGCATCCACACCCACAAAGCCTGCCAGCGAAGTTTGTAGCCCCAGTCCAGCTAGGTTCATGGCGACATTGGCCGCACCGCCCGGCCTGCTGTACTCGCGAGCCTGCCGCAGCACCGGCACCGGCGCTTCCGGCGAGATGCGCTCCACGTCGCCCACAATGTAGCGATCGATCATCACGTCACCCACCACCAGCACGCGCAGGTGCTGAAACCCGCCATCCAGCAACTCCAGAACCCGACCCACCTGCGGTAACATGCGACGCTCCTCGCTCCTCTATGCTACGGGTCCCTTCCATCCGGAGCTGCAAAACAGTGGGTGCCCCATGTCTCACAGAGACATGGGATTGCTGACATCGAGGTCCACGTCTCAAACGCGACACGTGGAGCACCCTCTCTGAAGGGAAGCCGCTCCTATCGCTGTGCCATTACCTCTGCCACTGCACGCAGCACCTCCTCCACCGTCACAGACAGGATGCATTTCTTCCGCTGCTCGGTACATGCCACCAGCTCGCAGCCGGCGCAGTCAACCCGGTGATAGATCACACGATGCCCTTCACCCCATGGATACCAGACGCGCGGCAGATGGCGCGCAGAGAACACCGCTACGCAGCGTGTCCCAACCGTCGCCGCCATATGCATGGGACCGCTGTCATGCCCTAGGAAGACCGCCGCGCGCTGAAACACAGCGGCACTCTCACGCGGCTGCAACGCACCACAAACGTTGAGGACAGGACCCGCACCCTGTACCGCTCGCCATCCGTCTGCGACCCAGTCGATCGCTTCACGCTCCTCGGCTGCTCCGGTGAGCACCAATCCATGATCGGGGTACAGACGCGCAAGCCGACCGAGCAGCGCGCGCCAATTCTCGCGCCCCCACTCGTTCACCTGCACTTTGGTGCCGATGCTCAGGGCAAAGAACGGGAGGCCCTCTAAAAGCTGCAAAGCGGCATCGGCCTTCTGCACCTCCGCGGCGCTCAGCCGGAGATTCCAGCTCTCCCGGCGTGCCAACTCCGCATCGCCCAGGGAACAGAGTGTTCGCGCCAGCCGAGCCGTTTCCGGCTCCAGTGTGCCGTCAGGCTGCGCAAGATTGGTCTGCAGCTCGGGTGTCAGCGGCACACCCACCATCCTGCGACTGCCGCACGCCCAGCGAAAGAACCTCGCATCGCGTTTTGCCGTTGCCGCTCCGCGCGCGCCTGCCAGGTACACCAGCACATCCGGCCGGAAGCGCCGGATGCGCCATGCCAGCGCGAGCAGATGCAGCGGATTGCGCAGACCCACGGTGTAACGCTCATAGCTGTGAATGAGACCGCTGCTGCCCAGCACGGCCATGGCTGCAGCCGCCTTGGAAGCCACTGGAAAGTTGGTCAGCAGCCTTCGCTCTGCCTGCGGGAAGCTGCGCTCCACCAGGTGAAAACACGGCAGCGCCACCAGGGTGTCACCCAGGCTTCCCAGCCGGTACACCAGCACGCGCTTCGCAGGCGGCGTCACGTGGTCCTGCTCAGCCGGTACACTCATCTTCACTGCATGCTACACAACGACCATGCCGCGAAGATTTCACCGCGCCTGCCCTGGGGCGACGAAGCGGCGCAAGCCTTTGCGGAGTGGACTCGGCAGTGGCACATGGACACCCGCCCCCTGCCCGCGGCAGCCGCTACGCTGCAGCAACTGCATCGCGCCAACTTCGCGCTATGGCATCTGGAAGACAGCGCCCGCGATGCCTCGGCAACAGACTCGATCATCGCCGGCGTGAAGCGCAGTATCGATAAGACGAACCAGAGCCGTAACGACCTGGTGGAGCAAGTGGATCTTGAACTTTTGCAAATACTTGCGGACGAGCAACTGCCGCACCCAGCCGCGCCGCTGCACAGCGAAACGCCGGGCATGATGCTGGATCGCCTGTCCATCCTCGCGCTCAAGCTCTTCCATACCGCGGAGGAGGCAGACCGCAGCTCCGCCACCGAAAAGCATCGTCAACGCAACCGAGAGCGGCTGTGCGTGTTACAGCAGCAGAGCAGCGATCTTGCAGGCTGCCTTTCCATGCTTTGGCAGCAGGTGACGCAAGGCACGCGTGGATATCGCCTATACCGGCAGTTGAAGATGTACAACGATCCCGAGTTGAACCCCGTGCTGTACTCTCCGACCATGGCACGCACGCCCCCTGCTTGACCACGTTACGGCGGTACCGTATAACGCAGTACGAACCCAGAGGTGCCTTCCACGGCGAACGGAAGCACTCTCTTTCGCAAACAGTCGCCACGTCAGGACGCCAATGCCCGCAGCAAAGACCGCAAAGACTGACCAGAAATCGAACGGCAAAGCACACCGCACGCTAGCCGGTACCGTGCTGCCGCAGGACAAGACGCGCGAAGAGGTCCTGAAAAAGTATCAGGAAGCCGTCGTCTCCATGCAGCAGGGAGACTACACCGCCGCGCACCCCGCGTTGGAAGCTCTGCTTAAGACCGCTCCGCCGGAGTTCCTGGATCGCATCCGCATGTACCTGGCGGCGTGCATTGCACAGGCCAACAAGGCCGATGCCAGCTTCTCTTCGCCCGAAGAAAAGTACGACTACGCGATCTCTCTGCTGAACGACGGGCAGTACGAGGACGCGCGCGATCACCTGCACGACATCCTCTCAGAGTACCCGGACGCGGATTACGCGTTCTACGGCCTGGCCGTACTCGCCTCCATGACCGGCGACAGCCAGACCTGCATGGAACGCCTGTCCGAAGCCATCCGCCTGAACGAACTTAACCGCATCCAGGCGCGGTCCGACTCTGACTTTCAGGACATGAACGACGATCCGCGCTTTACGGAGCTGCTGTACCCGGAGGCTTAGCGCTGCCCCCCCGCACCAGCAGCCCTGACTCGGAGCAGTTGCGTGTTGTCGCCATCGGCGGCGGCACCGGCCTGTCGACCCTGCTGCGCGGCCTGAAGCACTACGTTCAGCCTGCCGCGGGCACGGGCGGCCACTGTGCGGGGCAGCCCTGCCGCATCAGCCAGCTTTCCGCTCTGGTCACGGTCACCGACGACGGCGGCTCATCGGGACGCCTGCGCGAAGACCTGAACATGCTGCCGCCCGGAGACGTGCGCAACTGCGTTGCCGCGCTCTCCGAGGACGAGCAACTGCTCACCCGCTTATTCCAGTACCGCTTTCCGGGCAGCGAGGACAGCGGCTTGGGTGGCCACTCCTTCGGCAACCTGTTCCTGGCCGCGCTCACCGCCATCCACGATGGCGACTTCGCCCAGGCCGTGCAGATGTCGTCGCAGATCCTGGCCGCGCGTGGCAACATCTACCCGGCCACCAACAGCAACGTCACACTCTCCGCGCGCATGGACGACGGCTCCATTGTTCATGGGGAAACTAACATCACCCGCTCCAGGCAGAGCATCGTCGAGCTCCTGCTTGATCCGGCCGACGCACCTCCCGTGCCGGAAACACTCTACGCCATTGGCAACGCAGACCTGATCACGCTGGGGCCGGGTTCGCTGTTCACCTCGCTTGTGACCAACCTGCTGGTGCGCGGCATTCCGGAGGCGATTGCCGCCTCTGGCGCCACACGCGCGTATGTCTGCAACCTGATGACGCAGGCAAACGAATCGCTGGGCCTCACCGCATCGCAGCACATCGAGCGCATCCAGTCGCACTGCGGCGGCCAACGGCTGTTCGATTACGCGTTGGTGAATACCGCGCCCATTTCGCCCAAGCTGCTCGAGAAGTACCAGCGCGAGGGTCAGGAGCCCATCCGCGCCGATCTCGACCGCATCCGTGCCCTCGGTGTCACGCCGATCACGGGCAACTTTGTTCACGAAGGCGATGTGCTCCGCCACGACTACGATCGAGTGGCCGAGGTGCTGCTCGACCTTCCCCGCCGCGCCGCAACACACCCCACCGAAGAAGCCCTGGGCCACGCTTGAACACACCCGTGCTCGAAGCCTATGGTGTGCGCCTGGAGCCAATTGCCGGGCGGCACATTGCGGGTTTTGAACGCATCGGCCTGGATCCATCGATCTGGCGCTACATGCCTCTTCGCATCGAGACTGGTGCAGACGTTCGCGCCTGGGCCGAGGAATCCATTCGCCTGAACGAACAGGACCGGTATATGGTCTGGGCTACATGCCTCGCATCCGGCGAAGTTGTAGGTTCATCGCGTCTCTTTGATCTTGATTTCACGCATCGCACCGGCGAGATCGGCTTCACCTGGCTGGCTGAACTGTACCGCGGCACCGGCGTCAATCCGCGCGCCAAGCTGCTGCAACTGCGCCACGCGTTTGAAACGCTCCACCTGCGCCGCATTGCACTCAAAACGCACCACAGAAACCTGCACTCGCAGCGAGCCATGCTCAAGCTGGGTGCGGTGTACGAAGGCACCTTCCGCAACCACATGCTCATGCCAGACGGTTCCACCCGCCACACCGCCTGGTACAGCATCACCGAGGAAGAGTGGCCCACCGTGCGAGCAAGGCTTGAACAGCGCATCGCCGCCGAACCACTTCCCGCGGTGTAGCCGCCGTACAATGGAGAGATGGTCGAAACCCTCCTACTCGCGGAAAACATGGATGCCGCCGTTGCTGCAAACCCCTCCCGCAACATACGTAAGACCACCCTGCCCAATGGCCTGTTGGTGCTCACAGAGAGCATGCCGCATGTGCGGTCGGTGAGCCTGGGTGTGTGGATCAAGAGCGGCTCGCGGGACGAAGAAGCCGCGGAAAACGGTCTCTCACACTTCGTCGAACACATGGTGTTCAAGGGCACCACAACTCGCAGTGCTCAGCAGATTGCGCGCGAGACGGACAGCATCGGCGGCAACCTGGACGCGTTTACGGGCAAGGAAACCGTCTGCTTTAACATCAAGGTGCTCGATACCAACCTGCCCGCCGCGCTCGACATTCTGGCAGACCTGGTACTCAACCCGATTTTCAACGCAGAAGACGTGGAGCGCGAACAGTCCGTCGTGCTGGAAGAGATCAAGATGGACGAGGACAATCCCGACTTCCTCGTCCACGAGATCCACACCGCAAACTTCTGGAAGAACGACCCTCTGGCGCGTTCCATCCTTGGCACCGCGAAGACCGTCTCCAGCTTCGACGCGGACACTGTGCGCAGCTTTCACAGGAACCGCTTCCAGCCGAAGAACATGGTCATCTCGGCTGCGGGCAATCTCGACCACGACGAGATGATCGCGGACCTGACCCGCTACTTCGGACAGATGGCCGTCGGAGCGCCGGACGCGCTGGTTCGCTTCGCCGCGCCCACTCCCACGCCGCACATCACACTGCGCAACAAGAAGTCGCTGGAGCAGGTGCAGATCTGCCTCGGCGTGCCCGCGCCGCCGGTCGATAGCGCCGATCGCTACGCGCTCTACCTGCTGAACTCCATCCTCGGAGGCGGCATGAGCTCGCGGCTGTTCCAGTCTGTCCGCGAGGAAGCTGGTTTGGCGTACAGCATCTACTCGGAGCTCTCTCCCTTCCGCGACACCGGTGCGCTGTCTGTGTACGCCGGCACCTCTGCAGAGAAAACACGCGAGGCCATCCGCCTGATCGTGGAGGAGTTTCGCCGCCTGAAGGCCGAGCCTGTCAGCGAGGAAGAATTGAACCGCGCTCGCAACCAGAGCAAGGGCAACATCGTGCTGGGCCTGGAAAGCTCGTCGGCCCGCATGAGCAACCTGGCCCGTCAGCAGATGTACTTCGGCCGCTTCAACACTGTGGACGAGATCATCGCCGACGTGGACCGCGTAACCACCGCGGACATCCAGCGCATCGCGAACGAGTTGCTACAGCCGGAACGCATTTCGCTTACGCTGCTCGGCAATCTGGGAGATCTGAGCGTGACGCGCGAGGACCTGGCCTGCTAGACCCAACATTTAGCGATCCCCGTTTCTTTCTTGTCATTCCGACCGGAGCGCGAAGCGCGGAGTGGAGGAACCTGCTTTTCACCAGCGCCATAGGCGCTCCATCGCGCGCTTCGCGCGCGAGAAGCAGGTCCCTCCACTCCGCTTCGCTCCGGTCGGGATGACAGATGATGTGGTTGCGCCACGCTAGCACTGCTTGCTAAGGCACGTACAACCGATAAAGCAACACACAGACCACACCAGCCGCAGCCGCCAGCACCAGCCCGCTTAGCCGCCGCTTGTACACGAAGAAAATCAGCACCAGCCCCGTGACGGACACAAGAGTCAGCAGCACCGCGCTCACGTCGATGATCCACGACCACGTCTTGCCCGTGTCGCGACCCTTGTGCAGGTCGTTGATCACGGCGACAAACCCCGCGCGCGTCTCGACCACCTGGTACGTGCGGGCTGCGCGGTCCACCGTAGTGTCTGCGCTGTAGCCCGGTCCGCGGAAGCTGAAGCTGATGGTGTCGTCTTCCACGCGAAGGTCATTCACCGCGCCGTGCACGTGGTTCGTGTTGCGGATGTGCTCCACAATAGCGAGCGTGTCCGGATGATCTTTGGATCCCATCTCTTGGGAGAAAAGTGAACCGTTCAGGTTCCTAACCACTTCTCCATGCGAGAACCAGTCGGCGTGGTTGAGCGTAAGCCCGGTCACCGCGAAGAACAGCACCACGGCAAATGACACCATGGACAGGTAGATGTGCAGCCATCGCGTGACAATGGCCGTGCGTCGCCGCAACCGCGCAGAGAGCGGCTGCGGCGCACGCATCTTCGCAGGTGCGCCAGACTCAGTGCTTGCGGTAGTCAAGCTGCACCGCTCCCAGTTCGTCGCTCGCCGGCAGCACTTTCGCCTGAGCCGTGCCGTTGAAGTCGAACTCCTGCCGCTCTATGGAGTGACCGCCGTGTTCGCGCGCTGCCTCCACCACCACGGTGTACTTCCCTGCCTTCACCAGCTTGCCTTCGTTGTCCTTGCCGTCCCAGCGCAGCGTGTAGCTGCCGGGAGCGCGCGTGGGCGACGACACCGTCGCGGAGATGTCTGTGCCCTCGCTCAGGTTGCGCACCTGGTCGTCGCGGTACCACGTCTTCAGCTCGTTCAGCCAGCGTGGATTCTTAAACCACAGAGCCACCGTGCGCACCGGGAACCTGTCCTTGTCCTCAATCCACACCGCCACGTAAGGCCTGCGATAGCGCGGGTTATCGATGCGCGGCAGGTCAAGCTTGATGCTCAGCTCCATGCTCTGGTTCCAGTTCGCGCTAGGCGTGGGCACCGCCGCTCCCGCTTTTACCGCATACGCCGCGGGCTGCACACGCGCCTCCTGGTAGGCACCCCATCCCGTGCTTGCAACGCGTTCACCGCTGGCTGACACGGTCATGTACTCCGCGCCAGGATGCCGCGCCATCAGCGCCGCGCCCTCGCGTGGGCTAAGGATCGCCAGCGCGGTAGCTAATGCACCAGCCGTGGCCGCGTCCTGCGCGATCACGCTGGCAGAGAGCATCGCAGCAGCCGGCCGTGCTGCGCGCGGATCGATCAGGTGCGACACGCGTTCCCCTGCCACATCAAAGCCGCGCCGTGTGCTGCCGCTGGTGGCAATCGCACGATCCTGCAGCACCACTGTTTCCAGTTGCATGGAGTTCTCCGCATCGCGCTCGGGATTTGCGATGTCCACACGCTGCGTCAGCGAGCCGCGCGTCACGATGTCGCCGCCAACATTCAACATCACCCCCGTGGCACCGGCACGCAGAGCCGCGTCTGCGGCGTGCTGCGTGATCAGGCTTTTGGTGAAGCTCGCGAGCACGAGCGGTGCGTCCGACAGGCGCGTCGCTGTTCCTGCCGCGTGGTCCAGCACCCAGTGCAGCTGCGCCATGGCGTGCACCGCAGCAGCAAGCTCTGCATCGCTCGGAGCCTGGTCGCTCTTCGCCGCTACCTTCCACAGTCGCGTTGCTGCCTCTGCGGAGGCGTTTAGCACGCCACCCGTTTCACCGCGCCACCGGTCAAAGCGCTCCAGCACGTCCATCAACTCCGGCGAGACCTTCACGGCTGTGCCGCGCGTCCGCTGCCAGCGTGAGAACTCGCTGTTCGCATCCCACGCGCTCAGGATGGCCGACTGCCGGGCAAACTCCGCCAGCGCGGCACGTTCCGCCTGGAGGCCGGCAGCGCGTGAGGGCGCGCTGACGGCCATATCGAGTGACGTGCCAAGCACGTTTTCACGGTGAAAGCTCCACGTTCCGGCAGCGTTCCGCGCGGGCTTGGCATCTGGTCCGGGCACAACATCATGTGCGGCAGCAAAGGCCGGCAGCGCACCCGCGACGGCGGTGGCAGCGGCAAGGGAGGCAAGTGTTTGCTTCAAAGTCTTCTGCACGGAACGGGTACTCCTTGATTCGTTTTGCTAACGATATAATTCACTTGAACTGCTTTGTGGAGATGGACTGCTACATCGCTGCGCCTTGGCGGAACTCTTGCGCCAAACATTCTCCAACCTTGTCATCCTGAGCGGAGCATGCAATGCGTAGTCGAAGGGCCTGGTTTTCTTTCGGGCTGCACAGCTGCTCCGGGCAAACAGCAGGTCCCTCCACTACGCTTCGCTCCGGTCGGGATGACAAATCAAGAACTGTTCCGCTCAACAACTCGCACTACGGCTGCGGAGCCGCAGGCGGCAACGTCGCCGGGTTCGGCGCTCCAGCATCCGGCTGTGCGTTGTTCCCCGGCATGCGATCCCGAGCAGGGCCGCCACCGCTGGGTCGTCCACCGCCCTGCGGCTGCGTGGCGAAGAAAGTAGTCGCCTCTTCCATGTCGATTTTGCCGTCGTGGTTCAGGTCCAGCGCCTCAAACTGCGCCTGCATGCGGTCGGGCAGTTCGGCCCTGGTCAGCCCGCCGTCCTTGTTGGTGTCCCACTCGTCGAAGAGGTGCTCCGCGCGCTGCGCCGGGGTTTGCTGGCGCATGCGCAATTCCGCCACGCTCAGGGTGCTGTCCGCGTCTTTGTCCAGCGTCTTCAGTGCGCCGGGCGCGCTCGCAATTTCCGCCGCGCTCAGCACACCGTCATGGTCCACATCCAGCGCATCCATCACCGGGTCCATGCGCAGGTTGCCACCGGCGTTGCCACGACCCACCGGCCGGCCTTGCGGATCGCTCTGCCCGGCCGACATTGCCTTGATCTCGTCGGCGGTCAACTTGCCATCGTGGTTCGCATCACCGCGCGCAAACATGGCCTGCATACGGTCCGGCAGTTCCTCCTTGGTCAGGACGCCGTCGCCGTTCTTGTCCAGCGCCATCAGGCGAGTCAATAAATCGCTGCCGGCCGTCTGATCCTGCAGCTTGGGGCTGTACTCGTCACCCGTGATCTGGCCGTCGTGGTTCTTATCCAGCTTGAGGAGCGACGCGCTGGCTGCCTGAATCTCCCCAGCCGAAAGCTGGCCGTCTCCGTCAGTATCCAGCGCCTGCAGCACCAAGCGCGGCGGAGGTTGGCCGCCGCCCTGTGCCCATGCCGCAGCGGGCACCAAACCTATTGTGAGTGACACAAACACCGGAGAAAGCAGTAGCTTCATGAATCACAAATCCTGCAAGGTTGAATGCGGACCAACATTGTCCTGATTCCTTTGTAGGACAAATTCGGTCCGAGATCAAGTTTGCAGCCACAGAAAATGTTTTCCTGAACCCTCCAGCGTTGCGAGCATGAACCGCTGCTTGCTTCACCCCTCTGTTGCCCGCTCCCCTTAGCGACGGACGTAGATTCTGTACGCAGGCGGCCACTCCCGGCGCGACCACCAGTGTTCTGGCCGCTCTGGCCGCCAATCGGCCGCTTTGCGGTAGGAGCGATCGAGTTCCTGCTGAAACCGCGGCCAGTTCGCAAGCTTGTCGAAACTGTTCCCACCAAAGCAGAACTGACTGGTCATGACCAGCAGCCTTGGCCGAGTTCGTGCGTAGGCTGCCCAGAAGTTTTCACGGTACAGTTCGGCGGCCTTGTCGTGACCCGGGGTGAAAAGGTAGCAGTCGTACAGGTAGCCGGTCGCTTGCACCAGGCGCATGTCGTACATGGTATTGATGCAGCCACCAAACGTGTCAAAGCATTGCACGTCGTTTACCCAACGAGGGTTGAGCCTGTTCAAATCAGCGGTGAGAGCCTGTTCAAACGGCCTGTCTCCTTCAAAAGAGTGGACGCGCCATACTGCCAGCGGTGCGAAGATCACACAGGCATAACACAGCGTTGCACCTGCCAGCAGCCTGAGCTTCCCTTGCCGCTGGAGCGCCTCGGCCAACTCAGCGCCAAGGGAGACACAGAACAGCGCCAGCAGCGGATAGCGTTGGTACGGGTAACCCTTGCCTTGAATCATGTACGCCACTAGCGCGATCAGCACACTCAGCACCAGGGTGGATTGGAGGAAGCCCGGACGTCGCCACGGCGTCACCAGCAGGACCAGCCAGACCGGCACGAGCGGCAGCACCGGAGAAAACGCGTGCACCAGCAGATAGCTAGTGGGCCGGTGCCCAAGCTGCGCGTGGTACCGCACCAGGCTCGTGACCGTCGCCAGAAACGCAGGCAAGCTGCCTTTGTGTTGGAGCCACAGGAGCGCCGCCGTTGAAGGCAAGAGCAGTGCGAAGACATTCACGGTAAGGTGCTTTGCGAAGCTGATGCCGCGTCTGCGTACGGATCTAGCAGAGAGGATCAACAGCAGCACTCCAAGCGGCAGGAAGAGCGGCTTCACTGTCGCTGTGGCGCCGATGAGCAGGCTGCAGGCTACGAGTGGCACACCACGATACGGACGCTCGTGCCAAACAGCCAGGCAGGCGAGCGCAGCAAGAAGCAGTACGGCGATGAGCAGGTCCCTTTGCCCTGCCTGCTCCAGACCGTCCTGCAAATGGATCAGTGCGAACAAACCGCTCGCGAACAGGCCGGCACGCCACTGCTTGCCGGTAAATACAACCGCAGCACCACAGAGCACGAGCAACAGACAAGCATCGTAGATTCGCCAGCTGGCCGCTCCCCAGCCGAATAGCCGCATCCCCGCGGATTCCGCAAAGTAGCTGCCCGGCAGGTTGACATCCACGATGTCTTTGTAGGGAGCCAGCCCTTTGCCCATCAGGAAGACAACGTAGTGCATCAGCGCGGAGTCACCGACCAGCGGCCACCGCCGGCTAAAGAAGAAGGCGACCGCGCCACAAAGAGCAATGAGAGCGGTACAACCGGTGAAGAGGGCGTTGCTGTGGGTTGTTTGTGTCCGGTGGGTGCCATCAGCCGCTTGCGCCGATGATGAAGCAGATGCATCGACCCAGGGCAGCGCCATAGCTTGCATCATGGCAGTTCCGCTCTCTATCGAGCAATATGACCGCGGTGATCGATGTCGTATGGCAACCGATTGCGACGCGAACTCGGTCCATCGTGTGCCGCGTGGGTCTTAAGTCCTCTGTGTGTCGCAAAGAGCGCGAAAATGCGGGCAAACCATGCGTTTTTGCACGCTCAAAGCCCGTTTCTACACGCCTATTTTGCACACTTTACGATGCAGGTTCGTGTTTTTAGGCGGGCGGAACGCCATCGACGACCACGATACCCGCGGGAGAGGTGAAGCGGAAATCGGCGTCGCGCGCTGGAACGTTTTCCACAGTGTCGGCAAGATCGAACGCGGTCGTCGAGCCGTCTATTTCACGGACTTCCAGCGCGACGATGGCACCCGTGGTGGGTACCACACGGACGGCCAGGCTTTCGACCCGGTTATCACCCGGCCCCGTCGCGTACTTGGGTGCGCCGGTAAGGATTACGGTGCCATCCGGTCCGGGCGCGGCATGGAGGCCGGTCAACTCTTTCTCGAGCTGCGTGTGTCCTAGCAAAAAACGCAGCGGAGAGCGCAGATCGTCCAGCTGCTTGGCGGCCATGCGCTGCGCCTGTGGCTCGCCCGGCACGTAGCTCACGGCGTATTTGCCATCGAGCACAAACAGCTTGCCACCGGTATAACTCCAACGCATGCGGCCGGGCTTCTGCAGCAGCAGCGTACCGGTCTCCGCCCGATGCAGACCCATGCCGCTGTAACGCTCGGTGAACTGAGCGCGCAGGCTGCGGAGATGGTTGTAGTGGCTGTCCACGCGCGCTGCCAGGGCGTGGACATCTGGTGCAGCCTGCGCCGTTGCTGCAACTGACATCGCAGTAGTTATAAGTAGCGCAGCCGCAAAGTGCTTTCGTTCCCACAATGGAATGAGGGTCTGGCGCAAAGAGCCTATTTTGAGCAGCTTACGCAAGACGCCTACTGGATCGGCTGGGTACAGGCGGTGCCGCCCTTAGGGTCAAATTTGACCTGCTGCGAGTCGTCCGAGCAGAAACCGCGGTCGCCGGTGTTGCCCACCTTCTGGGGTATAGCCGTGATCTCGTAGCTGGTGTACTGATCCTGGTTGTTAATGGTCACCTTGTTGCAGTTTGTGATCGCGAAGGTGTAGCCGGCCTTCTGACCGCCGGCAAGGTCCGCGTTCAGCAGCCCGGCGGCGGCAGGTGACGGCGTACCGCCTTTCTCGCCGCCAAGCGCGGCCAGCGAGCAGGCAAACCCATTGGAGGGATAGGTCTGCGAGTACTGCAACTGCGCTCCAACAATGGCGCGGATGGACTGGATTGCCGACATCTCATTGCCCTGTCGCCGCAGCCGCATCAGGTTGGGCACGGCAAATGTAGCGATGATGATGATGATCGACATCACAATGAGCAGCTCAATCAGGGTGAATCCCTGTTCACGATCACTGCTCTTTTGGCGGTTCTTCCAGGCCATGCAATCCCCTCGTTGCGCCGGCGGGCGCTCCCGTCAGTGTGACGGGAGCCGACCCGGATCGACACCACAAACTGTAGCAAATCTGCGGCTTGCGCTTACAGGCTGATGGTACCGCTATCGCCAACGTCCACCTTGTCCGCGCCCAGCACGGAACTGAGTGCCAGCTTGCCGAGCCGCACCACGCCGGAGGAGCTGCTTTGCCAGTATTCACCGCCCGTGATCTTCACCTGGATCAGGGATGCGGCGGGATCGTCGCTGCCTTCCTTGAACCAGCCGTCCGCGCCCTTGTACCAATGCGCCTTGATGGTGGCGCGGTCGCGGATGATGCCCGCGCGGCCCTGTAAAGACAGGTAGATACCGTCCTTCGGCTGCTCGTAGCTGACCAGCACATGGCTGTCTTCGCGGATCTCCTCAACCTTGCCGGACTCAATCCGTGTAATGAACCAGAGCGTTCCGTCGAAGTCCGTGGACTCAGTTGCCATAGGCCGGGCGTGCAGCGAGCCATCGTCCGCCACGGTGGTGAGCATCGCGATGTGTACATCCTTGGTCAGTTCCTTGATCTTTGCAATGCCTTCCGCGCCCGCCACGTTCTTTTCCGCCATGTTCGCCTCACCTTCGGAGCGTTGGATGCAGGTTGCCCCCGGCGCGGTTCTAAGGCAGCTCATACGTGAAGACGTACCGATGGCCGCCTCCCGAGGTGTCGATGCTGAGGCTTCCCGCGATCCCGGCAAGCTGTCCGGTGCCGGAGTTCGGCACGACGGTGATGTCCAACGCGGCAGTCGAGGGATCGGTCTTCATCATGGTCGCGCGGTGAAGGAAGTAGAAGCTGCCGGATCTGCCTGCAATAGTTGCGGTTACCTGCTCCACAGCGGCGTACGCCATAGATCCTGTCGCGGCGGTAATGCCCGTGAGCATTTCGCCCTTGCTGGTGCCCTGGATGTCGCCGCTCCAGACTTTGTCGATGGTCATGCGACCGATGCCGGCCTCTTTGCCGATCTCGGTGGAGTCAGCGGGTCCCATCTTCACTTCGAAGGTGCCGGTTGCGTGCATGGTGTATCCTTTCGACGGTGCGCTGCGCTGTGCGGCTTGTGGCGATGAAAGCCTTGGAAACCCAAGCGCGAGAGTGGCATACAAGAGCGTCGTGCCTACGTGCCTCATGGCCCTTCACTTTACATCAGCGGCGTCTCACAGGCCTTTGCGCTGACGAAAGGCGCGGACCACATCTGCCGGATCCCGATGGTCACCTTCAATCTCATGATTCATCGCCTGCATCTCTGATTCGGACACCTTGCCGGTCAAGCGGTCCAGTGCCGCCTGCAGGCCCGGATGCCGGCGGAGCGCATCCTGCCGCACCAGCGGAATCGCCTGGTACGGCGGGAAGTAGTGACGATCGTCTGCCAGAACGCGCAGGTTCAGCGCGGTAATGGCCCCATCCGTCGAGTTGCCGGAGACGATATCGACCTGCCGATTGCCGAGTGCACGGTACAGCAGGCCCAGGTCCATGACGCGCGGCTCGCCGCTAAACCGCAGATGGTACGTGTCTTCCATGCCACGCAGACCGTCCGGCCGTTCCTCAAACTCGTATCCGACACCGAGCTTCATGCCGGGCGCGGCTGCCGACAGACCGCTCAAGCTGGCGAGCCCGAGCCTGTCCGCATCGGCCTGCCGCAAGACCATGGCGAAGGTGTTTTCAAAGCCGAGCGACGGCTGCACAGCCACCTGGTACCTCTCGGCATAAATGCGCTGCACGGTCTGAAACACCCGCTCTGGATCGTGGTCGAGCGGCTGCTTCAGAACAGACGTGAGCGCCGTGCCCGTGTACTCCACGTAGGCATCAATACGGCCGGAGACCAGCGCCTGGTGCGCGATGTAGCTGCCTGCCAGGTAGAAGCGGCGGTCCACCTTTTCGCCCGCGGCTTCTGCTTCCTGTGCCAGCAACTCACCCAACAGCACCTGTTCCGTGAAGTTCTTGGCACCAATGACGAGGCGGGTCCCTTTCGGAGGATCGCAGCCGGTGAGGGCAAACAAAATGGAGGCAAGCACCAGCGTCTGGCAGACTTGACGCAACATGCCCGGCGGAGCTGTCACGCGTCTCTCCGGACAGAGAGACGCCGTTCCAGCAGGCCCAGCAGCGCGTCCGCGAGCAGTGCCAGCAGCGCCGCCGGTATGGCTCCTGCGAGTACAAAGCGGTTGTCAACCGACGCAACGCCGCGGAAGATGAACTCTCCCAGCCCGCCTGCGCCGATAGCCGCCGCAATGGTCGCTACGCCGATGCATGTGACCGTCGCCGTGCGGAGGCCAGCCAGCAGCACGCCGGCCGCCATCGGCAGCTCTACTTTGAAAAGCCGCTGCGCGTTGCTCATACCGAGTGCACGGCTTACATCGATCAACGCAGGATCGATGCCCCGAATGCCCGTGTGGGTATTCCGCAGGATGGGCAGGAGAGCGTAGCCGGTGAGCGCCAGGATCGCCAGCCGCGCTGCGCGGTCGCCCAGCCACGGCACTGGCAGCAGCAAACCGAATAGCGCCAGGCTGGGTACGGTCTGCACGACGTTGGCGAACGCAATTACAGGGCGCGCCCACCGCTCGTGCCGGGTGAGCCAGATGCCGGCTGGAATGGCGACGGCAGCCGCGAAGAGCATGGCGAAGCCGGTGAGCCACAGGTGTTCAAAGGTCAGCCGAAGCAGTTCGTAACCGTGCTGGCGCAGAAAGGCTGTCATGGCGTCTCGTCAAACCGCTGCACGGCTTTTACGTACTGCCGGACTGCCGGTATCTGCGAGTCGACCACTTCGTGGGACGGCAGGTCTGCCTCGATCTTGCCCTCGTGCACGAACAGGATGCGCTGTGCCACAAAGATCGCTTCCGGCAGGTCGTGCGTGACGATGAGCGCCGTGGTGCCGGTCTGCGAAGCACCGCGCGGGCGAGCGAGCAGGTCACGCAGCATGATCTGCATCTCCGCCCGCGTCAGGGGGTCAAGTGCTCCAAACGGCTCATCCAGCAGCAGAATGGACGGATCATTGGCCAAGGCGCGCGCTACCCCGGCACGCTGCCGCTGCCCGCCGGAAAGCTGCCAAGGCATGCGGTGGGCAAACTGCTCCGCAGGCAGACCAACTGACTCCAGCAGTTCCGCTGCACGTCGCTGCCTCTGCGGCAATGGTGTGCCGGCAAGCTCCAGCGGCATGGCCACGTTCCGCTCGATCGACATGTGCGGGTACAGCCCAGTATCCTGAATGACGTAGCCGATGCTGCGCCGTAGGGTCATCAGACCTGCTGCTGACACCTGCTGGCCATTCACCCAAACGCTGCCGGATGTGGGCGTCACCAAGCCGTTGACCGTGCGCAGCAACGTCGTCTTGCCAGACCCGGAGCGGCCCAAGAGCGCAACCGTCTCGCCGGGAGCGATGGACAGGCTGATCTCGCTAAGAATTCGCCTCGCAGAAGCAGGTACGCCCTCCCCAGAGGAGGGCGTACCTGAACCAGTTTCAGGCAAAGTCAACTGAAGATCGCGAAACTCGATCGCACCGTTCAGCCCCGACGCACCGCTGTTAGCGGACGGAACTCTCACCGGACTCGATCACTTCGAGACGGCCTTCAGACGGTTCCTGCGGATCGCCGCCTTCTGAACCAAGGGTTTCCAACCTGCCCTCGACGCCGTTTGCGTCATCGTCACCACCCGTTAGCAGATCGCCCGTAGATGCTCCGGTTTCTTCATCGTCGGCAGGAACCGGCGCGTTGAACGCTTCCGCATTCGCCTCAGCACTTGCAGGCGAACTGCCCGGTTGGCCCTTGACCCGCACCACCGTGATTTTGCTGAAGCCTTCCTTGAACGATGGTGGGCGCAGGCGCTCGGCCATTTTCTGCATCACGTCATCCGCCACGCGGCGTTCGCGCTTGCTGTTGCGCTCCAGGCAAACGGGTAGCGGCACATCGAAATACACGGCTTGGGCCTCGTAACCGAAGCTCTTCGCCATCTTGATCCACTGCCGGCGCTCGTGTGCCGACAGGTTCGTCGCATCCACGTAGTTCCAGGGCATTTTCGCAATCAGGCGCGCGCGCAACAGCGAACGCAGCGTGGAGAAAACCAGCCCGCTGTAGCGCTGGTCCGTAATGTCGTCGAACAGGATGGTGCGAAGCAGGTCGCTGCTCAGGGGCGTCACACCACGACGCTTGTACCAAGTCGTTTTGCCGCTGCCAGGCAGACCGATCGCCAGCACCACGTAACCGCGCGGAGCAGCCTTGTCCCCGGCTGCCATTGCGGGCGGCTCCACGGGGGTGCCTACGTTCTCGGGCTGGGTTTCCACCTCAATGCGACCAGCAACCGGCTGCTCATCCGCACCTCCGGCAGAATCGGCTGCTGCCTGCAGATTGTCCATGGTGCCGGGCTCGTCTGCAACCGCTGCAGCCGAGCGTTTGGGCGTATCCGGGTAGCTGGGCTGTAGTGCCGCAGGCTGATCCTGTGGGATCTCCTGCCCGATCTTGCCAGTGGCCTCGCTGTTGTTCGGGCCACGCTTACCGCGTCTTCTCATCTTGTTGCGCATCCAGTCGCGCATGTCTCGCTTTGTACCATAGCGCGTGGATGCCCGCAAAGCTGTGCAGCCGTACGCTTCCCAGCCGCTTTGGCAGTATTTTCTCTGCCGGTACACTTGGAATGACGTTTCCAACCCCGAAAGCTCGCAACCTGAGAGGATCACAGAGCATGGCAGTAAAGGTAGGCATCAACGGTTTTGGCCGCATCGGCCGCAACGTATTCCGCACGGCGCTCGGCAATCCGGAGATCGAGTTTGTCGCCGTCAACGACCTGACCAGCCCCGCGACGCTGGCGCACCTGCTGAAGTACGACTCCATCCTGGGCAACCTGAAGCAAGAAATAGAGTCGGGTGAAGATTTCATCTCCGTTGATGGCAAGCAGATCAAGGTATTCGCCGAGCGCGACCCTGCCAAGCTGCCCTGGGCTGAGGTAGGCGCGCAAATCGTCGTCGAGTCGACCGGTCACTTCACGGACGCTACAAAGGCGAAGGCACACCTTGGCGAGACGGTGAAGAAGGTCATCATTTCCGCGCCTGCTACGAACGAGGACGTCACCCTGGTACTGGGAGTGAACGGCGACACGTATGACGCCGCCAAGCACCACGTGATCTCCAACGCCAGCTGCACCACCAATGGTCTGGCACCCGTAGTAAAGGTGCTGCACGAGACATTCACCATTACCAGCGGCATCATGACCACGATCCACAGCTACACCAACGACCAGGTCATCCTTGACTTTCCGCACAAGGACCTGCGCCGCGCGCGTGCCGCTGCCCTGAACATGATTCCTTCCACCACGGGTGCGGCAAAAGCGTTGAAACTGGTGATTCCGGAAATGGCGGGCAAGCTGGACGGATTCTCCATGCGGGTGCCAACGCCCAACGTGTCTGTGATCGACCTGACCTTCAACACGGAGAAGCCGCTCACCGTCGAAAGCATCAACGCCGCCATCCATCAGGCCAGCGAGGGCGCATTGAAAGACATCCTCGGCTACACCGACAAGGAACTGGTCAGCAGCGACTTCAAGGGTGACGACCGCTCTTCGATCTTCGATTCCAAGCTGACCAAGGTCGTAGGAGAAAAGACGGGCAAGGTCATCTCCTGGTACGACAATGAGTGGGGTTACAGTTCGCGCGTAAAGGACCTGATCCTGTTCCTGGTTAGGAAGGGCCTGTGAAGCGACAGGGCGCCTGCAAGCCAGGCGCCTTTTTGTCTTACGGATGTCCTCACTGCAACGAACCACCCAATCAACAACCAACAGCGTCACCCGAACTGGCGTCACAGGATAGCTATGGCCACACTCTCCATCCGCGACCTCGATCTCCATGGCAAGCGCGTCTTCATCCGCGTTGATTTCAACGTTCCCCTATCGAAGCATGGCGGAGAGATTTTGGACGACACGCGCATTCGCGAGACGCTGCCGACCATCGAGTTTGCGCTACGTGCAAGAGCCAAGGTTATCCTTGCGGCGCACCTGGGTCGACCCAAGGGCGAACGTGTGGAAAGCATGAGCCTGCGGCCTGTGGTGGACCGCCTGCGCATGCTGCTGGACGCGGATATTGGTGCCTCTCGGAACGTGGCGTTCTCACCGGACTGCGTTGGTCCCATCGCAGAAGAGCTTGTTGCCAATCTTGAGCATGGGCAGGCGCTGCTGCTTGAGAACCTCCGCTTTTACAAAGAGGAGGAAGCGAACGAGGAGAACTTCGCAAAGAAGCTAGCCGAACTGGCTGACGTGTACGTGAATGACGCCTTCGGGGCCGCACATCGCGCGCACGCTTCGACGGAAGGCATCACCCGGTTCGTTGCGCAGTCTGCTGCGGGCTTTTTGATGGAAAAGGAACTGAACTACCTCGGCAGAACGCTGGAGTCCCCGGACAAGCCGTTCGTCGCAATCATCGGCGGGGCAAAGGTCTCGGACAAGATTGAGGTCATTGACAACCTGCTGAACAAAGTGGATGCCATCCTCGTAGGCGGTGGCATGGCGTACACCTTCCTGAACGCCAAGGGTCAGAAGACCGGCAAGAGTCTGCTGGAAGCCGACAAGATCGATGTGGCTGCGGCTGCACTCAAAAGGGCGGCCGACAAGGGTGTGCGATTTCTTCTGCCGGTTGACCATGTGTTGGCAGACCGTTTTGCGCCCGACGCTTCGATTTCCTTGTTCGACGGCACGGGTGATTTCCCGGCAGACCTCATGGCGCTGGACATCGGCCCGCAGTCAACCGAGCTGTTCGTCAATGAGATCAAAGGTGCGAGCACCATCGTCTGGAACGGCCCAATGGGCGTGTTTGAGATGCCTCCCTTTGCAAAGGGCACCCTCGCCATTGCCCACGCTATCGCAGAGAACACCGCGGCGACCAGTATCGTGGGCGGCGGAGACAGTGTCAGCGCCGTGCACATGGCTGAAGTGGCAGACCGGATTACGCATATCTCCACCGGCGGTGGCGCTTCGCTGGAGTTCCTGGAGGGCAAGACCTTACCGGGCGTTGCTGCTCTGGCAACGAAGTAGCTGGTCCCAACCGAAACTTCTTGACGGACGGATCGGCCGCACCGTAGGGTCGCTTTCATGCCGCGATCCGACGAACAAACAGCACCTTTGAGGGACACGGACGCGATGCGCAAGCCGATTTTCGCCGGCAACTGGAAGATGTACAAGAACCCCATCGAATCGGTCCAGTACCTGGATCAGTTCCTGCCCATGGTGGAGAACCACAACAGCAGTGAGGTCCTGCTGTTCCCCACAGCCACTTCGCTCTCGACCGTCGTAGACCGTGTGAAAGGTACCGCCGTCAGGGCCGGAGCACAGACGATGCACTGGCGCAACGAGGGTCCGTACACGGGCCAGACCTCGCCCACCATGCTCACCAGCATCGGGACTACTCACGTGCTGCTCGGTCATTCTGAGCGGCGTCTGTACGCGAACGAAACCTATGAGCACGTCAACCTCAAGTTGAAGGCGGCCATCGCCCACAAGCTGGTCCCGGTGCTGTGCCTGGGCGAGATGTTGGCCGACCGGCAGGACGGTTACACCAAGGACACTTTGCTGGCGCAAATGGGCGCCGCACTCTCAAACCTGACGGCCAGCGCCGTCCGCACGCTGGTGATTGCATACGAACCCGTGTGGGCCATCGGAACCGGATCAACGGCTTCGCCAGAGGTCGCAAATGAGGCACACGCGATCATTCGCGACGAGGTGAGGGAGCTGTTCGGAAACAACATGGCGGACAACGTGCGCATTCTCTATGGCGGCTCAGTCAAGCCAGAGAACAGCGCCGTCATCATGGAGCAGCCCGAGGTCGATGGCTTCCTGATCGGGGGGGCCAGTCTCGATCCAAAATCGTTTGCGGCCATCATCCACGGCAACGGGCAGAACTAAAGGTCTCAGCGTGAAACGCTGAGACCTTTAGTTTTCTACACGTTGGGAGACTAGCGACCGTGATGGTGATGGTGGTGACGATGGTGCCTGCGCTGCGCGCTGGCAGCAGCAGGAAGAGCAGCACTCACAGTGACGAACAGGGCAACCAGCAGTAGCAAACTGCGTTTCGGCATCGACAACGTAACTCTCCTGGGGAATGTTCCCGAGATCATTGTGATGCAAACAGAAGTAGCGTTGTGCCAGAAATCTGTGGAAAGAATCATAGCGGGTACATCTGCTTCAGTGCACCGCACCGGCCTGATCGAACGGCCAATACACAAAACTGGCTTTGCCGTAGATAAGATGACGTTCTACCGGGCCGAAATCGCGGCTATCGCTGGAAATCGATCGGTGGTCGCCCATGACAAAGTACTCTTCGGCAGGAACAGTCATTTCTGGCTGGGAACGCTCGTCAGCGTAGCGGGCGGGTACATACGGCTCACTCAGACGGCTACTGTTCACGTAAACCCTGCCGTGGTCGATACGAATGGTGTCACCCGGACCGGCGATCACGCGCTTGATGTAGCTCTTTGTCAGATCGCGCGGATAGTGAAAAACCACAACATCGTTCCGGTGGACCGAGCCGACGCGGTAGGCCAGCTTGTTTACAAACAGGCGGTCTTGGTCCTGCAACATGGGCACCATGCTCGTTCCTTCCACGCGGACCGGCTGGTATAGAAAGAGGATGATGAAGATCGAAACTGCGATGGAGGCAAGCACGTCGCGCAACCATGCAAACGACGTGGGCACGCCCCGCTGAATGTTTCCCTGCCGATCCGTCACGTTGCCCACCAGATGTGAGACGAACAACGCACCCGCGGGGCTACCACGTCACTCGGCGTTGGCAGCAGAAGTTCCGTGAAGAAGCGCTCTGTTTCGGTACATGGGTCGTGGATATCTCTGCCTCAGTTCCCTGCATCACAGTGCCGTTGGGCTAGAATGATATAGATGGCGAAGGACAAAGATCCCATGCCTGCAGTAATTACAGACGAACAGACAGAAAATACGGCTCAGCGCACACCGCAGAGTATTCGCTCCCTGGCTACGGAGCGCGTCAACGATGCATCGGAGGGGCTGGACACAAAGTCATCCCTCGATATTGCCCGCATCATCAACGCAGAAGACGCCAAGGTGGCCGCGGCAGTTAAGAAGTCGCTCCCTGAGATTGCCCAAGCCATTGACGCTGTGGCGCGCTGCCTCAGGGACGGGGGGCGTCTCATCTACGTCGGCGCAGGCTCTTCCGGAAGAATAGCCGCGTTGGACTCAGCGGAGTGCCCCGCAACATTCTCCACTCAGCCAGCCCAGGTGCAGTACATCATGTGTGGCGGCCCCAAGGCCCTGGCTTCTGCGGCGGACGTGAACGAAGATTCCCCGGAGATGGGCCAGCGGGACATCGCCAAACGGCGTCCTACGCGCAAGGACATCGTCATCGGTATCTCCGCTTCCGGGCGAACACCTTACGTTGTCGGGGCGGTGGAGTACGCCCGTCAACGGGGCGCGCACACCGCGGCTATTACCTGCAACCGCGACACGCGCCTGGCAGATGCCGCCGATATCTGCATCGTCGCGGAAGTTGGTCCGGAAGTGATCAGCGGGTCCACCCGTCTAAAGGCTTCAAGTGCACAGAAGATGATCACCAACATGATTACAACTGGTGCCATGACGCGGCTGGGTTATGTGTACGACAACCTGATGGTTAACGTCCACATGAAGAACGAAAAGCTGGTAGAGCGCGGCATCAATGTGCTACAGCGCGTCACGGGCGTTGATCGCGAACAGGCGATTCGTACGATCAAATCGGCTGGAAAGTCCATTCCAATTGCAGTCGTCATGCTCAAGGCGCAGGTGGATAAGATGGAGGCGGTTCGACGCCTTCAGAAGTCCGACGGCAACGTGCGGCGCGCCATCGAGAATTCCCCGCTCGAATTGTAGGGCGGAGATGCGCGCAAGCGCCCGGTGTCGCTTCTAGCGTCAGAACGCCGCTTCCATGCCGCTGCACCAAGCTCGGTACCCCGAAGCACGCCCGCATTTCCGTAGACTGTCTCCATGGACAAGTTCGTCGTTCGGGGCGGCAATCCCCTGCTGGGCACCATCAAGGTTTCCGGCGCCAAAAATTCTGCGCTGCCGTGCATGGCGGCAGCCATCCTAACCGCCGACGAGGTGGTGCTGGAGAACATACCACAGGTCCGCGACATCGAGACGGAGCGCAAGCTCCTGGAAGCGATGGGAGCCACGGTTGAATTGGGCTACGGTCGCGCACAACATCGCACCAAGATTTTGTGCGCCGTTCTGAGCGATCCTGAAGCCAAGTACGAAATTGTAAAGACCATGCGAGCTTCCTCTTTGGTGCTGGGACCGCTGGTCGCACGCACCGGCATGGCTCGCGTGGCAGTGCCCGGTGGCTGCGCGATCGGAGGACGCCCCATCGACCTTCACCTGAAAGGGCTGGCACTGATGGGCGCAACCATCACCCAGGAGCACGGTTACATCGAAGCGCGTGCGGAGCGGTTACATGGAGCTCACATCCTGTTCGACAAGATCACTGTCACGGGAACCGAAGACCTGCTGATGGCCGCGGTTCTGGCGGAAGGCGAGACGCTGATGGAGAATTGCGCCCAGGAGCCGGAGGTCACCGATCTTGCTGCCATGCTGACCGGCATGGGCGCAAAGATCGATGGAGCGGGAACCTCGACAATCCGGGTACAGGGCGTGCCCAGGCTGCACGGTGTCCGCCATCGCATACACCCTGACCGCATCGAAGCAGGGACCTTTCTGATCGCGGGAGCCATCAGCGGCGGCGACCTGAATGTGGACTGCTGCAACCCCTCTCATTTGGCGGCAGTAATTGCCAAGTTGGAAGCCAGCGGTGTACGGCTGGATGTGGGCAAAGACAACATCCGCGTTCGAAGCGAAGGCAGCGGCAGCCTGCGTGCCGTCGACATCTCCACGGTGGAGTACCCCGGCTTTCCAACGGACATGCAAGCGCAATTCATGGCACTTGCGACACAGGCGGAAGGCACCTCAAACATTACAGAGAACATCTTCGAGAATCGCTTCATGCATGTAAGCGAATTGGTGCGCATGGGTGCCAACATTCGCGTGGAGGGCCGCACGGCAACCGTGCGCGGGCGTACCCCGCTTCAGAGTGCGGCAGTGATGTGCAGCGATCTGCGCGCATCCGCGTCACTTGTACTGGCAGCCCTTATTGCAGACGGTGAAACCATTCTCGATCGCGTGTACCACATCGACCGGGGCTACGAGCACATCGAGGAGAAGCTGCGAGGTGTGGGCGCACAGATCCGCCGCATGGGCGAGGTTTTCGGCAAGCGCTGAAGATCTACTGCCCGGACGGGGCGGTATCATGGATGGCATCCTAACCATTTGGAGCATCCATGCGCCGCCTGCTTCGCACGCTTTCCATTCTCTGCCTCTTGTGCGCTGTACCTGTTCTTCCCGCGCAGATCGCACCGGTTCCCGAGCAGGCGAACTGGGAGGCTGCCGCGGCGGCCTGGTGGTCCCATGTACAGTTTCTGGCGGACGACAAGCTGGAAGGGCGCAAAACCGGTACGCCCGGCTACGACAAAGCGGTGGCGTACGTTGAGGAACAGTTTCGCGCGATTGGCTTGAAAGCGGCGGGCAGCAAGGGCTATCAGCAGCCGGTGGCGCTGGTGCCAACTACTCTGGATGCGACGCACTCCAGCCTTGCGATCAAGACAGCCACTGGCACCGTTCCGTTCGATCTTGGACACGACATGTTTCTTTCACCGCACGTGGAAAGCGGCGCACCCGTCAGCGCACCCATGGTTTTCATCGGCTATGGCTTGCGCATTCCTCGCAAGCATATCGACGATCTCTCAGGCACAGACCTGAAAGGTAAGATCGCCGTCTTCTACAACGCTGCTCCGGAGCACCTGCAGGGGCCGCAGCGCGCCTATGCGCGCAGCCAGGATCAACGTTGGAAGCAACTGCGTGACGCAGGTGCGATTGGGGTAATCTCCCTGATGTCACCACGGGTAGTACCGGGCACGGAGAAGATGACACCCGCACAGCAGGAAGCAGCGCAGCCGCAGCGAGCAGTGGGACCTTCCCTGCTGTTTGCGGATCCGGATTTGGATACGCTGAAGGGCATGCGAGTCGGGGTGAGTGGCAACCCATCTGGGTATGACAAATTGCTGGCGGGTTCGGGTCACACTTACAAGGAGCTGAAAGCTCTGGCTGACGCTGGCAAGCCACTGCCGCACTTTGACATCCCAGGAACTCTGGAAGCGCAGACAACAGTCACCAAGGGCCCTGAAATCCATGCCTCCAACGTAATAGGCCTGCTGGAAGGTTCCGACTCGAGGCTGAAGCATGAGTATGTCGTTGTCAGTGCGCATCTTGATCATCTGGGAATTGGCCGCGAAATCAACGGGGACAAGCTGTACAACGGCGCCATGGACAACGCCAGTGGCGTCGCTTCCGTGATTGAATGCGCGAAGATTCTTTCCGGGCAGCCTCGCCCAAGGCGTTCCTTGCTGTTCATCGCGCTGACCGGTGAAGAGCTGGGCGAGCTTGGTTCGCAGTACTTTGCGACCAAGCCCACAGTACCAAGAAAAGATATTGTCGCCGACCTGAACATGGACATGTACCTGCCGCTGTTCCCGCTGCGGTTTCTTGAGGTGCAGGGTATGGGGGAGTCTACGCTGGGCAATGATGCCCGCGGTGCCTTCCAGGCGAACGACATCGAGGTGCAATACGATAAGCAGCCCGATGAAAACCGCTTTGTGCGTTCCGACCAGGTGAACTTCGTCAAGCAGGGCATCCCGGCGCTTGCCTTCAAGTTCGGCTGGACACCGGATTCGCCCGAAATGAAGACTTTCAACGATTGGGTCGCCACGCGCTATCACAAACCCAGTGACGACCTCAACCAGCCGGTGGACAAAGTGGCTGCTGCACAGTTCACCTCAGTACTGGCACAGCTGATGGTTCGCGTCGCCAACGGTCCTCGTCCGGAGTGGTACCCGGAGAGCTCGTTCGCGCTCGCGTCGGTGAAGTAGTGTGCAGACATCAGGCCAAGCGTAGTCTGTAGTTGGAGGCACCTGATGGCAACCGCAGCCGCGCTGATGACCATGGAGCAGTATCTCCACAGCAGTTTTCACCCCGATGTGGACTTCGTGGATGGCGAAATTGAGGAAAGGAACTTGGGTGAGTTTGATCATGGCCGGCTACAGGGTCTTCTATTCGCTTGGTTCCAATCGCGCGAACATGCCTTTGGAGTAGTGGGCGTTGTTGAGCAACGGATTCGAGTTTCAGGCACTCGGGTACGCATTTGTGATGTAACAATTCTTCGCAAGAGTGCACCACGCGAAGCCGTGACCACGACACCTCCCTTGATCTGCATTGAGGTGCTCTCACCAGAAGACAGGCTTTCGCGAGCCGAAGTTGTACTTACGGATTACCTGCAGATGGGGGTAGAAAACATCTGGCTCATCGACCCGATTCGTCGCGTTGCTTACGTCTTCGATCAGCACGGTCTGCGGCAGGCCGCAAAGAATATCCTTCGGGTTGCAAGTACTGAGATCGTGCTTCAGGTGGACACCTTGTTTGAAATCCTGGATGAAGCTTAGCAATGAACGCAGAACTCAATGAATACGAACTGCCGCAAGCACCCGCTACCATGCCCGGCGTGAAAGTAGCGGTGCTGGGCGCGGGCAAGATGGGCGGCATCCTGCTGCAGGCCTTTCTCAAGAACAACCTCCTGCACCCAGAGCAGATCACCGCAACGGTGGCGCACCCGGAGCGGGCCCATGCGCTCTCCACACAGTTCGGCGTGGAGGTGGCGACGGACAACTTAGAGGCAGCGCAGAACGCGGACGTGATTTTGCTGGGTGTTAAGCCGCTGCAGGTACCCGCGTTGGTGGAGGAGATTCGTCCCGCGCTGACCGGCAACAAACTGCTGCTGTCGTTCGCGGCGTCAGTAAAAACCGCGGCTATCGAAGAAGCTGCTCGGCTGGAGCTTGGCGTGATCCGAGCGATGCCGAACACGCCGGCCATGCTGGCCGCGGGAATCACAGCGCTGTGCCGCGGGCGCTTTGTCTCAGACGAGCAACTGGCCATTGCGCAACGCATTTTCAGCACGGTGGGCCGCACCGTCGTGGTGGACGAGAAGCATATGGATGCCGTGACCGGGCTGTCCGGTTCGGGTCCGGCCTTTATCTACATCATTATCGAAGCACTTGCAGAGGCTGGTGTAAACGTCGGACTTCCGCGCGACATAGCCACACAGTTGGCCGCGCAAACCACATTCGGCTCCGCCCGCATGGTGCTGGAAACGGGCTACCATCCTGCACTGCTGAAGGATGCTGTGACCACACCCGCGGGCTGCACAGTGGACGGCATCCTTGAGCTGGAGGAGGGCGGCCTTCGCGTGACGCTCATCAAAGCCGTGAAACGCGCCACACTGCGTGCGCGGGAACTCGCTGCCGGCTAGTGCGATGATTGCACCTTCCCGTCCCCTACCTGCAGCCGAGAAGCGAGTTGATGGCGTCCATGTTTGGGCGTGGGCAACGCTGGCGTTTTTCATCATCGTCGTCTTGGAAGGAGCGATTGTGCGGATTACGTCCTCCGGTGCAGGATGCGGCAATCACTGGCCGCTGTGCAATGGAGAGGTGCTGCCGCACCACCCGCGACTGGCCACGCTCATTGAGTTCGCGCACCGTTCACTCACCGGTCTGTCTACGCTGATGTTTGTGGTGCTCGTTGCGTGGACTTTTCGGCAAACAGACAACGGACATCCCGCACGATCTGCCGCGCTGGCCGCAGGTTTGCTCTTGCTAACAGAAGGTGCTCTGGGCGCGGTGCTGGTGAAAGGCGGCTATGTGGAGCAGAACGCGTCCCCTGCGCGCGTGCTGGTGCAAAGTATCCACTTCACGAACACCCTGCTACTGCTGGGCGCGACTACTGCTGTCGCGGTTCTGCTGCGACCTTTCAGTTGGGTCCGCAGAATCGAGCATAAAACGTCCATCTTCCTTGCACTGGCAGCGTTTATCGTGACGGGTGCGACGGGCTCGGTAGCTGCGCTAGCAGATACACTGTTCCCATCACCTAGCCTAGGGGCGGCAATCGCTGCAGATTTCGCCGCAAGCTCTCCTCTGCTCCTCCGCATGCGCTGGATGCATCCAGCCGCAACCGTCACTCTTGCAGCCGCCGGTCTGTGGCTCGCTTTGCAATACCGCTCCGCAAATCAGCGGTTTGCATTCGGCTTGATCCTTGCCAACGTTCTTTCGCAGATGTCTGTGGGAGCTATCAACGTGCTGCTGCTTGCACCCGCCTGGATCCAAGTACTTCATCTGCTGGGCGCGGATCTCTTCTGGATCACGCTGGTGGCGCTTGCCGTTCCCACCCTGTGGCCGGAATCGGCGAAAGTGCCCGAGACGTTTTAACGACAACAGCGGAGATCAGAATCTCCGCTGTTGTCGATCTGTTGTTAAGTCTACTTCTTGCCGTCCACCTTGTCTGCCAGATCTTTCGTGCCATTGGCCGTCTTTCTGGCGGCCACTTTGGTGCCATGAGCGGTTGCGTCCGCGGCTTTCACGGTGCCGTCCTTGGTTTTGCTCGCTGCGACCTTGGTACCGTGCACGGTGGCGTGTGTCGCTTTTACGGTGCCGTCCTTGGTCGCGTCGTAGCCCTTCTCCGTACCTTTGGCAACAGCGTGGCCGGTGTTCTTGGTCGCCGCCGCGCTATCGTGGCCTGCTGACCTCATGTCCTGCTTCGCGCTCTGCGCGTACAGGCCGGTCGAAACTGCGGCGGCAAGCACCCCTGCTGCAAGTCCTGTCATTCGCATCTGTCGTACTCCTCGAGTAGAAATCACTTTCCACATAGATTCTTGAACCCAGAAGCGAGTTGGACGTTGCGTTCCGGCACAACCGCCCTTGGAACAGGACCGATAAGATTAAGTCGTGAAACAGTGCCTCAGTGAGCGCGGCACAGGTAAGGGTGTATGTCTACAAAGAAGGCACCATCGGCAGCGAGCAAGCAGCGCTCCAGGGCCACAAAGAGCGAGAGAGTTTCGGTCCCGCATCTTTTTATCAACCGCGACGAGTCATGGCTCCGTTTCAACGAGCGCGTTCTGGAAGAAGCGCAGGACGACAGCAATCCCCTGCTCGAGCGGGTGAAGTTTCTTGCCATCACCGCGTCCAATCTGGACGAGTTTATTGAGGTGCGGGTAGCCGGTGTGCTGCAGCGGATTGAGGACGGGTACCAGCAACCGCCCTCAAAGGAGGACGATGGCTTGACGGAGCAGGAACGGCTGGACACCCTGGCCGATCATCTGCACCGCTTCAACCGCGAACAGTACGGCTGCTGGACTCGCAGCCTGGTTCCTGCGTTGCGTAAGGAGCGCATCGAACTGCTGCACTGGAACGACCTGGATGACGAAGCGCTGGAGCACGTAAACAGCTTCTATGAACGGGAGGTGGATTCGCTGCTCACGCCGGTGACGATTGATCCGTCGCATCCGTTCCCTCGCGTGCTGAACAAAGCCCTGTGCATCGGCCTGCTGATCCGCCGTAAGCGCGGCAACGCGCGCGGTGCCGGCATGCTCGGCGTGGTGACCGTACCGCGTTCGCTGCCCCGGCTGCTCCGGCTGCCCTCGCCGGCGGGTGTGTCGAGGTATATCTTCCTCTATGAACTGATCCAGGCGCACACGCCGCGCATGTTTCCCGGTTACGAGATCCTGGCGCGTGGACCTTTCCGCATCACGCGTAACAGCAATCTGTACCTGCAGGAGGAGGAAGCGCGTTCGCTCCTTGAGAGTGTCCGGGCCGAGTTGCACAACCGCCGCAAAGGCGACGTCGTTCGGCTGGAGATTGGAGCAGCCGCGGGCGAAGAGCTGATCGACCAGCTTCGCGTCAATTTCCAACTCGACCGCTGGCAAGTGTTTCGCGCAGAGGAGCCGGTAAACCTGACCGGCGTTCTGGAGCTTTACAACTGCGTGGAACGGCCAGACCTCAAGTTTCCAAAGTTCACCGGACGCGAGTTCAGGCCGCCCACCCGAAACGACGGACAGACTTGCAGCTTATTCGAAACGCTGCAACAAACTGACATCCTGTTGCACCATCCTTTCGATTCCTTCAGAACGGTCGAACGGTTTATTGAAGCCGGCACGGAAGATGAGCGCGTGGTGTCAATCAAGCAGACGCTCTATCGAACATCATCCAACTCTCCGCTCTTCCAGGCGTTGCTGGATGCCGCTCCGACAACGGACGTGACAGTAGTAGTGGAGTTAATGGCGCGCTTCGATGAGGACTCGAATATCCGCTGGGCGCGTACCCTGGAAGACTCTGGGGTGCAGGTCTTTCATGGCATTGTGGGCCTGAAAACGCACGCCAAGCTCGCGTTGCTGGTACGAAAAGACGAAGACGGTGTGACACGTCGCTACGCCCACCTGGGCACCGGGAACTACAACTCGGTAACAGCGCGCTTCTACACAGACATCAGCCTGCTAACCGCCGATGAGACGGTTACCGGTGCGGTGCAGCGGGTATTCCACTATCTGACAGCAGACGCGGAGGATGTGAAGTTTCGGCCGCTCATGGTGGCTCCCGTTACGCTTGCGACGGACGTGCTTGAACTCATCGAGCGGGAAGCGGAACACGCGCGCGGCGGGCATCCCGCCCGCATCATTGCGAAAATGAATGCGCTGCTCGATGGCAAGACCATACGCGCTCTGTACGCTGCATCGCAGGCGGGTGTCGAGATCGATCTCATCATCCGGGGTATGTGTGCTTTGCGGCCGGGTATCCGCGGGCTGAGTGAGCGCATACGCGTACGATCCATCGTGGGCCGTCTGCTGGAACATAGCCGCATCTTCTGGTTTGCCAACGGCAGTACCCCTCAAGTAGACCGCAGCGAAGTGTTCTGCGGCTCCGCAGACTGGATGCCGCGCAACCTCTATGACCGATGCGAAGCCGTGTTTCCCGTCAGGCAGCCCGCTTTGAAAGACCGCCTGCGGAACGAAGTACTCGAGGCATACCTGTCCGATACGGCAAAGGCACGGCTGATGCAGAGCAGCGGCGATTACATCCGGGTGCCACGTGGGCCCAGGCCTCTTGAAGCACAGTTGCAACTCATGCGTTTGGCGGAAGGCGATGCCTCGGCGACCACTTCACCGAAAAAGCCGGCACGCAGCCGCTCCACAACGCCGTAGATGGGCGACGTCAGCAAAGTGCCTGAGTGCGATGGGAACGCTCGATCTTCTGTAATCGATTGCGGCGTACATGCTGCGCTGCTTCGTCGTAGCATCGGGGTATGAGTCGTTTCGGCATTGTGATTATGGCAGCAGGCAGGGGCACCCGTTTAAAGAGCGCATTGCCCAAGGTGCTGCACCAGGTTGGCGGGAAGGCTCTGCTGCTGCATGTCATCGCCGCCGCGAAAACAATCGTGGAAGCCAGCGAGATCGTTGTCGTAGTCGGGCACCAAGCGGATCAGGTGAAAGCTGCAACGGCAAACCTTGGCGTACAGCATGTGATGCAGGCACAGCAACTGGGCACCGGCCACTCGCTCCAGTGCGTTCGCGACTGGTACCGTGAGAGCGGCACCGATGTGCCCGAGCACCTGATCGTTCTTTCGGGTGACGTCCCGCTCATCCGGTCTGAGACGATCGCGATGCTGCGCGACAAACATCTGCATGACCATGCCGCGATGACGATCCTCACAGCGATCCCACCCGATCCCACCGGCTACGGTCGCGTTTTGCGCAAGCAGGATGGCTCCGGTGAGGTCGCCGGCATCGTCGAGCAGAAGTCGCTGACCCAGGCCCTGCTCTCAACGCCCGACCGCCTGCGGGAAATCAATAGCGGCATCTACGCTTTCGAGACAAGATCACTCTTTCGCTGGTTGAGCGAATTAAAGAACACAAATGCCGCCAGTGAGTTCTACCTTACAGATGTGGCCGCAATGCTGGTGGAGGACGGTGCCCGCGTGGTCGCAATCGCTGCCGACTCTGATGATTAGGTACTCGGCGCAAACACCATCGAGGAGATGATGCACCTGGATGCCTCGCTCCGGGCAGCGACAACCCGCCGC
>CAXTBQ010000033.1:16675-34542 GCA_964242065.1 uncultured Terriglobus sp. | reverse complement strand
CTGCATGGGTGCCGTTCCGTCGCCCTTCTCTCCTTGAAAGCAGAGCCTTCCCGTTCGCGCATCGCGCGAAACACCTCAGCTGCAGCGTCTCACTTCAACTTTTGTGTGTGGACGACCACACATGCAGATCCCTTCGCTGCGCTACGGGATGACAAAAGAGGCAAGGTGGTGGACCACTGTGCTGCGAGACATCAGCAGAGGACGGGTTCCGCCTTTCCGCGAGGCTCTACAATCGCCGAAGCATGATTGCCCATCTGCGCGGCCGGCTTCTGGCAAAAACTCCCGGCAGTGCCATTGTCGAATGCGGCGGCGTCGGCTATGACGTGAGCATCTCCGTCTCCACCTTTTCCGCGCTGCCCGCGGAAGGCGCCGAGGTTTCGCTGCACATCAACACCCAGGTGCGCGAAGACGCCATTGCACTGTTCGGCTTTCTCCGTTTGGACGAGAAGCGCCTGTTCGAGCGGCTGATCACCGTGAGCGGCATCGGCCCAAAGCTCGGCATCACCGTACTGTCCGGCCTGCCGGCAGAGTCGCTGGTCGGAGCCATCCGCAGCGGCGATCACGCGCAGCTTGTGCGCATCCCGGGCATTGGCAAAAAGACCGCAGAACGCGTGGTGCTGGAGCTAAAGGACAAGCTCGACGACCTGGGCACCGGCACACCCGCGGCAGCCACGGGCTTCCACGCCGGGCCTGTGGCAGATGATGTTCTTTCTGCGCTGATCAACCTGGGCTACCGCCGTGAAGCCGCGCAAAAGGCCATTGAGACCGCCATTGCGAAGCACGAGAAGACAGAGCTGACCATTCGGACGGACTTCGACCAGCTCTTCCGGTTCAGCATGCAGGCCATGCGGTAGCTGGTTCGCGTTTCATAGATCGTTTGTCATCCTGAGCGAAGCGCAGCGAAGTCGAAGGACCTGCTTTCCTTTCGGGGCTGCAACGCTGCGGGTGCCCCATGTCTCGTAGAGACATGGGATCGAACTCATCGCGCACAACCCACGTCTCAAAAGCGAGACGTGGGGCACCCTGCGTTCGAGGCGTCCTTCTTGAGCGGAGCGCAGGCAAACAGCAGATCCCTCCGCTGCGCTACGGGATGACAAGCTGATGGGATAACGCGATCACAAGTGGTGATTTCTAACGCTTCGATTTCCGCTTCGCATCAGTCCGCGGCCAGTAGCCAAGCGGCTTCTCGTACAGGTCACCCGTAAGATCGCCTGCGTGCCGCAGCACGCGCGTTTGCGCATCGGCTACGGCCTGGTTGTAGACCAGCGGGCCGACTTCTTCCAGGAAGTAGTCCAGCAACATGCCTGCGGGCAGTTCACCCAGCGGCTCCGGCATGTTTTCGTCGAAGTAGCGGCGCAGCGACGCCACAGCCTCTGCCCGCGCCTGCTTGTCGAGCGGTGTCATGCTGGCAGACCCGCGCGCGCGGCGTGGTCTGCAATGGCCGCGTTGATCTCCAGCGCGAGAGCCAGCGCGGCCCGGCCGTCTGCGCTTGTGACCCGAGGCGTCTCACGGGTTCGCACCGCATGCAGGAAGCTTTCGATCTCCAGCCGCAGCGGCTCGCCGGGTTCTGTTGGAATGTGCCGCAGCGACAGGCCGGGTGACGGATGCTGCTCCGCCGGCAGACCGCTGCGCGCCCGCAGGTCCGCAGCCCCGGGACCTGCCGCCCGCGAACAGTGCGGCCATCTGTGCGGGCGTGAGCGAGGCCGCGGCGGTTACGTCGATGAGCAGGGCGTCCTGCCGTGCATAGTCCAGCGAGAGGTACTGGTGCGGCTGGAAAAAGCGCAGCTTGCGCACGCGCTCCGTGGACACGCGCGACGCGGTGAAGTTGGCCACGGCACCGCTCTCAAACTCCAGGCGAACATTAGCGATGTCCGTCTTGCGCGAGAGCACGGGCAGGCCGACGGCGCGCACTTCGCGCACCGGCGAGCAGGCCAGCGCCAGTACCACGTCCAGGTCGTGGATCATCAGGTCCAGCACCACGTCCACGTCCAGCGAGCGCGGCGTGAAGATGCTCAGGCGGTGCGCCTCAAAGAACATGGGCCGGTTGCGCAGGCCCAGCGCCGCCGTGACCGCCGGGTTGAAGCGCTCCAGGTGGCCGATCTGCAGGACCCGCCCAGCCGCTGCGGCCAGGATCGCGTCCGCCTGCTCCAGCGACGGGGCAATCGGCTTCTCGATCAGAACGTCGACCCCGGCGCGGAGCAGTTCCACCGCGGCGGAGGCATGGTGGACCGTCGGCGTGCAGACACTTGCCGCGTCCACATGCACACCGCTCGCGAGGAGCGATGCCACGGACTCGAAGGCAGGCGCGCCGTACTCCGCTGCTGCTGCATTGCGAATGGCCGGGTCCGGGTCCACGACCGCTGCCAACCGGACACCGTCCCCTTCCAGCGCGCGGTAGACGCGGAGGTGGTTGCGGCCAAAGCTGCCCGCACCCACCACGGCCACCGGGAGTGGCGCGCCGCTCAAGCTACTTGCTTCCGGTGGCTGCCGAACCTGCTTCCACGGCCTGCCGGCAGCGGCTATACAGCTCCAGCAGGCTGGTTACCTGGTCCTCGCTCTTAGGCGTAGACCCGCCCGCAAATCCCGGTGTGCCGCTGCCGCTGCTCCGCACAACATTGGTGGTCGAAGCGATGAATTTCAGCAGGTCCAGCGCAATGTCCTCTGACCGGCGCGCCGCAAGCGATGTGTCCATAAAGCCCTCCCCTGCATCGTAAATGACCCTTCCGGCAGGGGTCGCCGGTAGCCCGCTCGGTTGCTTTTTGCTTCCCTCACCGGCACCCGGCTGGTAGAATTATTTGTGTGGCCGCGATTGCTGCCCCTGCTGACCGCTTTGCGGAGGCTCGGGGGAGCCCGGCATGAACGCCCCTGGTGAGCCGTGACCGGTACGCCAAGGGTTTTGGAACACACCGGGCGGCCTTGCCCGGTGGCGTAGCCCCAAGCGCCGCCCTGCAGCACCGGGCAAAGAGCGCAAAATCCTAAGGAAAGAAGACCAGAGAAGACAGCGGAGCCCAGAACCGGCGCGCGCGAACAGCTTCAGCATGGAGCGATTTCGAGCGATGCCAGTCTGCGGGGCGGCAAGACGCGCCCGGGCAACTTCGCATCCTTTGGCCTTTGAGGTAGCGGTTTGGACAGCATGCACACCGGCACGGGCAGGTTTGGGCGTGGAACTTCGCGGCGCATTGCGCTTCGCGGATTTCGTCAGCGATCCATGGAGAACGCAAGGGCGCAGGCGCGGAAGGCATGGCAGGCAGTTCGCCGTCGGCCAAAGGCTGCCATGGTGGCCGCCGTGGTAGCTGGCGTAGTGGCTCCTTCTGCGGTCCCTGTGGTTGGGAGCGTGATTCAGCAGGTGGAACTACACAGCTCCGTTGCCCCGCTGGCGCCCGCACCACACCCGCCCAAGCCGCCCGCGTTTCTGTTTGCCAAACTGCCGCACAACCTGCCCCGGCTGAACATCCACCCGCTCGCCGGCATCGCATCCTGGTACGGCTCCATGTGGAACGGCCGCAAGACAGCTTCCGGCGAAACCTACGACGACCAGCAGATGACCGCGGCGCACAAATCGCTGCCGCTGGGCACACTGGTCCGTGTGACCAACCTGCGTTCGATGCGGTCGGTCACGGTGCGAATCAACGACCGCGGTGCCTTTGCGCCCAGCCGGATCATTGACCTGTCTTCCGCTGCCGCGCGGGAACTGGGTATGATGGAAAACGGGTTGGCGAAGGTCCGGCTGGAAGTGCTGGGAAAGCACTGACCGGAAAGTTCGAGGAGGGTGGAAAACGGGTCGTGGGTTGCGCGGCCCTTCCAAGACACCTCAGCACGCCTTGCTAGACGTACCGTTTGCGCAGCAGCACTCCCATGCCCAGGACTCCTGTACCGAGCAGCATCAGGCCTGAGGGCTCAGGCGACACGGCGGCCGGAATAACGGGGGCGGTGGTGGAGGTCAGCGTGAGCGTGCCGGACGTGACCCGGTTGTAATCCACGCCTGTGCTCATCAGCTCGATGGCGCTTGCCTGACCGGAGCAGAGCTGTGAGGTCGAGCACAGGCTTCCGCCGGCGTAACCGATCAACGACGTGGTCGGCAGAGTCAGGTCAAAGTCAAACAGCGACGCGCTGCCGGTGCCCGCAAAGTCATTGCTGCTGTAGCCTGTGCCGGTCTGCGTATTGGTACCCGCACCGGAGAAGTTGTACGCCGTTCCGTTGACCAGGCCGCTGCCGGGGACCGTGACTCCGGTGTAGAGGAAACTGATAGAGCTGGCCGTGAACTTGCCGGTGGTGGCATCCAGCGTCAGCGTACCGGACACCGTACCGGAGGATGCATTCGCGCTCAGATTGTAGACATTGATGGTGTCAGCACGTGAAACGCCACAGGCGGTGAGAAGGGCTGCAGTGAGGACAAGTTTTTTGCGCATTGTGGGTGGCTCCTGAGGAACGGACGCCACCGCCTCCGGTGCAGATGGTGCCGAACGGCGGTTGCTGATATCACCCTGCGATCTGGCCGTCCGGTTCGGTCATCTCTTCCGCTCCCTGGTCGTCCGCCTGCTGCTGCAGCTATGCTGATCCCATGGAACGGCAGGAGCGCGTGCTAGGGCTGGACGTAGGAGACCGCCACCTGGGCGTGGCTCTAAACGACCCGCTCGGCATGGCCCAACCGCTGCTCACCATGGGCCCCTCCGGTGACCGGGAGCGAGCCCGCAACATCGCACGGCTGGTGCGCCGGCACGGTGCGTCTGCCGTGGTAGTGGGCAATCCGCTGCACCTCTCAGGAGACCTTTCTCCGCAGGCAGCCAAGGTGCAGGCGTTTGTGGAGGCGCTCCGTGCGGCCCTGGACATCCCGGTGTACCTGCAGGACGAGAGGCTCTCGAGCACGGCGGCGGGCGAGTGGATGGACCGGCTGGGTATCCCGCGCGGCGCGGGCCGCAAAGGTTTGCTGGATCAGTACGCCGCAGCCGTCATTTTGCAGGACTGGATGGACGGGCAGGAGCGCGCCGCGCCCGCTGCCCGCTCGCTATAATCTGCTTTTACGCGTAGCCGCTCGCCGCGCCCAGTGCTGTACGCTCAACCCTCTACAGAAACGGACTCCAAAACCATGCTGGACGTGACCAAGAAGCTGGAAGAACAGATTCGCGCGCTCGAGTACGAGCTGACCACCGAGCTGCCCGCGGAGATCAAGCGCGCCGTTGCCCTGGGCGACCTGAGCGAAAACGCCGAGTACCACTCGGCCAAGCAGCGGCAGGAGTTTGTGAACGCGCACCTGGGCCAGCTCAAAAAGCGCATGGCAGAGCTGTCGCTGGTGAACCTGGCAAACATCCCCCACGACCGCGTGGGATTTGGCTCGACAATCGTCGTCTTCGACCAGAGCAAGGACGAGGAAATTACGTACAAGCTGGTGACCAGCGAAGAGAGTGACGTGACCAAGGGCCTGATCAGCACCACCAGCCCCATCGGCCGCGCGCTGGTGGGTAAACAGGTGGGCGACGAGACCACAGTGGTCACGCCCAACGGCAAGCGCGAACTGGAAATCCTGAAGGTCGTCACCATCCACGACGAGCAGTAGTTCGGCCGCTCACACCCTGATCCGTTGTCACCCCGTAGCGTAGCGCAGGGATCTGCATGTGTGCGGGTCCGTTGTAAGAGGCTTGCTGTGCGTTGGGTGCACGACCGTTCGCGCTCGCGCGAACACCTTGAGTGCCACGGTCTTCCCGAAGCCTTCGTGCGTGGACGAACACACATGCAGATCCCTCCGCTGCGCTACGGGATGACAAGCAAAAACAATGGGAATGACAAGCAAGACGTATGACAAGCAAAGCAAAAAGGGCTCGCGGAAGCGAGCCCTTTGCCCACCAGTCAGATAGAAAGTTACTGCACGTTGCCGGCTTCCATGTGGCTTTCCAGGAAGTACAGTTCCTCTTCCGCGTCCACAATGAGCTGGTTGAAGAAGTCCGCCGAAGGCTTATCGCCTAGGTCATCGATCTTTTCTGAGACCTCGCGCATGAGCGCGCAGTACTTGCCCAGCGAATCGGCCAGCGCAGTCAGGTGCTCCGTGCCATTGATTGCGTCCACGTTATAGGACGGGATTTCGCTGCTGGCAGCAGACTGCCGCACCGTGCCGTTGGCCACGCCGCCCAACTGTGTGATGCGCTCGGCGATGGGATCGATCTGCTTGAAGATCGTCTTGGCCACATCGTCAAATACCAGGTGCAACTGGTAGAAGTTGAGCCCCTTCACATTCCAGTGCGCGAACTTTGCCTGCGTGTAGGTGTCCAGCGACGCGGCCAGCGTCTTGCTCATCTCCTCGACCACGCCCTTCTTTACATCGTCCGAGAGCGCAACTCGGTTCTTGTACATGCGCGTGGGGAACTTTGCCCCACCCTTGATCTCACTCTTTGCTTCTTTCGCCATAGGTCGTTTTCAGCCTTTCGCTCTATCAGATGCAGACATGCGGGGGTGAGTTCGCCAGAACCCTGCCGGTTCACGCCGCAACTGCCCACGCCGGCTGAATACGAGTAAGCTGTTGCGTGCATCTACCTTCGCTTGCCTGGAAACCTCTATGCCATTGCCTCGCCTTACTGCCCTGCAAAGGCAGCTTTCTCTGACAGGATTGTTGACGCTTACAGCGGCAGCCGGCCGCGCCCAGACAGCGAAACCGGCTCCCTATGTGGGCCGGTGGGACCTCTACACCGGATTCAGTGACCTGAACACGCCCGGCCTGAACAACATCAACCAGGTGGGCTTCCACCTGCAGGCGGGCTACAACGCGAAGCGCTGGCTTTCCTACGGGTTTGACTACTCCACGCAGACGGGCTCCACCAACCTGACGCCCAGCATTGCCACCGCCGCGCTGCGGCAGCAGCTTGCAGCTGAGTTGCCGCCCGGGTACCAGCTCAAGCTGCCTGTGAACGTCACCATCCAGACGTTCACCGCGGGCGGCCAGCTGGTGGTGCGCCACTACCGCGCAGCCACGCTGTTCGTGCGGCCCGTGCTGGCTGCGTTCCACATCCGAGGCACACCGCGGCCGAACGACCCCATCAACACGCTGGTAGCGGCGCAACTCGCTCCGAATGGCTACCTGACCGACTGGTACGGCACCTACGGCGTGGGCGGCGGTGTGGAAGTGCCCGTGATGAAGCACCTGGGCGCGCGTGCGCAGTTCGACGCCGGATGGAATCATCCCTTCACGAACATCCTGGCCCAGGGCAGCTGGACCTATCGCTACTCCATCGGACCCGCCTTCCACTTCGGCCGGGATCTGCCCACGCGCACGAGGCAGTGAAAGCAAGGCCGGAAGAACTGTCTGTTCTCCCGGCCTTTGCTGGCTTCAGGGATCATGCCGACGCTCTGGGTGCCCCATGTCTCGCAGAGACATGGGACTGCTTCGCTCAGACCTGCCTCCCCACGTCTCAAGAGTGAGACGTGGGGGCACCCGCCGTGCTACTTACTGCACCGTTAGGGTCACGTCATCCAGCACGAACGACGTGGCGCGGCTGCTGTTTTCTGTACCCGTGAACCGCAGCACCACTGACTTCCCGATGTAGGCACCCACGTTGTAGGTGTGCTGCTGGTAGCCGCTGGCTGCGTTCAGGTTGCTAAAGCTCCCAAGCGTACCCAGCAGCGTGCCGGACGTGCTGTACACCTGCACGTTCAGCGTGTCATAGGCAGTGGTCTTGCTTGTCTCTGCCGTGTCGATGTGCAGGTAGAAGCTGAGCGTTGCGGCGGTCCTGCCCGCGGGCAGGGTCACTGTCTGCGCGGCGGTGTCGGTGTGGGTCTGGCCGTACCCGTCCAGCCAGGCAAAGTAGCTGCCCGCATGAGCGGTTTCGCCGGAGCAACTGCTGTTGGTGCATAGCACCCCAGAACTCAAGGTCCAGGAGGCGCTGCCGCTTTCAAAGCCGGGATTGCTCACCACCTGCACCGGCGCGGTGCTGGCCGCCGTGACCGTGAGCGCGATCGTGGTCGTATGCGTGGTGCTGCCAGACGTGCCCGTGACGGTGACGGTGTACGTGCCCGCCGTTGCCGTGCTGGCTGCCGTCAGCGTCAACGTGCTGGTGGAGGTGGTGCTGGCAGGGCTGAAGCTGGCGGTGACGCCCGTGGGCAGACCGCTGGCCGTGAGCGCGACCGCGCTGCTGAAGCCGCCCGTTGCCGCCACGGTGATCGTGCTGGTGCCCGACGCGCCCGTCGCAATGGAAAGCGACGCGGGCGAAGCCGAAAGGCTGTAACCCGGCGTGGTGGTGGCGGCACCCGCCAGATTGTTGATCAGCGCTGCCCCGATGGGGCTGCCCCACCCGGTGACCAGGTCATAGCCGCTGACCGCGTTGAACCCGTTGCCGCTGCCGGCCGATGGCTTGTTGTTGCCGCTGGTGATGTCGTGAAACAGCGATGCGTAGCTCGAACCCGTGCCAAGCGCGTACAGCTTCGGGTTGAAGAAGCCCACCGTGCTCACGCCGTTGGCGGCGGCCTGTTGGTTGGCCAGCGCGATCAGGCCTGCCCAGCGGGGCGTGGCGTAGCTGGTGCCGCCGTAACCGGATTCAAACGTGCCATTGATCACGGTGGTGTTGTCGAAGTTGGCTTCAGCCGCCACGTCGGGCGCGTTGCGCAGCGTGGTCGAACCACCATTGGATGAGTTGATGACGCCGCTTGCCTGCTGGTAGCTGGGAATGGCGGTGCCGCTGACATAGCCGCCACCGCTGTCAGGCCAGCCCGTTTCGCCGGACCACGCGCCACCTGCGGAGCTCGTCGTGAGGTCCGTGCCGCCCACCTGCGTAATATTCGCGCTCACCGACGGCGGCGCATAGGTGGAGCTGTTGAACTGGCCGGAGTCGCCCGTCGCGTTCAGGTATGTGATGCCCTGCGCCTGGAACTGCTTGAAGATGGGCTCGGACGCGGAGCCGAAATCGCCGCCACCCCATGAGCTGCTGATGACCTTGGCAACGTTGTCTGTCGCCATCTGGTTCAGCACGTCGGTAGAGCTGTTGCCCTCGTAGAACAGCACCTGCGTCAGGCCCGGCGCCATGCCGATCACGTTGACGATGTCCAGGATCTGCTCGCCGTCGTCGCAGGTGTTCGGGTTCTCCTGCCCGGTGCTGGTGAAGCCGAAGCAGGCACCGTTGTACCCCTTCACCAGCACGTTCTTCACGGGCACGCTGTAGCTCTTGCCGGTGTTGGTGTAGTACGTCTGAATGTCACTGGTGATGTAGCCGTCGTAGGAGAAGATGGCCACCGTCTGGCCCGTGCCGGTGAGCGATCCATTGCCGTAGTACGCCGCGCGCATGTCCGCGGGCGTGTACGTGTTCCCCGGGCCGGAGCCTGAGATGTGCGCGATCGCGTTCTGTGACTGCGTGGTGGCGCGGGCGTCTACCGTGGCGGAGCCCTTGTGGTAGTGCGCGATCTTGGGCGTCGCATTATCCAACCCGCTGATGGACAACAGCGGCACCGGCGAGTCCACCACCGGCTCGCGGTCAGGCGCATGGAACACACGTCCGTTCGCCTTTGCCGCAGTGTCCTGGAAGTTGGTCACCTGCACCTGGAACGCGCGGTTCACCGTGGCGATGGAACCTTCCACGTCAATCAGCCGGCGGTTCGCCACCGTGCCGGTCACCGTCAGACCCTTGGCCCGCGCCCAGGCGACCACTGCGTCGTAGTCGGCCTGTGTGGGCGCGAATTGCGCGGTGAACTCCTCTGGCGACAGGTACTTGCGGTACTGCGGACTGGCGGGGTCATTGATCTTCGCCAGCAGCGCGTCCAACGCGGCTTCATTGCGGAGCGGCAAACTCAGCACAAGCTGCAGCACCTGCCCCGCCGGCGCGGCTTGCAGCGGGGTGGCGTGAGCGTTGCGCACGGGTTCCGCAAGGCTGCTGGTCATGGTGGACTGGGCATGGACGACCGGTGCGGCAAGCATTGCAGCAGCGGCAAGGAGGCACGAACGGCGAGGCGAAAGCATGCGGGCTCCAGAAATCGATGTGCTTTGGGGGTCACGACCTGAGTTACTCTCGTGCTGCAGGAGCGTTACTCAGGATGAGCGGAGCATACTCCTTTTCGCCTGTGGCACTCCAGTTCGTGACGCGTATCGCCCTCTGGCCGGTTCCGGCCTGGTGCAAACCAGACCAGCGGAACCGCCTCTGTCAGGCGGCTGCGCCCGCTTAGAATGGCCTCGAACGCGGAGCTTGTCTCCCTCAGGAGTGCTTGCGCGCATGACACGGAACACGGATGGAGGAGAAGAAACCGTTCCGCTGGTGAGTGTAGCCATGACGGCCTACAACTCTGCGGCGTGGCTACCCCGAGCCATCGGGAGCGTCTTCCAGCAGGGGACGTCCTTTCCGTTCGAGTTGGTGATCGGTGACGACTGCTCCACCGACGACACAGCAAACGTGCTTCGCCGTTGCAGGGAGCAATACGGCCCGCGTCTGCGCGTGCTGCCCCGCGGCGAAAGGCTGGGCATGCAGCGCAACTACTACCGCACCTTTGAAGAGTGCCGGGGCCGATACATTGCATGGCTCGACGCGGATGATGCCTGGACCGATCCGCAGAAGCTGGAGATGCAGGTTGCCGTTCTTGAGAAGGACGCATCGGTCAGCGTGTGCGGCCACTATGTCCGGCAGGTGGACGCCGGGGGTGCGATCGTTGCGGCACGCTGCCCTGCGATGCCGCCCGGCCGCTACGGCATCCTGGAAATCCTTGCCAACAACTTCATTCCTTCGCCCAGCATTGTTTTTCGTAATGGCGTGCACCGCTCGCTGCCGGACTCGTTTTTCGGTCTGACCGGCGTGGTGGACTGGCCGGTTCTCCTGGAAGCTGCGCGCACGGGTAGCATTGTGTTGCTGGACCGTGTCATGGCGGATTACATGTTGCACCCGGGCAGCGCGTACGCGGGCAAGGGCCGGCTCCACCAGGACACACTGGACCTGGAGTTCTACGATTGGATCGCGCGGACGCTGCCGCCCCGCTGCGGGCGCGCCGTGCGTGCAGCTCAGGGAATACGGCACGATGCGATCTCGTACCACCTGCTGAAGGCAGGGGATCTGCCGGAAGCCAGGCGCGCCGCGTACAGGGCACTTCTGGTGCCGCATGCAATGAGCAATCTTTCTACAAAGTGGAAGCCGCTTCTGCTGGTGGAAGTCTCAGCGTTGCTCAGCAGGATGCGGCAGATGCTGGGACACGGCAAGCACTAGCCTTCGCGCGGCAAGAGCGATTGGCGAGCAGGTCGTGGCAGCGCCATTCCACTGCGTTTCCTGCCGACCGGTTCACTTCCCAAAAGAAATTGAGTGATATCACTTCCCGCCGCTCTGCCTCGCTTTTTTGTCGAAGCCGTGCCTCCAGCCGATATGTTCATTGCTTAGTAGTCAGAGCGATGGACACCATCGCCGTTTGCACCACGCTCCACCCCTTCTTCTCCTGAGTAACTGTCTTGGCAAAGCAATCTGGCAAGTACGAAGCCGTGCTGGTGGGCGGCGGACCGGCAGGCATGGCTGTTCTCCTGAACGCGCAACGTGACGGGCTGCTGCACCGGCTGCTTGAGCGCGGCCTGCTCATTGTGGAGCGCAGCGCGCACCTTGGACGCGGACAGATCGGCGGCTACGCGATCAACTCCGACAGCACCGGCGCTACCTTTCTCCACCCGCTGCTTGCCGCGGGCCACCCGGCGCTGAACCGCGTACTGGACACGCCCGCGGCAAAGCGTATTGCCGCCGCAAAGGACGACGCTGTTCCGCTGGGGAGCGTGGGTGACCTGATGGAATCCATCGGCGACGCGCTTCGCTCCATGGTGCGCGAATACCCCAGAAGCCGCGTGCTCACCTGCTGCACCGCGCAGCGTGCGACCCGGACGGCGCAGGACACCTGGCGGCTTGATGTGGTGGACGAGGACGGCACTCCCATGGAGTTTGAAACGCCGCGCCTGGTGCTTGCCACCGGTGCCAGCCAGCCCGGCAGCAGGCTGCTGGAAGAGTGCGTCGCGGGCAAAGGCGTGCAGCAACGCTGGGGCGGGCGGCTGGTCCAGTCCGGCGATGTTCTTGCGGAGGGCGGCCCCGAAAAGATCGCCGCGTTGCTGCGCGGCAAAGCCGATCCGAAGGTGGCGATCCTGGGTGGCTCCACCAGCGCAGTGGCCGTGGCCCACGCGTTGCTGCACCGCACTCAGGGTGTGAGCTTCGGCCCGGGCAGCATCACCCTGTTTCATCGCAAGCCCCTGCGTGTGTACTACCCCAGCGCAGAGGCAGCGCTCGCGGACGGCTACACCGACTTCCGCCCCGACGACCTGTGCCCGGTCAGCAAGCGGGTGTTCCGCTTCGCGGGTCTGCGGCTCGATTCGCGCGAACTGCTCATGCAGGTGTCGGGCGTGGGCGGACGCGCGCCGGAGCCACGTGTTGCGCTGCACCGGCTGCTCATGGACGACGATGAGGCGATCCGCCGCATTGACGCGGCGGACCTGGTAGTGGCGGCCTTTGGTTACAGGCCCAACGCCCTGCAACTAGTCAATACCGCGGGACGGGCGATCCCGCTGCAGTCGCAAACGGGCCCTGCGGCGTCCCTGGTGGATGAAGACTGCCGCGTCCTGGACAGGGGCGGCGCTCCATTGCCGGGCGTGTTTGGCATCGGACTGGCCGCGGGGTACCGCCCCAGCGGTAAGTTCGGAGGCGAGCCGAGCTTTTCCGGCCAGGCGAACGGCCTGTGGCTCTGGCAGAACGGCATCGGATCCATCATCGCGCGCGCCCTGCTACAGCGCGCCCCGCGACCACGCACGCCGGCGCGTGCGGAGGCTCCCATGCACCTTCGCAACACAGCTCACTCCCCGCTGAGTGCCGCGTGAAGAGCGCCGCGATCCCCTTGGCGCAGCCCTCACCGCCACGGCTGAGCGAAGCGGTGGAAGCGCTGCGTGCCATTGAAGACAGCAACCTGTTCAGCAACTTTGGACCTGTGAACACGCGGTTTGAACAGCGCATGCAGCGCGACGTGTTCCGCGGCAGGGGCGCGTGCATGACCGTGTGCAACGCGACCATCGGCCTGATGCTCGCCATGCGCGAAGCCGTTGAGAGCAGGCCAGGCAGGAAGCGGCGCTACGCTCTGATGCCTTCGTTTACCTTTGCGGCAGCCGCGCAGGCTGCCCTGTGGAACGGCCTCACGCCTTTGTTCTGCGACATCAATCCGGTGGACTGGTCCGCCGATCCGCGCGCCGAGCTGGAGTTGCTGGAGCGGTACGGAGAGGAGATCGCCGTCATCGTGCCGTATGCCACGTTCGGCTATGACATCGACCTCCTCTGGTACGAAGCGTTGCAGCGGACGTTCGGTGTCCCGGTTATCGTAGATGCAGCCGCCTGGATCGGAACCGTTTCCGAAGACGGTGCCGCCTTCGGCACCGGCTTCTCCGGCGCTGTGGTCTTTTCCATGCACGCCACCAAATCATTCTCTACGGGAGAGGGCGGCTTGATCTACTGCAGCGACCCGGAACGCATCCGCCGGCTGCGCAGCATGAGCAACTTCGGCTTTGGCGAGCCGCGCAGCGCAACCACCATGGGCCTGAACGGCAAGATGAGCGAGGTCGCCGCGCTGCTCGCATCTCTGCGGCTGGAGAGCCTGGACCGGGTTACGGAGCGCCGCTCGCAGTTGGTTGCGTGTTACCGCGCCCTGCTGCCGGAACTCACGTTTCAGCCGGAGAAAGGGCGGCGGCAATCGCACGGGTTCACCCCGGCCTTGCTGCCGAAGCACCTGGCACGCTTCCGTGCCGAGATACAGGCGGATCTCCACCGCGCGGGCATTGCCTCGGCCACGTACTTTTCGCCGCATGTAGCCGAACAGCCGTTGTTTGCCGTGGGGAAGCTACCCGCGAACTCCCTGCCTGTCACAAACAGCATCGCTGCCCGCGTGCTCAGCCTGCCGCTGTTTGACAGCATGACCGACGAGCAGGTGCGAACGGTTTGCTCTGCTGTAAACGCTGCCGTACAGCGCGCGGATCGCTCCTCCACCGCAAAGACCAAAGCACACACGCCCAGGCGGCACCCTTCGGGGTTTCGGGTATACACCGCGCCGCCTCTTTGAGCGGCAAACCAGGCCTGGGGACGCCATGCGCTTGACGCCGTGCCCGGGTCACGCTAATCTTCAACCCATGCATCGCTCTGCACAGACCTGTTGTTGTTCCCGGTAAGCCCTTATCCGGTCGAGCAGCACCTCTGTGCACATGGAAGTGAGCTTCACAACAGTCTGGTTTCTGACTCCCGCTCTTCTCTGGCGCTCGGCTTCGTCCTTGTTTTCTCTTGCTGAAAAGGACCTGGACATGAAGAAAGCTTCGTTCCTGACACGCTTCCGGTTTTCGTATACCGCTGCCCTTCTGCACACACTGCTTCGCAGTCGCCGCAAGCGCAACAGTTGGGTGCAGCGCACAGCGCCCGCGCGCGTCACCACCGTCTAGCCCCACGATCTGCCAACACTGCCGGCGCACCAGCTTCTCTGCGGACGTCCGCAGACGTCTGCCGCGCTGTTTGCGTTTGAGGAACCCTGCACCATGCCGCACATCCGATCCCTCCCCCTTGCCCTGCTGCTCGCCGCAACCCCGCTCGCCGCACAGGTGGTGGGCGGCACGGTACGCGGTGTGGTGACGGACGCCTCCGGGGCCGCCGTGGCCAATGCGGCAGTCACAGTACGCAGTGACGACACCGGCACCGAACGCCGCCTGCTGACCGATAGCGCCGGCCGCTACGCCGCGCCGTCTGTCGCCGTGGGCCGCTACACCATCAGTGTCACCGCCGCGGGCTTCGCACCGGAGCGCCGCACCGGCGTGGATCTTACGGTGGGGCAGTCGCTCCAGGTAGACCTCGCATTGCGGGTCGCTTCATCCGCGCAGGAAGTCACGGTGTCCAGCGCGCTGTCCACCGTCAACCTGTCGAACGAGCAGGTCTCCGGTCTGGTCAGCGAGCGTCAGGTGAAGGACCTACCGCTGAACGGCCGCAGCTACGACCAACTCATTACGCTGAACCCCGCCACGGTCAACTACACATCGCAGCGTGCGGGCTCCATCGGCACGTCGAACTCGTCCGTGGGCAACATGTTCTCTGTCAGCGGACGCCGCCCGCAGGACAACCTCTACCTCTTGAACGGCGTAGAGTACACCGGTGCCTCGCTCATCAACGTGACGCCGGGCGGTACCAGCGGCCAGTTGCTGGGGGTGGATGCGGTGCGCGAGTTCAACGTAGTGGCCGACACCTATAGCGCCAGTTATGGCAAGCGGCAGGGCGCACAGATTAGCATCGTGACCGCGTCCGGCACCAATCGCCTGCACGGCGCGGCGTATGAGTACCTGCGCAACTCCGTGCTGGATGCTCGCAACTACTTCGATCTCGCACAGAAGCCACGATTTCAGCGCAACAACTTCGGCGCGGCGCTGGGCGGTCCACTGCGGCATGACAAGGCTTTTCTGTTCGGCAACTACGAGGGCTATCGCCAAAACCTTGGGTTAAGCAACGTAACCATTGTGCCAAACGCTGCGTCACGTGCCTCTGCCGCGCCCGCTGTGCGGCCCTTCCTGAACCTGTGGCCAGTAGCCAACGGACCGGACCTGGGCGGCGGCATCGCGCTGGCGTACTCCTCACCCAAGCAGCGCATCCGCGAAGACTTCGGCACCGCACGCGCGGACTTCAACCTTTCAGCCAACGACCTGCTCTTCGGCGTGTACACGGTCGACGACTCCATCGCACACACCCCCACGCAGAACCCAAACTCGCTCATCGACGAAAGCCTGCGGTCGCAGGTACTCAGCGTGCAGGAGCAGCACGTGTTTACGCCTCGCCTGCTGAACACCGCGCGCATCGGCGTGTCACGTGCGGCGTTCTACTTCGTTGGCTCCGTGCCGGCGGACGTGCAGGCTGCGGCAGGAACCTTTGTGCCGGGCCGCCCAGTGGGAGCCATCGTGATCGCTGGCTCCACCGGCTCGAACGCCACCGGCCAGCTAAGCGCGGCGGGCACCAACGTGGGCAGCAACAACGCTCTGGCGCGCACGCTCTACACGGTGGACGACCACATCTTCTACACGGCAGGCAAGCACCAGATCGAAGCCGGCGCATGGGCGCAGCAGGTGCGCTCCGTCGGTATCCTGGCGCAGCAGCAGAACGGCCAGGCCAACTTCACCAGCCTGCAAACCTTTCTGCAGGGAACGGTGCGTAACTTCAGCTACGTGCCCACGCCCACACAGTTAGGTTTCCGAACAAACATGCTGGCGCTCTACCTGGAAGACAAGTGGAAGCCAACGCCCGCGCTCGAACTCAGCGGCGGCCTGCGCACCGAATCCACCGACGGCTACAACTCACCGGACGGCAATGCACCCGCCTTTGAGTACACCGACGGCATCATCAACGCGACACCCACGGTGGGCAGGCGCGGGCTGCTGGTCAACCGCGCCAGGCTGCTGTGGGAGCCACGCGTGGGCCTCGCCTGGCGAGCAACGGAAGACGGCAAAACTTCTGTCCGCGCAGGCTTCGGCGTGCACCGCTCCCTGCTTGACAACCTGGACTACCGCTTCGATTCGTCGCCGCCCTTCAACAGCATCCTCACGTACAGCAACGTAGCCATCAGCGCGCCCACGGCGGGCTCTGCAGGTCTGGTGTCGCCGCAAACAGTGCAGAACGACCTGCCGACGCCGGTGGTCTACACGTGGACGGCACGCCTTGAGCGTGAGCTTTCCCCTGGGCTGTCGCTCACCGCAGGCTACATCGGATCCAAGGGCGACAAGCAGATCCTGTCGGCCAACCAGAATGAGCCCGCGTCCATCGTGTGCAACAACAACTGCCCGGCCGGCGTTAGCAACGGCAGGCTGTACTACCCCACCACCACGCGCCCGCAGCCGCTGCTGGCCAACACGGTTTCGTGGATCACGGGCGGCTACAGCAACTACAACGCCGGCATGGTGGACCTGAAGCAGAACACGCGCCACGGTCTGCAGTTCCGCGCGGTGTACACCTTCAGCAAAAACCTGGACAACGGCACCGCGTGGAACACCAGCGTGTCGTCGAACACGCCCGCGTTCGTCAGCTACCCCAAGCAGCCCTCGCTCGACTACGGCCTGGCCGCCACCGACGTGCGCCACATCGGCGTGTTCAACAGCACCTGGGACCTGCCCGTAGGCAAGGGCCACCTGCTGCTGCACCACGCGGGCGCGGCGCTCGACCGCACCGTCGGCGGCTGGTCGCTTTCCAACATCGTCACCGCGCAGAGCGGCCTGCCGCTAACGCCGCAACTCGGCTACAACCCCACCGGCTCCGGCGACAGCCGCAACCCCGTGCGGCCCGACGTGAACCGCGCCTTCAGCGGCCAGCTGTACACCGGCGGCAGCACCGCACAGCGCGCCGCCCGCTTCTTCAATCCGGCCGCGTTCAGCGCGCCCGCGTACGGCACCGTCGGCAACCTGTCGCGCAACGCCATCACCGCACCCGGCTTTGTAAGCTGGGACATCTCGCTGCGCAAATCCACACAGCTTACCGAGCGGCTGAACGCGCAGTTCCGAGCCGAAGCCTTCAACCTGCTGAACCACACCAACCTGGGCCAGCCCAACCCGGTCATCTTCACCGCAGGCCCAACGCAGGGCAACCTCGCCAACCAGTCAGCAGCCATCGTCGCCAACACCAGCGCCGCCGTCATCACCTCTGCCGGAACCAGCCGCCAGCTGCAACTGAGCCTGAAACTCAGCTTCTAAGTAGCACCCGGGCTGAACAGAGCGCCACAGCGTCATAGGGTCCCATAGAATGGCCTCCATGTCCGCGACGCTTCTTTCCCGCCGTGACTTTATCGTTCGTCTTGGCCTGCTTCTGCCGGTCGCCGCGGCCGGCACACGTCTTTTTGCCGCGCCACTGCCCGGGCGTTTTAATACCCAGGACGTTTGTTCCGTACGCCACCGCACA
>CAXTBQ010000033.1:0-16665 GCA_964242065.1 uncultured Terriglobus sp. | reverse complement strand
CTTTGGTGCGGTCGGCAACGGCAAAGCGGACGACACCGCCGCCCTGCAAGCCGCGCTGGACCACTGCGCCCAGGCCAGGGGCGGCACCGTGGTGCTGCCCGCCGGACACGAGTTCCTCAGCGGGACGCTGCAGCTGCGATCGCACGTGCACCTCCACCTGGAAGGCGGTGCGCGCCTGATCGCCAGCGGCAATCGCGACCACTTCCGCAAGCTGGGCGCACTGCTTTTCGCACAGGATGCCGAGGACCTCCACATCAGCGGCACCGGCGAGATCTTCGGCAACGACAAAGCTTTCTTTCCACCGAAAGGCCCGGAGGGCTACCCGCCCGCCCCGCAGCCGTTCCTTGGCCCATACGATCCGCTGTACGGCAAGGAAAAGTTCAACCCGCCGGACGGCCGCCCCCGGATGATCTTGCTGGTGGGCTGCCGCTCCGTCCTGCTGGAGGATTTCACCATCCGCCAGAGCCCCACGTGGACGATCCATCCCATCGGCTGCGACGGCCTGCGCATCTCCGGCCTGCAGATCCTGAACGATCTCGACATCCCCAACTGCGACGGCATCGACATCGATCATTGCCGCAACGTCCGCGTCGCGGGCTGCAACATCGTTGCCGGTGACGACTGCCTGATCGTCAAAGCTTCGCGCAACTTCGGCCAGTACGGTCCGTGCGAAGGCGTCACCATCACCAACTGCACGCTGGAAAGCTCCTCCGCCGGCATCAAGGTCGAGTCGGAAGGCCCCTTCCCCATGCGCTCCGTCGCCGTGAGCAACTGCACGATCGTGCGCAGCAACCGGGGCATCAGCTTCAACTGCCGCGACGGCGAATCCGTGGAAGACATGCTCTTTACCGGCATGGCAATCGAGACCCGCAGGCACTCGGCGCGGTGGTGGGGTGCGGCGGAAGCCATCACCGTCACGTCTGTCCCGCGGTCCCGGGGTGGACGGAACAACAGCGTGCGCAATATGCAGTTCACCGACATCCTCTGCCGCACGGAAAGCGGCATCTACCTGCGCGGCACCGCTGCCGCGCCGCTGCGCAACATCGGCTTTCGCGGCGTGGAATTGCAGCTGGAACGCACCACACAGTTTCCGGCCGGCTTCTATGACATGCGTCCGGGCGATGCCTTCGGCGCGTCCGGCCTGGACCGCCGCGCCACCGCAGGCTTCTTTGCCGCGGACGTGGACGGACTTTCGCTCACGGATGTGAACATCCATTGGGCGGGCACGCCAGACAGCACCTATGGCAGCGCCCTGGAGCTGCACCACTGCAGCAACGTATCACTGGCACAGGTCACCGGCACCGCCGCGCACCCCGGCCAGCCCGCTTCCATCCTGGACGAGGTAACTGCCGCCTCCTCGCTGAGCGCTGCCGCCAGAAGCTGAGGCTCAAGCTCAAGCTGCCAACGGCAGCGCGCCCCATAACAAACCAGCAGATTCGTTGTCTAAGTTTGCGAATGGGCATCCCTGAGCAAGAGGCGATACGGCGCGTGCTGGCCGGTGACCGCGACGCGTACCGCGTGCTGATGGAGTGCCACTTCCCTTCGGTGATCCGTATGACGTTGCGCGTGACCGGCAACCTTGAGGACGCGGAAGAGGCAGCACAGGAAGCCTTTCTCAAGGCCTACAAAGATCTGCCGGGGTTCCGCGAACAGGCGGCCTTTGGCACATGGGTGTATCGCATCGCCATGAACTGCGCGCTCAATCTCGTCAAACGCCGCACACGCAACCCGGGCTGGAACGCCCAACCGATCGACGGCGCTCCAAAAGCAGAGTCGGCGGTCTCACACCGTCCCACACCGGAAGCCGCGCTGCTGCATGATGAAGCCCGCCGCGAACGGGAGCGTGCCATGGGGCAGTTGACCGCCATGGAGCGAACCGCCTTTGTCCTCCGCCATATCGAAGAGCAGCCGATGGATGCCGTGGCGAGCGCACTCGGTGTCACGGCGAACTCTGCAAGGCAAACCCTGTTTCGTGCTGTGTCGAAGCTGCGGCGTGAGCTGGCACCCTTGCGCAGCAGGTATCACGCCCCCACAACAACGCCGCCGCTTCTAAAGGAGGCACAGTGAAGCAGTTTGACGAGAACGACCTGATCGCGTACCACCTTCAGGAACTGCCGCCGCGCAAAAGGAAAGCCCTGGAGCACGCGCTTGAGCGAGACGCGGAACTGGCAGCCGAGTCTGCATCCATTGCAGAAACGTTGCGCGGGTTCAAGGGTCACAGCCCCTTTCAGCTTGACCCGCGACTCTACGAGGGCCTGGTTCAATGGAACTGGCAGGTGCTGTCCGCGGCCCTGCCGCGTTACTCCGTGACCAAGCCGCCCACGTTTGTCCGCCGGCACCTGCCGGTGCTTGCAGGTGCCGGCCTGGCTTTTGCAGCAGTCACCGTCACGCTTGTCACACGGCATCGCGGCTCTTTCGTTCCTCAGCACGCAACCCTTCGTCCGGCCCTGAAAGCCCCCACGGTCTCCATGTCGCGTCAGGACGCAGCTACAGGTTCTCGCTCATCCGCGGTGAGTGGTGCCGGTGAAGAGCGAACCGTACGCAAACCTTCGGCAGCATGGCCGCGGCGGGCTCTTGCAACGCCTGCTGGGATGCCGGAAGGCTCTTTGTTTGCTGCGGAAAACCGTTTGGCTTCGCCCCGGCCGATACAAGCGCTACCCGCCCCGAAGACCGTGCCGGATGCCGTCATCGCGCCGGCACTTGCAGCACCACCAGCCAGCGGCTTTTCATCGTCACTCAACGCAGAGCCTGAGAGCGGCGTTGCTGCGCAGAGCAGCGCAACCGTTCCGGCCAGAGCCAACCGCCAGCGCACCACGGTCCACCATCACCACACGACAGAACTCACGCTCGCCATGGGTGGCACGCTGATCGGGTCATCAGGCGCTGTCACCAACAGTGTGAACCGTACCCGGGGAGCGACACACGCAGTCATCGCCATGGCGCTGTTCCATCAGCAATTTCGTCCGGCGGCGGGGTACCAGCTTGCTTTCTCGTACACCCGTCCTGAGTTCTCCTACAGCTACGGCAGCCCGGGCTACATCAACGGCAGGGTTTACGAAGCAGCGGCTACGTATGTGGTGCAGGGGCCGGGTAGAGGAAGGCTGAGCACCTCTGCCGAGGCCGGTGCCGGCGTCATGCGCTTTACACCGACGATCAAGGAAGCGACCACTGGAGACAACACCCGCGTTGCAGGCATCTTTGGCGTTGCCGCGAACCTGATGCTCTCCAAGCACATCGGCCTTCGTGCTGCCTACCGCGGCCAGGTGTTCAAAGGCCCGGACTTCCAGTACAGCGGCATCTCCGCACCGATTACCACCAGCACGCTGCTCAGCAACGAGCCCTCGCTCGGCATCACCTACCGCTTTTCCCACCGCTAACCAACACAACGGAGCCCTTCATCGTGCACTTTCTGTCAAAGTCTTCCGCCCGCAGGGTGGCGCTGCGTGGCGTGTCTCTGCAAGCCTGCTTTTCTCTTGCAACCCTGGTTGGAGCCGCGCTGACCGGCGCTCATGGGCAAACGCAGAGCGCGCCCAAACGCTTCGATCCATCCCGTTCAGAACAGACCGTCTCCGCGGGTGCCTTTGGATGGTTCACGTTGCGCAATCCGGTGTCACAATCGGGATCGCAGGCGCAGGGCACCTCATCCTCTGCCGGGCTGTCCGCCGCATACGGGCAGCAGCTTTCGCCGCTGGTCGGCTACCGGGCTAGCTTCAGTTGGACACGCATCGATGAAATCTACAAAGACACCGTCCTGCAGTCATCGGGCAACGTGGTCTACCAGGTTGAAAGAACCCAGACGATCCCCGCCAATGTCTTTGAGCTGAGCACCACCTACGTCATCCAGCAGCCCGGGCAGAAGCGGCGCGTCCGCGCCTTTGCGGAAGCCGGTCCGGGCGTGCTCATGTTCATACCCAGAGATGCCCCCTTCGCTGGTTACTCGAGCTACCGTGCGGCGGCCGTGTACGGAGCAGGTGCGGTCTACCAATTGAATCAGCGCTGGGGTGTACGGCTGTCCTACCGCGGCTACTTCTACAAGAACCCCGACTTCGCTGCGCAGACCGTGGGCGGCACCCGATCCAAATACTTCACGGACACATCAGGACCGGCCGTGTCAGTCGTCTATCGATTCCGTTAGTGCAGGCGCGCGCCCCCAACCCCGTGGGTGCCCTATATCTCGCAGAGATGTGGGAGTACGAACCATGGGTGCCCCCCATCTCCCCTGATCCCACTTGTGGGTGCCCCACATCTCGTAGAGATGTGGGAGTAGGATGCTGGCATGGCGGGAGAGTTGGTGCGGTACCAGGAGTGCGGGCACCTGCACCTGATCACGTTTTCCTGCTACCGGCGACTGCCGTATCTGGCACATGCAGCCTCAAGAGAACTCTTTGAACGGTCGCTGGAGTCGATGCGCATCCGGTATGACTTTCTGGTGGTGGCCTATGTGGTCATGCCGGAGCATGTTCATCTGCTGGTCAGCGAGCCCCGGCGCGGCGTGTTGTCGAAGGCACTACAGGCGCTAAAGCTGTCCGTCGCCGTGCAATCGGAGCAGAGGCCGTTCTGGCAGCGCCGCTACCATGACTTCAACGTGTTCACGGAGAAAAAAGTCGTTGAGAAACGGCAGTACATTCATCGCAATCCGGTGACTCGCGGCCTGGTGAACCGGCCCGATGCGTGGGCCTGGTCCAGCTTCTGCCACTGGTGGAGCGGAGAGGTGGGAACGGTGGAGATCGAATCACCCTGGACGGTGCGGCGGAGGGGTGGCCTGCGCACAAGACTCGATCCAGACACCGGCCGCGTTCAGTCCCACATCTCTCCGAGATGTGGGGCACCCACGTCAAAAGCCGAACAGGAAAGAATCTGAGATGTGGGCCACCCGCCTTAAAGAACGATCCGCTTGAGCCACAGGTACCCGGAGCTGGTATTAACTGGGACCTCACAGTCAGTATAGATAGCAGCAACAATACGGCCACAGTCTCAGGGTGGAACACTTGCTACCCCGCTCAGCAGATCAGAGTCAACGACGTACTTATTTACGACTCGCAGCCTACAAGCAACACAACAGCATACTTAGCCGCTTGCCTTAGTTCGGCCGCGCTGCCACCCAGCATGAATTACACCCTCAGAAGAGTCAGCGATTGTAGTGTCAGCCTGAATGCGCCACAACCATGTAGGCCGCAATAGCATACGGGTGAGATTAGAAGGATATGTAGTTAAATACAGACAAGGAGCAAGCATGCAGCGGTCTACGGCACCCAAAATCGCTCGTACGGTCTTCGCCTGTTTTTGTTTATGTACTTATGTGGCCGCGGCAGCTCAAACGACAATGCCATCGGAAGGATCGACCTCATTCGAGGAGTACTTCAAGCTGCTTACAGCTGAACGCAATTTTGATAAAAGCTTTCCTAAGTTCGAAGCTCTGGTGCAGTCTACCCAGACCATGACGACTGCGGAGTTGGTGCAGGGCCTTGCTGTTATTGATCGCAAAATTGATGCTGAACCATCCGAGCCAAACGACTATTATCTAAAGAACCAAGCAGTGTTCTTGCTGGGGTATATTGGTGCACGGCCTGATATATCCGAGCTAATCGCAACGCAGATGGGGCGACTGGCGTCGATGCTGATTGACCCGAGCCACCGCTTTACACCTCCCGCTTTTCACGCGTTGCAGTTGATAGGGTACCGGTATCCCCAGCTCGTCATACCGATTCTTGAGGATGCGCTCGAGAATCCTGAAGCAAACAATAAGACTGGGCCTGGCAGCGGAGTCTCAGCGCTTTTACTGCGGCTCGCGCCGCGTGACCAGGATGCAGCAGCACGTGTGGTGCTCTATATGCATCGCCCGGATATGACAGACGAGCATCTACTGGATACGATCGTGGGCATTGACAGCGGTCCTATTCCAGACGCAGTAGCGGCAGAACTCGTGCGCTGCCTTGACCGGCCAAATGATTTAATCAAAAGCCACGCACTGATTGGTATTTCTAAAAGCAGCCCCGCAGCAAAAGAAGCTGCCAAATCGCGCATAGAACTCATGGCCAGTGATGCGCATGAGACTGCACACATCAAGCATCTAGCTCAGATAGCTTTGGCAGGAAAGATCGCTGGAAATCCAAATGCTGATCAACAGGACAAATAGCAATCTTGTTCTTTACGAGCTACAGACACCCAGCTGCTGACCTCTGAGATCCGCACTGCAAGCGTGCGCGAAGCCGCTCCAAAGGCACTCTCAGCCACTCCTTAGGCAATCGCTCGGTCGCGGGTACACTGGATGGTGTTCCGCGGGTGGTTGCGCGGGGGTGGGTGTACGGACGACGATGAGGGTTGAGGGGACGGAGCGGGCACCGCGCACCCAGCGCACCTGGACGAGCGCCTTTGGCAGGGGCAGCGGATGGCTGCTGCACAAGATTGTGCGTGGGCTGGCGCTGTCGAAGATTTCGCCCAACACGCTGACGTTTGCCGGCCTGGTGATCAACATTGCGGCGGCGTTTTTCTTCGGCTATGCGCGTGGCTCGAACGCGCACCGCATGTTTCTGTATGCCGGGCTCATCCTGATTGGCGCGGGCCTGTTTGACATGGTGGATGGACGGGTGGCGCGCGCCACCAACCAGGTGTCGGTGTTTGGCGCGTTCTTTGACTCGGTGATTGACCGCTACAGCGATGTGGCCATCTTCTTCGGGCTGCTGGTGTACTACGCGCGCGGCAACCGCTTTGTGTATGTGGTGCTGGTGGCGTTTGTGATGACGGCCTCGCTCATGGTGAGCTACACGCGGGCGCGGGCGGAGGCGTTGATCGGCTCCTGCAAGGTCGGCTTCATGGAGCGGCCGGAACGCATCGTGCTGGTGATCCTGGGCGCGCTGTGCGACACCTGGGGCGTGATGGCTCCGGCGCTGTGGGTGCTGGCGCTGCTGAGCACGGTCACGGTCATCCACCGCATCCGCTACACCTACCTGCAGACGGAGCGCCGCAAGCCGGTCCTGAGCACACGGTAAGACGAGAATCTGTGTCGCCCCAAGCGTGTTTTGTGCACGCTAAATGCACGTTTTTGCACGCGTTTGTAGCGTGTTTTCTGCACCGTTCCGGGTGCATCAGCGTGGTTGCCGGGTGAGCCGGACGGGCAGGTCCTGCTCGGCGCGGTCCATGGTGCCTTCCAGCATGGCGGCGGCGTCCTCAAAGTGCAGGTGGAGGATGTTACCGTCCTCGTCCTGGAGCACGACCGTAGTGCCAAACTGCCTGCTATCAACGAGTTTCACCTCGCTGCGCTGGCCGCTCCAGGTGTAGCCGCCGCCACGGATGGCGTCCGCTTCCACCTGGAGCCGCAGCGTGACGCGCTGCTGGCCTACCGTGCCCGCATAGCGCAGGTCGGCGGGCGGCGACTGGGTGGCGGGCAGCAGGAGCGCGGCAAGCAGAGAGAGAAGCATGGTTCGGTGAGCCTATCAGACTCTGCCGCAAGTGGCTGAGCAATCAGCACTTGAACGCTGCGTCTGAGGGGGACGACTCGCCTGTGAGTCGCTCGGAAGCCCTGCGATGTTCATCACCTTTCACGCTCATCCCACGTGGCAAAAAACATGCTGGAATCGTACCAAGTACCTCATTTCAAAAGAGAACCGCCCCAGAAATAAACCTTTGACGCCAGACGGTTTCCAGCCGAAGACCTGTAATCATATGTGCAGGACTTACCCAACAGAGGACTGTCTACGATGGAAAACTTTGAATATCTTTCTCCCGCCCTGTCTGTGCAACATACCTACGAAGATGAGGTTCGCGACGAACTTTGTCTCCAGCTCGCTGAAAGCGTCGCCGATATTGGCGCCTGCGATTTCTCCCGTGAAATCTTCACGGACGGCGCCAAGTGGCTGGTGACGGTCACGCGGCGCTAGACAGGTCCGCATGCGGCAGTACACTCTGCGCATGCGTGCCTTGCTGCTTGCTCTTCTATTCATCCCGGTAGCACGGGGCCAGTTCACCCTGCAGACCGGCGGGACGCAAGCCGGTCTGCGTGGCATTGCCAGCGGCGATGCGCGCGGAACCGTCGCGTGGGCTAGCGGCACAGGCGGTACGGTCCTTCGCACCACGGATGCGGGCGCGCACTGGACCCTGTGCACGACTCCGCCCAACGCCTCCTCGCTGGACTTTCGCGGCATCGTGGCCTTCGACGCAAGCACGGCCATGGTCATGTCGAGCGGCACCGGAGCAGCTTCACGCGTGTATAAGACGGTCGATGGCTGCCGAACCTGGTCGCTCGTGTTGGCGAACCCTGCCGCGCCCGGCGGCTTTTTCGATGCGATCGTCTTTCGCAACCGCAACGAAGGCTGGGTGCTGGGCGACCCGGTCAACGGCCAGTTCTATCTCAGCTATACGGACGACGGCGGCGCCACCTGGCTCCAGAGCAAAGCGGAAGGCCTGAAGGCAGCGCCTGCCGGGGGCGCGTTTGCGGCCAGTAACCAGTCGCTGCTGCTCTCGCTCTTCGGCCCGGTGTTTGGTGGCGGCGGCGCACAGTTCTATCGAGGCGTGTGGCCGCAATGTTCGCAAAGCACCAGCTACAATGACCCGGCGCAGTGCCTGGACCGCATCTGGCTTACGGCATCGCGCCTGCCGCTGGCCGGCGAGAACAAGACAGCTGGCATCTTCGCGCTGGCAGAGAACGCAAACACCGTCGTGGCTGTGGGTGGCGACTATGCTGCTGCGGACAACCCGTCCGGCACTGCGGCGTGGAGCGCAGACGAGGGCATGACATGGCACCCTGTCGCACACCCGCCGCACGGCTATCGCTCGTCCGTTGCGTACGATCCCGCCACTCGCACGTGGATCACCGTTGGGCCGAACGGCACCGACATCTCGCGTGATGATGGACGCTCCTGGCAACCGCTGCTACCGGACGCTGCCAAGGGCGACTTGCCGGGAGCGGACAAGGAGTGGAATGCCCTGGCCTTGCCGTGGGTGGTGGGGCCAAAGGGTCGCATCGGCCGGTTGCGCGGGGATGCACTCACGGCAGCACCTTCAAAGTAGCTGCCCGGTTAGACTTAGCTCGGAGAACGGAACCATGTCTCAGTCGTTAGCCGAGTTGCAGGAACGCTTCGCCATTCGCGACCACATCTCCTTCCACGAGGACGAGCCCGGCATGGTGCAGATGCGCGTGGTCGCACACGCGTCGGAGGCGACCGTATACCTGCAGGGCGCGCACCTGACGCGGTGGACTCCGCACGGTGGCAACCCCGTGCTGTACCTGTCGCCAAAATCGGCGCTCGCACCCAGCAAGCCCATTCGCGGCGGCGTTCCGGTGCTCTTTCCGTGGTTTGGGCCGCGCTGGAACGCGGCGGAGTTCGACGCGGCTCACGGCACCACCAGCCCCATGCACGGCTTTGCGCGAACCGCGATCTGGGCGCTGGACCGCGTGCACCTGAACCCCGACGGCGAGATCCATGTGACGCTTTCGCTGCGGCCGGACGACCTGGCGTACAGCGTAGGCTATGACCACTTTTCCGCGGTCATGGAGTTTCGCTTCGGCGGCAATCTGCACCAGGCGCTTTCCGTGACGAACCACGGCACGGAGCCCATGGAATTCGAGGAAGGCCTGCACACCTACTACGCGGTGGGCGACGTAACCGCCGCGCGGCTGCTTGGGCTGCGCGGCAGCACCTACCTGGATAAGCGCGACAACATGGTGCGCAAGGTGCAGCGTGAAACCGAGTTTGCCTGGACACGTGACGTGGACCAGGTTCACGTGCACACAGCCGAGCCTCTGATCCTGGTGGACCCGGCGAACCGCCGTCGCATCCACATCACCAAGCAAGGCTCAAACACCACCGTCATCTGGAACCCATGGACCGTGCTGACACCTACCTTTCCAGACCTGGCGGATGACAGTTGGCAGCACTTTGTGTGCGTGGAAACCGTAAACGCTGCGGACGATCGCATGACCCTGCCGCCCGGCGCGACGCACGGCATGGCAGTGGATGTTCGCGTGGAGGCCGACCATGCCTGATTCATCCGCTCAACAGGCCGCCAAGCTGGCCGCCGCGCAGTACGCGCTTCGCTTCGTAGAACCCGGCATGGTGGTTGGCCTGGGCTCCGGCTCCACGGCCACGCTGTTCATCCAGTTGCTGGGCGAACAGGTAAAGCAGGGCCTCAAGATCCAGGGCATTGCCTCGTCGGAAGATAGCGAGAAGCTCGGCCGCTCGCTGGGTATCCCCATCACCGATTTCACGCAGCACCGGACGATCGACGTTGCCATCGATGGCGCGGATGAAGTCGGCCCCGGCATGGCGCTGATCAAGGGCGGCGGCGGCAAGCTGCTGCGCGAGAAGATTGTGGCCAGCGCCTGCAAGCGCTTCATCATCGTGGCGGACGACACAAAGCTGGTGCAGCAACTGGGCAGGTTTCCGCTGCCGGTGGAGGTCATTCGCATGGCCGTTCCGCTGGTGACCGAGCGACTCAGCGAGTTGGGCTTTACGCCCACCGTGCGGCAGGCGAAAGTTGGCAGCGGCCCGTACATCACAGACGAGGGCAACATCCTGCTGGACTGCGCTTCCAGCGGCATTGTTGACCCCGAGGAGACCGCTGCGGAAATCCGCAACATCGTGGGCGTGGTGGAGCACGGCCTGTTCCTTGGTATGGCGGAGCGTGCGCTGATTGCCGGTGCGGACGGCGTGCGCGACCTCTCTGTCGCCGACCTCGCATGACTCCGCTGCAACCGGCGCAGCCACTGATCCTTGCCTCCGCCTCGCCACGCCGTCGTGAACTGCTTGCGCAGATTGGGCTCGAGTTCACGGTGGTTACTGCCGACATCGATGAGACACCGCTGCCCGGCGAAGTGCATACCGTGTACACGCTGCGCCTGGCCGAAGCGAAGGCGCGCGCCGTGCTTGAACTGCATGTGGATGCCACTGTCATTGGTGCGGACACGACCGTCGCGGTGGACGGAGAGCTACTGGGCAAGCCTCGCGACGCAGCCGATGCGGTGCGCATGTTGCGCCTGCTGAGTGGTCGCGCGCACCAGGTGACCACCGCCATCGCCGTGCTTTCAAGCGACCAGACCCTAACGGCAGCGGAGACTACCGACGTGTTCTTCAGCACCATGCGTGAGGATGAGATTGCCGCGTACGTGGCAACCGGCGAGCCCATGGACAAGGCTGGTGCGTACGCCATTCAGGGCCGCGCCGCGCAGTGGATCCCGCGCATTGAGGGCGACTACAGCAATGTGGTCGGCCTGCCGCTGGCCCGGCTGGCCGGGTTGTTAGGCCAGCTCACCCGCGAGACTCTATAACCTTGTCATCCTGTGCGGAGCATGCAGTGCGGAGTCGAAGGACCTGCTTTCCTTGATGGCAGCGATTTTGCTCAGGGCAAACAGCAGGTCCCTCCACTCCGCTTCGCTCCGGTCGGGATGACAAACTTAGGGTCGCGTTGGGTCAAAACCCGGGAATAGCTCAGCTCCGGCCTAAGAACTATCAGCAGCAACTACAAGCCTGCGATCATGCCCGCCAGCAGTGCCGTCCTTGGCAGCAGGTGCTCCAGCAGCACCGATTCATGCGCAGCGTGTGCGCCCTCGCCGACTGCGCCCATGCCGTCGAGCGTCGGAATGCCCAGCCCGGCAGTGAAGTTGCCATCGGAACCGCCGCCGGTGCTGGCTTCGCCTAAGACTAAGCCAAGTTCCCCCGCCAGGGTGCGCGCCTGCTCGTAGAGCCGCACAGTGCCTGCGCCCCGCTCCATGGGCGGGCGATTGATGCGGCCGGTCACCTGCAGCGAGCAGGCCGGATCAGTGACCCGTAGACCTTGAAAGAGCGCGTCCACACGCTCTGCGTCGGCCATGCGAGCGATGCGCACGTCCACCTCTGCCCAGGCCTCTGCCGCTACGACGTTGGACCGCGTGCCGCCGCCGATGACGCCGGGGTTGACCGTCAAACCGGACGGCAGGTCGGTAAAGCCTGCGACCTGCTGCAGCAGCCCGGCAAGCTCCAGCACGGCGGAGTGGCCGCGCTCGAAATCGACTCCCGAGTGCGAGGCCACGCCCGTCACCTGCAGCCGGTACGCACCCACGCCTTTGCGAGCCGTTTTGTAAGCCGCGTTATCCGCCGAGCCGGGCAGCCCCTGCGCTGGTTCCAGGACGAACACCGCTTCGCACTCGCGGGCAATGCGCTCGGTGTGCGCGCGGGATACGACGCTGCCCGTTTCTTCGTCAGGATTCAGCAGCAGCACAACCGGCCTGCGCAGGCCGCCGTTTGCCTGGACAGCCTGCAACGCGGCGAGTGCCATCATCACGCCAGCCTTCATGTCGAGCACGCCCGGCCCCCAAAGCCGCGTGTGCCCGGCGCTGTCTGGTGCCTCGCGCCATGGCATCGTCGCCAATGTGCCCGCGGGCCAAACGGTGTCCAGGTGGCCAAGCAGCATCAGCGGCTTTGCTTGCGCGTCCTCTCCGTCCAACCACAACTCCAGCACGTCTCCGTAACCCTTCTGCGGATGCCGCACGGCGCGCGCCTCCAACTCCTCAGCCCAGCCCTGGACCATGTCCATGGAACGGTTCACGGCGGCTGCATTCTCGGTGGGCGATTCACACAGCACCAGTTCCTGCAGCCGTGAAAGCCACAGCATGTGGCTGTGCCGCAGCGATTCTTGTAGTTGAGCCATCTGCATCGGGCGATTTTACCGCCTGCCGCAGCCTCCCCTTGTACGCCGGGCGGCTTCTGAGTCCGTCCAAAAAATGGCAGCCGCAGAACGTGCCGCGAGTGTTACCTGTGTCGTATTTGCCACACTCCGGCGGCTCGCGCCTGCGCTAGTCTTTGTTTTGTCAAACTCTCCGCACCCCGCGCGGAGATGTTGTCCAGGAGTTGCAGCAACCGTTGAGCGGACAGGCACACACCGAATGCACACTGGCCGAGCCGGTCAGTTTTGCGGGGGTTGGGCTTCATTCCGGTGCTCCGGTGACCATGCGGCTGATGCCCGCGCCCGCCGGTTCGGGCATCGTGTTTCGGCGCACAGACCTGGATGATTTCGAGATCCCCGCCAACGGCCGCAACGTGGCCCGCGTGTCTTACGCCACATCGCTCATGCGACAGGGCGTGCTCATCTCCACCACCGAACACCTGCTAAGCGCGCTGATCGGCTATGGCATCGACAACGTGATCGTGGAGATCGACAACCTCGAGGTACCCATCCTAGACGGTTCCGCGCTGCCGTACGTTGAGGCGTTTCAGGCGGTGGGCACACGCCGCCAGCGCCGCCGCCGCGAGTACCTGCGCATCCTGAAGCCGGTCGAGGTGACGGAAAGTTCTGACAGCGGGCCCAAATTCATCGGCGTGTACCCGGGCAAGGGCTACGGCATTGACTACCGTATCGATTTCCCCGCGCCTATCGGCTCATCGCGTTTCCTGGGTGACCTGCAGACAGGAGCCTACGCGGACCTGATTGCGCCCGCGCGCACCTTCGGCTTCCGTGAAGACGAGCCCATGCTGCGCAACATGGGCCTGATCCGCGGCGCGACCGATGCCTGCGCCATCATCATTGGCGGTGCCGCCGTGCAGAACGGCCCGCTGCGCTTTGCCGATGAGTTTGTGCGGCACAAGGTGCTGGACCTGATTGGCGACCTGGCCCTGGCCGGCCGCCGCATCCAGGGCCGCGTAGTGGCAGAGCGCGCCGGTCACGCCATGCACACCGCCCTGGTGAGTAAGCTGCTGAAAGATCGCTCCGCGTGGGAACTGGCGCCGGAATTCGATGACGAGCCGATGACCCTGTCTGTGCAGAACATGATTATGCCTGCCAACGCGGTCCACGCCTAAGCCGTGGCGCTGGCGGCCATTGCACTAGGATCTAACCTTGGAGACCGGGCACTTACCTTGTCGGCGGCCGTGGAGTCTCTGCGCGAATTCAGTGAGGTTGTGTCCGTTTCCGGCTTTCTTGACACAGAGCCCGTGGGCTACATAGACCAGCCGCGCTTCCTGAATGCCGCAGCCCTCCTGCGTACGTACCTGCAGCCTACCGGTCTGCTGCAGGCGCTGCTGCATCGCCTAGGGGCCGCGCACCTTAGACCTGGACCTCTTGCTCTATGACGATGCTGTGCTGGAGAGCGACGGCCTGACGCTGCCGCACCCGGAACTGCATCGCCGCGGTTTCGTCCTGCAGCCGCTGGCGGAGATTGCGCCGCACTGGGTGCATCCTGTCCTGCACCGCACAATAGCCGAGTTGCTCCAGCAGCTTTCGCTGGAACAGTAAGCCCGTCGCGCGCGACCTATACTTGCCTAGGGCGTTGCGCCTGCCAGGACGGGTGCTGTGGCAAAAGCGAAAGACAACACGACACAATCTGTGGACCCGCAGGAGGAGCAGCGCGCCATGCTTAAGATCAGCCGTGCGCTGGCTGATCCCAGGCGCATGGAGGTGCTGCGCGCCATTGCCAATGGCGATTCCTGCACCTGCATGGACGTGCGCCAAAGCCTGAAGATGAACCCGGCCACGCTCTCGCATCACATGAAGCAACTGGAAGCAAGCGGCCTGATTTCGGGCGAGCGCGACGGCAAGTACATGCGGGTGCACCTTCGCCGCAAGGTATGGAAGAGCTACATCGCCTGGCTCAAGGAACTCGCCGCTTGAGATCGTAGGTAGTTTCGTCTCCATCGAAATGTGTCAAGATCGGACCGCGAACTTTGCTGCATCGCAGGTACCGTCGGGCACATCATTCTCATGGCTCTCGAAACGAGAGGGAGTGAGGAAAGATCATGGGCAAGCTAAGCGGCAAAGTAGCAGTGGTAACGGGTGCTTCAAAGGGCATTGGTGCGTCGATCGCGGAGCACCTGGCAAAAGAGGGTGCATCGGTTGTGGTTAATTACGCCTCCTCGCGTGAGGGCGGCGAAGCAGTGGTCAAGCGCATCACAGACGCAGGTGGTAAGGCCATTGCAGTGGGCGCAAATGTTGCAAAGCCAGAAGAAATTGCAACCCTCGTCGAGGAGACCGTCAAAGCCTTCGGCAAAATCGATGTTCTTGTTAATAATGCGGGCGTGTACGACTTTACCCCTCTGGAATCCCTCACGCCTGAGAGCTTTCACCGTCATTTCGACCTGAACGTGCTGGGATTGCTACTGACCACCCAGGCTGCAATAAAGCATTTCCCCGTTGAGGGAGGATCCGTCATCAACATCAGCTCCATCGTGGGACGTGGCCCTATGCCGAACGGCGTGGTATACGGTGCCACCAAGAGCGCAGTGGACGGCATCTCACTAGGCCTCGCACGTGAACTGGGACCGAAGAAGATTCGCGTCAACAGCATCAGCCCCGGGCTGGTGGTCACAGAAGGCACGACCGGCTTCATTGACGAGTACGCTAAGATGGTCGTCCCCATGACACCGCTAGGCCGCGTCGGTCAGCCGGAGGATATCGGCAAGGTAGTCGCGTTTTTCGCGTCTGACGATTCGTACTGGATTACAGGCGAAACCGTGGGAGTGGGGGGCGGCGCGCGCACCTAACTTCAAGGCAGATGTGCTGAAACGCAGAAAAGAGGGGAGCCGCGATGGCTACCCTCTTTTTCTACGTGCGCGAATGACGTCGCCGTTATGCCGAGGCAAGCGCCTGCGCCTTGGCGTCAAGCGGCTTCTTCCAGTCTTCCGCAGAGATTTTGCCATACTGGATGCCGGCCGTATTGCCTGCCTTGAGCACCTCGACTTCGGTAATGCCCACGAAGCCTAAGATGTGCTTCACATACGGCGTCAGCAGGTCGTAGCTTTCGATGGGCGATCCCGACCCGTAGTCACCGGCGGCAGTCACAATGATGACGGCCTTTGTGCCTGAGATCAGGCCCTTGTAGCCGTCCGGCCCTGCGCTGAAGGTGCTTCCGGCACGCACCAGGTGATCTATCCACGCCTTGAGCACGGCAGGTACCTGAAAGTTGTACATGGGCGTGGTGATCAGCACGGTGTCGGCGGCTTTCACCTCGGCAATGATGTCGTCGGACAGCTTGAGCGCGGTTTTATGCTCCTCCTTCTGATCCTCAGGCTTAGAATATGCACCGGCAATCCACTGCAGGTCCACATACGTGGGCTGTTGCTTGGCCAGGTCACGGGTGGTGACGGTGCCGCCGGCGTGCGCAGCCTGCCAGCTCTTGAGAAAGCTCTCGCCGAGCTGGCGGGAGTAGGAGGCGTCGCCGCGCGGGCTGACGTCGATCTTGAGAAGTGAAGCCATGGTGAAATCTCCGGTCGTAGGGTGAGATCGTTCAGGAAATCGGATGTGCTTCGATGTCGAAAGATTCTGCCTTTTACCAGGAAAGTCCCACGCGCTCTGCAGACGTCAACAATGCGCCCTTGGCTGCAACGGCACAGCGCTGGACCAGGCCCGGGAATCCCGCTCGGCTTCACCGTCCCAGCCCTGCAGGTAAAAAATTTCGCGGGGATGGGCGGCACCGCTGCCACGGCGGAATACCGGGGAAGCAGAGCGACGCTCCTGCTCGGTACCGCGCTGTTCCGGTTCCTTGCCGCGCCGGTCAGGATCACTTTCGCGACGGTCCTGAGCCGTGCGGCGCTCTACGCGGTGCGCGCGCGTGTCCGGCTGCCCGCTCCGCCGCTCCATGCCGCGCCGCCTGTCCGACCGCGCCTTTAGCCTGTTGTGCTGCGCAGCCAGGGCACTGGCCGCGGCACGGCGCAGCGCTGCACCGTCTGTGCCGATGGGGTCTGTAAGGACCCGAAAGCAGCG
>CAXTBQ010000032.1:0-35779 GCA_964242065.1 uncultured Terriglobus sp. | reverse complement strand
GCATGACCAACTTACATGCAACGGTGCACGAAGTTCAACACCCAGCGCCACAATCTCGCGTTTGCGCATGCGGATGAGCGGAGTTTCCACCCGGATGTCGCCGTTGCGCGTACCCTGCCGGATCAACTCATTGAAGGCATCGTAGTACGCCGGCCGACAATCCGGGTAACCGGAACTATCCTGCTCCACCGCGCCAATGATCACGGTGCGGGCGCCCAGCACCTCTGCCCAGGAAACGGCGGACGAAAGAAAATGAGCGTTGCGGAAGGGTACGTAGGTGACGGGAACCTGATCGCCCGTGCGCGTACTCTCTTGCCCGCCTTGCTCGCTTTTGCTTGCCACCGGCACGGCGATACTGACATCGGTAAGCGCCGACCCGCCAATTTCGCGGAACAACGAGACGCGCTGGTGCAGGAAACGGGGAAAGCCAAGTGCCTGCGCCACATCCCTCGCTGCCCGCAGTTCCCGTTGCTCGGTACGCTGCCCGTAGGAGAAATGCAGTGCGTAGGCGTCGTATTCCTTTGCGGCCAACGCAGCACAGACGGTCGAATCCATGCCGCCGGAAAGGCACAGCACCGCTTTCGGCCGGTCTCTTTCCGCAGCGGAAGGCTGGCTAGAGATCGTCGCCATTGTCCGCCAGTGCCGCACCTGCACGCGACGAGCCCGACATGGTGCCCTCAGCGCCCTCGGTCACGGGCACCGTGTTGAGCACCTCCCGCGCTGTCTGCGCATCCGAGAGCCGTACCTGCAGCCGGGCACCGCTCATTGGCAGCAGGATGTTGGCCTCCTCGCCAGACAGGAAGGAATCAATCCCCGCCCCGTCCAACACGGATTGCGCAAGCGCGGCCTCTCCTACCTCGGAATAACTCGCCACGGTTACGTAGTCGTCTTCATCGCGTTCTGCCATGCCAGCGTCGTCCTCACTTCCGAGTGTATGACGCGGGCCGTGGCATGACAGGTGCCCGCGCCCCTACGGGATCCGGGGAGCCGCGGTGGGCGCGGACGACGTGCCGGCCGCCCCTGCCGGCAGCTTATCGCGATACATCGCCCAGTTTGCCAACAGAGCGCGAACCACCACATCTCCCACGCGAAAGGCTGAATCCAGCGACGGCAGAAACGCGCTGTACTTTGTAATTTTCGTTTCAGCAAGACTCTCCGCCGCAGAGATGCCCTCCCGCTGCTGGTCGTAGTTACTTGCGGTGCGGAGCACCAGAATCCGGCTGCTGTCGACCAAGCCGGCACGCCCAAGCCACGTGAGCGATTGGAGCGTACCGGAATCCTCCATGCCACAGATGGCGTAGGTGCCTTTCCCACCGGTTTGATAGCGCACCCAATCGCGAGCCCACGCATTCAGCAGCTTGCCGTGCCAGAAGGTTCCGGCGCTGAGATTGTCACCCCGCAGCACAAAGGGCGGCCGCTTTGCCGTGTTGCCCGGAAAGCTCTGCCTGCGGTCGCGGATCTCCGGCGTGTCTGGCAGCTTTAGATCGCGGGTCAGGTTGTAAGCCCAATCCCCCAGGCCCCTGTCGAGCTGAAATGCAATCCCGTTGTCCTCTGTGCGGGGCTGCTCGTACGGCACGCTCTTGCGAAGTGGGACGTAGCCGGTGGGCCAATCGCTGGGAGCCTCGCGCGGATCGATCTCATGCGCAATGTCGCCGTCCACGACCCAGTCAGACCACACGGCGGACCCGAGCGAACCCATTTTCGGGTCAATACCGCCGATGCCCGCGACCAGCCAGTACGCGTGCGTCAGGTCGAAACGCGGATCGGTGCCCAGTGCCATGACCGTGGCAGCGGCTCGCGCGGTGCCGATGCCGGTAACGATGCCCAGAACGCCCTCATCGTTGATCAGCGCGTCATGGTAGGCCGTAGGCATCTTGTAGCGATGGGTCAGGTGCTCGCCCTCTACCCAGTGCTGAAACTCTCCCGGCATGTCTCCCGTGTCTGCGCCGACCTCAAACATCGTGAGCACAACGACCTTTACCGGGGCACGCGCTGCTGTTTGAGCCTCCAAGAGGCCCACAGCCGACAGCGCAAAGAGGATAAGGATGAAATCCACAAAGGAACGCATAACGTCATGCTAATGAACCGTAAATGTGACGAAGTGACGCTTGTTACGGAACAACTCTACTTTGAAGATGACATCCCAACGGTCATTCACCTCCGCGGCGGTGCGCCAGTGTTTCAGACCGGAAATCGTTTGCTTGACAGTCTTTCGCCGCCGCTGCGCAGCGAACTGTGTTGCTCCGCACGATCTGTCGAGCTGCCGCAGCAAGCTTCCCTGCTGGTCGCAGGTCAGTTGCCGGCGGTGCTCCTGTTCCTTACCCGTGGGGCAGCTTCATCTGTGGTGAAAATGTCGAATGGCAGTTCGGCAGAGGTCGCAATGACCGGAGTGGAAGGTCTTGTGGGGGCGTGTACCCTGCTCGGCCCCCTGCCTGCTTCATCCGAGTCGTTCATGCAAGTGCCCGGGACCGGTGTCGCCGTGGACACCGCGGTTCTCAGCAGGCTGTTCCTGGATTCAGCCGAACTCCGCTGCCGTATCCTGCAGTACATCCAGGCGCAGTCTGTCGTGGCGGGTCAGCACTGTGCGTGCAGCCGCCTGCATGAGGCAGAGGCACGCCTGGCGCGCTGGCTGCTGACCGCGTCAGACATTTCCGCTACGGAAGAACTCCCGCTCACGCAGGAGTTCCTTGCGCAGATGCTCGGCAGCCAGCGAACCACCGTGGCGCTGGTGGCGGGAAACCTGCAGCGTGCCGGGCATATTACCTACAGCCGCGGTAAGGTGCGCATTCAGGATCGCGACAGTCTGACACTTGCGGCATGTGAGTGCTACGAGGTCGTTCGCAAGACCCTTCAGGGCCTCTATCCCGCGGCTTGAGGCCAGCGTCTGCCAAAGGCGCCGGCGCGATCTAAACGCCCTTCTTCTGCGGCTCCCATACAAACTTATGTACCTGGAGCGATAGTCGCGCAGGCAGTCCGTCCTCCAGCATCCATTGCACCAGATCGCGCGCGTCCAGTTCCATGTTGTCGGCCGTCCGCAGGGGAGATGGGTTCTGTACAAAGGCAGGGGAAAGCAGGATGCCTGCCAGTGTTCCGTGGTGCACGCGAGAGGCAAGGTGCTGCTGAATGAACTCGCGCGCAAAGTCGTAGTCACGCCGGTCGCGCAGGACGAACTTGACCTCGTCGCGGGCGGTCAGCGTGTCGAGGTTGCTCATGCGGAACGAGCCAAACGCAGATCCGCTGCCGGGGCATTTGACGTCTACGATCTTGTGCACGGCCGGCGGCACCTCGCCCAACGGACGCTCGCCGCTGGTCTCCATCATGAGGGTGTAACGTGTATCTGCGTCGTTCAAGAGGCGCTTCATCAGCGGCAACAGATCGCGCGCATGCAGCATGGGTTCACCGCCGGTGAACTCCACCAGCGTGCAGGGTGCCAGGGCCTGGATTCGCGCGACCACCTCGTCTTCGGTAAACGCCTGCCCGCCGTGGAAGGTGTACGTAGAATCGCACCACGCGCAGCGCAGGTTGCACCCGGCAAACCGCACAAAGATACACGGCATACCGGTGAACGAGGATTCCCCTTGAACGGACTTGTATAGCTCAATCAGGCGCATAGTGCCACCTACCAGTCTAAGATAGACAGCACGGAGCCGGCGGAGGAGGGCAGCGATGCAGTTGTCCAAGTGGGGTGACGATCTGGCCGTGCGGCTACCAGCGACGTGGTCAATGGCCTGCAAGTGAAAGAGGGCGACGAAGTAGAGGTAAAAGTTACGCGCACATCCAAGCGGTTGACCATGAGCGACGAAGAGCGGGAGGCGCTGTGGGAACGCGTGAGGCAGATACAGCGGCCTTTTCCCCCGGACTACAAATTCTCACGGGAAGAGGCAAACGGCCTTGACCGGCTTCTTTGACACGAATGTACTGCTCTACCTCTCTTCTACTGACTAGCCGAAGACGTACATCGTAAGGCACCTGCTTGCGGAAGGCGGTGTTATCAGCATTCAGGTTCCGAACGAGTTCGCGTACGTCGCTCGACGCAAGTTTCGCCTGTCCTGGGATGAGGTTCGAAGCCTGCTGGCCTTTGTTCAAAGTTTCTGTGAGCCGCCAGTCGCACTCACCCTCGAGACTCACCGAACTGCCATGGCTCTGGCTGAACGGTACGGCTACACAATCTACGAGCCTGCTTCTTGCATCCGCATTGGAACAGTGCTGCGACGTCTTCTACGGTGAAGACATGCAGGATGGGCAGCGCATCGGCAACCTTATCATTAGAAATCCATTTTCTACCTAACGTATTTCGCTACGCGCGGTAGGTGGCTTGCGAAGAATCCGTCTCGAACACAGTGCTCTTCTGCACGCGGACGCGCCCCGCCGTGACCTCGGCCAGCTTCTGATTGGTCTGGTCGAAGAAATACTTCGCCAGGTTTTCCGCGGACGGGTTCACCGTGGTGAAGGGATGGAGGTCGTTGATCATCTGGTGATCCAGGTAGTTGATGACCGGCTTCAGGATGTCTTTGAGTACCTTGAAGTCCAGCAGAAGACCATTGGGTTCGAGCTCTGCGCCCTCCAGCGTGACCAGCACCCGGTAGTTGTGGCCGTGCGGGTTTTCGCATTTCCCGTAGTACTCGCGCAGGTAGTGGCCGGATGAAAAATGGGCCTCGACAGTCACTTCATACATAGAACATGTTCCTTGCACGGCACAGGTTTGCTCACCTTCAGTGTACGGGCGGCGTCTTGCCGCTCCCTTCCGCTTTACGGGTGCGCTTCGCGTCCCGCTCGCGTTCGCGCTGCGCAAGGTAGTCGCGGCGCACGCCGGCTTGCCCGCCGGGTGTGCGGCGATCTGCCTGCTCAAACATCGATTGCAGAACACCCAACAGGGCCGTGACCAGCGATAGCAGCAGCATGACGATACCGATGGTTCGCCAGAGCGAAGCATCCGCGGGAGCACCCGGCTCATGCGCCAGACCGGTGGAGGCAACAACATACGATAGCGCGGCAAAGAAAAGAAGCGCTCCCGCGAGGATGTAGAGATTGCGGCTCAGCATGCACCAGTCCTCGCGACCCTAGAGAAGACCCTCGCCTTGGTTCTGCACGCCCTCAGCAGCGCGACGGAGCGCGGCGACCAAGAGAGGCAACGCGAAGAAAACGGCGGCGAACACCAGCGTGGAGGCGAGGTCGTTGCGATAGAACGGCAGACCCGCGACATAGCACGCCTGCAGTCCGGATGCGTTGTGCGGGTACATGCTGCCGCGCAGCCAGACCATGCAGTTGCTGAGTAGGAAAAAACCGGTCGAGGATGCCACCGCGGCCGCGCCCACGCGCAGCACACCGCGCCGCCGGTGCAGCCATGCCGACGCGCCCAGGCAAACCGCCCCGTACCAAAGCCAGGTCGGCAGGTAGCTCGCGATGTGGAAGGGATAACCGTAAGCGTAGGTCGTCAGCCAGAAGTCAGAAGCGGCCAGCAGCGCCAACGCAAGCAGGACGTAGATGCGCCGGCCCCGCCGCAGGTTTGCGCCGAAGAACAGCATGCCCGCGCCCAGCATGGTCACGTTCGCTCCGGTTACGTGGAACAACGCCGGCAGCACGCGGCTGAACACGGCAAGGAAAAGCACCAGCAAGGCCATGCCTTATTTTCACATGCCGCATTGCGCGCTTAGTGCAGGCGCTGCTCGGCTTCGCCCAGAAAGATGCGCACCACGCGATGTTGCCCATCCATCCACGTCTCCGCGCCGAGTGGTGGTTTCGATGCGCCGCGCAGGCCGACGGCGTCGTAGCGGAACCGTAGATCGCTGAACTGCACGACATGCAGAGCGCGCTCGGCAGGCGAAAGCTCAAGCTCCGGATGCACTTCCGCCGCCGTTCCGGCGTCGATCACCATCGGGAACTGCGACCAGTTCAGGTACACCTGACCGAGCCAGCTCCGCTTTGCGGCAATGATAGCCGGTGTGTCAGCGGGTTTGGGATACACCTCCTGCGGGTCGGTTTCCAGCAGGCCGGTGCGCGTATCGGCTTTGCCTGCCTGGAAGTTCAGCGGTGTCTCTGCCAGGGCATGCCATTGATACGGATTAATGGGGTGCGGGTCCATGGAAACGCGCAGGATGGGGCCGCCCCGCAGTTCCTGCACCCCCAGCAGCCGCACCGCATCGCTTCGCTGCAGCCCGCGGAAGAGCCACAGTCCCGCGGTGAGCAGCAGCGCGGCAATGGCCAGACCCTGCCCGCTCGCTTTTGAGCGGCGGATGCCGAGTTCACGCGTGTGCAGCGAGAACAGCAGCGGCAGCAGCAGCGCGCCACCCAGGAAGAGCAGCAACAGCGGCTCCACGATGAAGACCAGTTCGCCCGCATACCAGCGCGGGTTCCACGGTGCAAACGGCCTCACGCCGTAGTTGTTGGTCCAGTCCAGCAGGATGTGCGAGAGCAGCGCCAGCAGCGCCATGCCGCCCAGCGGCAGCCATCGGACGGGAGCGGGTTCGTCGCGCGACCGCCTGCGCCTGACTTTGCGGCGCAAGGCGTGCCACGCAACAAAGAGCAGCACCACCAAGGCTGCCTGCAATGGCAGCGACCAGAACGCGTGCGTCCATCCACGATGGTGCTGGAAATACACCAGCGGACCGCAGAAGCGGTACACGTAGTCGGCATCCGGCAGCTCCGCCGCGATCACGCAGGCAGCGGTCGCATACCGCGCTCGCGCAGGAAAGCCACACGCCCGCGAAAGGCAGGCGCCGGTGAGCATGTGTGTGACGGGTTCCACGGTTGGAGCATACACGGTGCCACACCGACACCATGCATGGTCCTCTTAGTAATCCAGAGCCGAGTCCTCTCCCAAGGCTTGTCATCCTGAGCGGAGCACGCAGTGCGCAGTCGAAGGACCTGCTTTTCTTCCGGGCTGCGCTGCTGCTCCCGGGGCAAACAGCAGGTCCCTCCACTACGCTTCGCTCCGGTCGGGATGACAAGGTCTGAGAACGAAATCAATGACGTGGACGTCCGCACAGAGTTCCGTAACCTGATGGGGCAAAACTGCGGGCCGCCTTGGCGTCCAACTCTCCTGCCCATGTCCGAAGCCGCCACCAAGATACCGCAGCAACAGATTGACGCCCTGCGCGCGGACCTCGTGCACCACGAGCACCTGTACTACGTGCTGGACGCGCCCGAGATCACCGACGCGCAATACGACCGGCTGATGAACCGGCTCAGGGCGCTGGAAGCCGAGCACCCGGAACTGATTACGCCCGACAGCCCTACCCAGCGCGTGGGCGGCAAGGCTAAGGAAGGCTTCGCCAAGGTGGCGCACTCGCGCCCCATGCTTTCCCTGGACAACGCCTATAACGAAGCGGAACTGCGCGCCTGGGCCGACCGGGTCGCCGGTTCGCTGCACCCGAACGATGTGCTGGAGTACGTCTGTGAGTACAAGCTTGACGGTTTGTCGCTGGCCCTGCACTACTCCGGCGGAAGCCTGAAAAGCGGCGTCACGCGCGGCGACGGCAGCGTCGGGGAGGACGTGACGGGCAACGTGCGCACCATCCGCTCGGTGCCGCTGGCCATTCCTGAGGAGAAGTTGAAGAAGGCGGGTTTGCCACCGGACTTCGAGGTGCGCGGCGAAGTGGTCATGCCGCAGAGCGCCTTTGTGAAGATGAACGAGGAGCGCGAGCGTGCCGGGCAGGCACCCGCGGCGAATCCGCGCAATGCCGCAGCGGGCACCATTCGCACGGTGGAGCCGAGTATCGTGGCGCAGCGCCGGCTGGATTACTACGCCTACTTCCTGCTCAAGGATGGCGAGTTCCTGTTGCGGACGCAGTCAGGCACGCTGGAGGCGCTTGCCACTGCGGGCTTTCGCACGAACCCGCACGCGCGCACGGTCCGCAGCGTGGATGACGTGCTCGCATTCATCGCCGAGGCAGAGGCGAAGCGCGACAGCCTTGGCTATGAAATCGATGGCATCGTGATCAAGGTGAACTCGGTGGCGCAGCAGCGCCGGCTTGGCTTCACGGGCAAGGCGCCACGCTGGGCCATCGCGTACAAGTTCCCGGCGCGCGGCGCGGTCACGCAACTGCTGGACGTGCTCTTCCAGGTGGGCCGCACGGGCAAGTTGACGCCAGTCGCAGCACTGCAGCCGGTAGGCATCGGCGGCATCACCGTCACGCGCGCCACGCTGCACAATCCGGATGAGATTGCCCGGTTGGGCGTTCGCATCGGCGACTACGTTGCCGTGGAGCGCGGCGGCGACGTCATCCCGAAGATTACAGAAGTTGTGGAAGACGCCGAGCACCCCCGCGGCTCGCGAACCATCGTGTTCCCGGCGCGCTGCCCCAAATGCAAGGAGCCGGTCGTCCGCGAAGAGGGCGAGATCGACTTTCGCTGTGTGAACGCGAGCTGTCCGGCCCGCCTGAGCGAAGAACTGCTGCACTTCGCGTCGCGCGGTGTAATGAACATCGAGGGCCTGGGCGAGGCCATGGTGGCGCAGCTGTTGGGGCACCCGCTGAACGATCCCGTCTCGCTGCCAGCCGACGATACCGCACCGGCAGAGAGCACGGAGCAGACCGCCGATGAGCCGACCAAAGCCGCGCTTGTCCACACGGTCGCGGACCTGTACTCGCTCAGCAAACAGACGCTGTGCGAACTCAAGTTCCCACCCAGCGAGGCTGAGCAGGCGAAGGCAGCGCGTGAAGGCAAGGTGGCCGGCGCACGCCGCCTGGGTGAGAAGCGCGGCACCATGCTGTTTGAGCAGATTCAGCGCTCGAAGCAGGCCCCGCTCTATCGCGTGCTGCTGGGCCTGGGTATACGCCACGTGGGCGAGCGCACGGCGCAGGACCTGGCCGGAAGCTTCGGTAGCATGGACGCCATTATGGCCGCCGATCCCGAAGCGCTGGTGCGGGGGGAAGGTATCGGGCCCATCGTTGCGCAAACCATTTACGACTTCTTCCAGGTGCAGAAGAACCGCGCGCTCGTCGAAGCCTTGCGAAAGGCCGGTCTGCAGTTCATGGGAGAGAAGAAGGTCGTCGGTGACGCACTTGCCGGGCAGACGTTTGTACTCACTGGCACCCTGCCCACGCTGACCCGCGACGAAGCCAAGGCACGCATCGAAGCCGCTGGTGGCAAGGTTTCCGGCTCCGTCTCCAAGAAGACGACTCATGTGGTGGCGGGTGAAGAGGCCGGCAGCAAACTTGAAAAAGCCCGCGAGCTGGGCGTCAGCATCCTGGATGAGGAAGGCTTGTTGAAGCTGCTGGGCTGAACGTACTCTCAAAGCCTCCAAGAGAGAAGAATCTTCCAGAGAGCGGCAAGCTGTCCGCGACAGCGGAGGTTTCTTCCCGTTGCTTGTGCTTTGCCCAAACGCTAGTCTTCTCCCTGTTGAAGCGAAGGAGATACAGCATGCGCCTGTTCAAAGTCATGGTCGTCCTTGCCGCGGTCCTCGACGTTGCGATGTTTCTGCAGAGCCCTTCCTCCCCTCTAAGCGCCACCACGCCGGCGCAGGTCGTTAGCTACACTGCCGATAACGCGGACCTGCCGGCACCGCTGGTGAAGCCGTAAAAAGCGGCACCCGCTTCTGTTGTTTGTCTGCGGAACGCCTCTCGCCGTACATTCGTCGCCATGGTGTCCCGCGCGCTCCGTTCGCTCCTTCTCTTTCTTACAAGTCTCGATGCCTCCGCGCAGCAGCCGGTCCATGTTCGCGTGGACCTTGCGAAGCCCGGCGGTGCGTTTCACCCTGTGTATGCATGGTTCGGTTATGACGAGGCGAACTACACCACCGCGCCTAACGGCAAGAAGCTGCTGGGTGAACTTCACGCTCTGAGCCCGGTGCCCGTCTACATCCGGGCGCACCACCTGTTCACCAGCGGCAACGGCACGCCTGAGTTGAAGTGGAGTTCCACGAACATCTATACGCTCGGTCCGGACGGCAAGCCGGTGTACGACTTTCGCATCGTGGACGGCCTGTTCGACGCATGGAAGGCCGCCGGTGTGCGGCCCATGGTTGAACTTGGCTTTACCCCGCGGGACATGGCCGCGGATCTGGGCCCTGCGCATGAACCGTACCAGGTGCATTACCCGAAGAGCACCATCAGCGGAGCTGTCAATAATCCACCCAGGGACTATGCCGCATGGGGCGAGTTGGTCCGCGTCTTCACAGCGCACCTGGTGGACCGCTACGGCCGCGATGAGGTCATGCGCTGGTATTTCGAGGTGTGGAACGAGCCGGACATCGATTACTTCCATGGCACGGTCGAGGAGTACTGCAGGCTATACGACTTTGCCGCAGCGGGTGTGCGCGCCGCGCTGCCCGGGGCGAGGGTCGGCGGACCGGCAACCACGGGTCCCAGCGGCAAGCACGCAGCGGATTACCTCCGGACCTTCCTGACACATGTGGATACAGCCAAGAGCGCGGCAGACGGCAAGCCGGTGCCGCTGGACTTTATCAGCTTCCATGCCAAGGGCTCGCCCAAGATCGTGAGTGGCAACGTGGCCATGGGCATCACGCATGAACTGCAGGATGCGGACCGCGGTTTCGAGATCGTGCACAGCTTCCCACACTTTGCGCACCTGCCCATCATTCTGAGTGAGGCTGACCCGGAGGGCTGCGCCGCCTGTTCCAGCAAGGTGAATCCCGCAAACAACTACCGCAACGGCACGCTGTACCCGGCGTACACCGCGGTGGCGTACAAGGCACTGCTCGACCTTGCGGAGCGGCGTGACGTGAACCTGCTGGGCATGCTGAGCTGGTCGTTCGAGTTTGAAGGCAAGGACTACTTTGAGGGCTTTCGCTCGCTGGCCACCAATGGCGTGGACAAGCCGGTGTTGAACTGGTTCCGCATGGCCGGCAGGATGGGCGGCAGCCGCGTGGCCGTGAGTAGCGACGGCGCCGTGCCGCTGGATCAGCTGCGTGATAGCGGGGTGCGTGCTTCTGCCGATGTGGACGCGCTGGCCACCCGCGCGGAGCATGAGGCTGCGGTCATGGTGTGGAACTACCATGACGCTGAGCAGACCGCGCCTCCAACGCAGGTCGAGGTCACGGTCAGCGGCCTGCCCAGAGACGTGCGCCGCGTCCATCTGCAGCAATTCCGCATCGACGATGCGCATAGCAACGCTTACACAGTGTGGCTGGCGATGGGTTCGCCCCAGCACCCCACGGCAGCACAGCAGGCACAACTGGAAGCTTCGGCAGGCCTGCATTTCCTCAACCCGTCGATGTTGGTGGAGTCGAGCCACGGCACGCTGGTACTGCCGGTGAACCTGCCGCGGGAGTCTGTGTCGTTGCTGCGCATGTCGTGGTAGCGCCGCGCCGCTCGCTCCTTCCATGCGGGCGCTTTGCTCGCGGCGCTACACTGTTGCTCACGCCTGGAGGCTTCATGCATCGCACCACCCTTGCCGCCCTTACGCTTTGCGCTTTTGCGCTGCCCACCGCGTTGTACGCACAGCAACCGGCAAGCACCTCCGCGCCCGCCGCAAAGCCCGTTGGCCCGGTGCCGCCATCGTCGCAGACGCCGCCACCCAATGCGCCCCGGCCCACGATGCTGGATTCCACGGGCAAGCCCATCGCTTCCGACCCCATCCTGCTGGCTCCCACGGAGTCGTTGAACCAAACAGAGATCAAGCGCATGCAAACGCTGCTGGGCAACTACGCCCAGCTCAGCCGCTACCAGGCCGCCAACAAGGCGCTGCCCGCCAGCGAACCGGGGCGCGTCATCTTCTACGGCGACAGCATTACCGATGCCTGGGGCAATGGGGCGAACAAGACCTCGTTCTTTCCGGGCAAGCCGTACCTGGATCGCGGCATCAGCGGCCAGACCACGCCGCAGATGCTCATCCGCTTTCAGCAGGACGTCGTCGCACTCAAGCCCGCGGCCGTGGTCATTCTGGCGGGTACAAACGACATCGCGGGAAACACCGGGCCGGAAACGCTGGACATGGTGGAAGATAACTTCCGCTCCATGGCGGCCATTGCCGGAGCGAACCACATCAAGCTGATCCTTAGCAGCGTGCTGCCGGTGGACGACTACGTCTGGCGTCGCGGCCTGCAACCGGCGGAGAAGGTGCGCACGCTGAACGCGTGGATGAAAGATTTCTGCGCCGGCAACGGCTGTACCTACCTGGATTACTACACGCCGTTGGCCACCGCAGAAGGTGCCATGAAGCCGGGAACCAGCAAGGATGGCGTGCATCCCACAGCCGCCGGCTACGCGGTGATGGCTCCGCTGGCGCAGGCCGCGATTGACCGGGCGCTTGCAACGCCCTGAACCAATGAGGCGTGTCCCGGTGCCCAAAGGCAGTGCGACTGGGATTTTTACCAGTGGACCACGCGTGGTTCCACTGGCCTACTTGACTGCAAGGGCTGCTATGGTCAGGGCAGGATGATCCGCTCCATCAGTACGCATGTTTTTCTGCAGCAGCGGCTACATGCCGGCCTGCTGGATGCCATGGTCTCCGGCGGTGCGCAGTCTATCGAACTGTTTGCAGCGCGGCACCACTTTGACTACGCCGACCGGTCCGAGGTGAAGGAGATTGCAAAGTGGTTCCGTGGCAACAGTTGCCGCGCCACGCTGCACCAGCCCATCTTCGATGGCCGCGTCTCCGGCGGGTCTGACTGGAGCCGCTATGTGCAGCCCACCATCAACCTGGTTGACGTGGAAAAGACACGCCGCATCGACGCCATGGACGAGGTCAAACGCGCGCTGGAAGCGGCAGAGCAGATCGACATCGACAGTGTCGTTCTACACCTGGGCACGCCGAACGACACGTGGAGTGAGCGCACGCTCGACCTGTCCATGACCGCGGTGGAACACATCAAGGCCTTTGCCCATCCGCTCGGCGTGAAAACGCTGGTGGAGACGCTGCCCAACGACGTGACCACGCCCGAACACCTGATGGAAATGCTGCGCATCGCACACCTGGACACCGTGGGCGTATGCCTGGACGTGGGCCACATGAATCTGCCCGGCATGCCCGGCGTGGCCAAGGCATTGGAAGTGCTCGGCACGCGCGTGAAGCAACTGCACCTGCACGATAACGGCGGCGAAAAAGACGAGCACTGCTGGCCCGGCGAAGGCACGCTGGACTGGGTGGCCGTGCGCGAAGGCATCGACGCGCTGCAGCAGGAACCCGTGGGTACGCTTGAGATTCGCTACCAGCCGGAAACGGATGCAAAGACGCTGACCGAGCGTGCTGCACGCGCGTTCTCCCGGTTGCAAGACACAGCGGCGTAATAGCTCCTGATCTGTAGGCTGTCAGCATACCTCGCCAAGACTTAGCTCATTCGGGCGCGCGGTTCACAGCGCATCCCTGCGCCTTCTGCGCCCTGCCTGAAGCCGGCCAGAGGAGGTTCCTTCGGGATGGCTGCGTATCGCAGGCGCGAAGAATCTGTGCGCCCGGGAACGGTCCGAAATGGCTCGTTTCGCTAACAAAACTGGCCTCTGCAAATTTATTTTGACAATCATCTACTCTGCCGTTTATCGTGGTGATGGAAACCCCGACACCTTCAGGAGATTCACATGCGTTCCCTGCTCGTTGCCGCTGCCCTCTGCCTTCCCGCTCTTGGTTCCGCACAGGCCGTTCACTCCGGCGTTTCGCACACGGTGGCCATCATGGATGCACCCGCGTTTGCGTTCCAGGCCGGTGCTGTTCGCGCTGCAATGCCCCGCACGTTCTCTGGCATTATTAAGCCCGTCCGCCTCACGGATTTGCAGTTGGCTCCGGGCACCGGATCGCTGGCGGCTGGCGAAGTGGTGGTGGAATACACCGTCAACACTGCCGGCGTTCCCGAAGATATCCACGTGGTCAAGCCGCTGGCCCGGGATGCGGACAAGGCTGTAATAGAAGCGGTCCGACGCGTGCGTTACACGCCCGGTCAGCTTGACGGCCAGCCCGTCGCAACACCGGTGACCCTGCACGTCGCACTCAGCCGCTAACCTTTCGGTACACTCCCCCTTTCGTGAGCAGCCCTTTTGTCGGGAGGCCTGCTCAGCAAGAACCGTCCAATCGGGGACGGTTTTTGCCGTGTTTGGAGCAGTGGCGCTGAGCACAGCCTCCGCGCGGAAATCGCTACACTGATCCTTGACATGGCAATAGAATCCCAGGCTCCGGCTCCCCTCACCTCCATCGCAAACATCGGTCCGCACGAAGGGCAATTCGTCACCTTGCGTGGCTGGCTGTACAACCTGCGCTCCAGCGGCAAGCTGCTGTTTCCCACCTTTCGCGATGGCACCGGCACCATCCAGGGCATTGTGCCCAAGGCTGCGGTATCGCCGGAGGTGTTCGAGACGTTGAAGGCGCTGCAGCTGGAGTCGAGCGTGGTGGTCACGGGCAAGGTGCGAGCTGACTCACGCGCGCCCAGTGGCTTCGAGCTCGACGTGGACGACGTGCACGTACAGCAGGCGGTCAGCGCCGACGAGCCGTTCCCCATCACGCTCAAGGAGCACGGGCCGGACTTCCTGATGGAGCGCCGCCACCTCTGGATGCGCACGCCACGCCAGTCCGCCATTCTTCGGGTGCGCGCCACCATAATGCGTGCGGCGCAGGAGTTCTTCGACACGCAGGACTTCACGCGCACCGACCCGCCCATTCTGACGCCCGCTGCCTGCGAGGGCACCAGCGAGCTGTTCGAGATGAAGTATTTCGACGAGGGCAACGCGTACCTGACGCAGAGCGGCCAGCTGTACATCGAGGCCACGGCGCTGGCGCTGGGCAAGGTCTACAGCTTTGGTCCCACGTTTCGCGCGGAAAAGTCAAAGACGCGCCGCCACCTGACCGAGTTCTGGATGATCGAACCGGAGGTGGCCTACGCCGACCTGGACGACCTGATGCGGCTTGCGGAAGACTTCCTCTCCCACATCGTGACGCGGGTTTTGGAAAAGCACCGCATCGACCTGAAGACCATCACCGGCGGCGATGACAAGGCAGCGCGGCTCGAGAAGATCCAGGCTCCCTTCCCGCGCCTGACCTACGACGAAGCGCACGCCATGCTTGTTAAGGCGTTCTCTGAGGGTGCGATCGAAAAGCCGCATGAGTACGGTGACGACTTTGGCGCGCCCGACGAAACCTACATCTCGAACCAGTTCGACCGGCCCGTGATGGTGCACCGCTACCCGGCGGCGGTGAAGGCCTTCTACATGCAGCCCGACCCCGAGGACGCGACCAAGGCGCTATGCGTGGACGTGCTGGCACCTGAGGGCTACGGCGAAATCATCGGCGGCTCGCAGCGCATCGACAGCTACGACTTGCTGAAGGAGCGCATTCTGAGCCACGGCCTGCCACTCGAAAGTTTCGAGTGGTACCTGGACCTGCGCAAATACGGCAGCGTGCCGCACAGCGGCTTTGGCATGGGTATTGAGCGCTGTGTTGCGTGGATCTGCGGCCTGGAGCATGTGCGGGAAACGATCCCCTTCGCACGCACGCTGAACCGCATTTATCCATGACGGAGCGCAAACTAACGGATGACCCGATTCGCCTGGATCGCCGGCTACAGTCTGCAGCGATAGAACAGCAGTCCGACTGCACTGTGGCGCAGTGGGACCGCTGAAGCAGATGCTTACGCAAGGAAAGCGTCGTTGCTCACTCAGCTTTGCTGTGTCAGGCCCACTCGAGAGAAATCTCGTCACACGTGGCGTGTGCTCCGGGTGAGCGCACCATGCGCGCTCACCCGGAGTGGTTAGAACTTGACCAGGAAAGCGCCGGTGATGCGGTTCTCACTCTTGCGCAAATCCGGCGACCAGCCCGCCACCACGGAACCTGGCGTACCCTGGTTGCCGCCCGGCGGGGTGACACCGCCCGGTCCGCTGAAGTACGGTACATTCGCAGCCCGGTGGTTGTACTCAAGCCGATACGTAAAGTACTGGCTTGGCATGTAATCACCAGTCAAAGAGGCGTCCCAAGCCTTGTACGGATCACCCGGATTCTCTGTGAAGTAGGGTGTTCCGGACGCCGCGGTTGCGCCGTTGATCGGCGGAAGCAGCACAAGGTAACGGCCCGGATTGTTGATTCGGCCTCCTCCGATGGTTAGGCCATAGCGATCGCGATCAAACCAGAGGCGGTTGTATGCCATAAATCCAACAAAGCTCTGCTTTGGTCCGTTCTTCCCGTTGCCGAAGCAGCTTACACCGCCGCCCGATTCACAACCGAGGTCTCCTGTAAGCGAGATTGCAGCCTTAGAGAGGGTTGCGCCCGGCCTGTCATAGAACTTGTACTCGACACTGTCGTCCGTGTGGAACCGTGTTCGCCCAGTGACGCCAAGCGCGTCGCGCCCAACGGCGTACTGGTTGCCCAGGATAGACAACTTGCCGTTTGGCCGGTACAGCACTTGACCGCCGATGCCTGGCCTGTTGTTGAAGCGGCCATAGGACTGCCAACCATTCACGAACCATGGCTCAATCTTGAGCTTGGCGGTCGGGAACCACTGCACACGCACCCCGTTGAAGAACCAAGGTGTGTTCGACGAGACATAGGATGGCTGATAGGCCCAATTATCAAACTGGTAATAGGAGAACAGGCCGACATAGGACATAAAGATGCCGGCATCCACGTTGACGCCGTGCTGCACGTTAAAGTGGTAACCGCCGTACGCTTCGGAAAGGTAGCGGTAAGCGTTATCCAGGTTCCACTGGCCACGTGCCGGGCTGGCATCGTTCCTGGGTGTGGTTTGGGAGTACAAGCCGAACTGTGTCATCAGCCGGGCGCGAACATTGTCAAAGTGGAAGTCTCCACCTACGCCGAGCTGTGTTACCTGAACTTCGCTGGAACGGAAGATCTCGCTCGAGCCGCTGATGGTGTCGTCCTGCGGGTGCCGGAAGTCGTAGACGTAATCTACGTCCGCCCGGATCTCAGGCGTGAAGAACTTGGTTGCGTAAGGTGTGTCCTTGGTCCGGGCATTACCATTCAGCCAGGTAAAGTCAGCAAAGGCAAATGGCTCAGCATGCGGATCATTGGGGTTGGCAACGGCGACCTCTTCCGTTGTGACAGGAACAGACGGTGCGGACGCCTTTGCGGTGGTGTTGTGCTGCACAGCACGGTCTGCGACGTTGGCTTGCCGAAGAGCCTTGATCTGCTCCTGGAGATCGTTCAGTTTCTGCTGCAGCAACTCAATTTGTTGCTGTTGCGTTTCGCTGACGTTGGTGGCCGGCTGCTGCGAAGCGTTCGCCGCGACGCCGGTGGTCTGCTGCGCACCAAGCCAGGCTGTGGCTGGGAAGCCAAGAACGAGAAAATAAAACGCTCTGCCCGAGTAACAAACAGAAGCGCGACGCTTGTAATCCACGATGGACCTCTCTCTTTCGTGGGGGCCACAAGCGCTTCAGACGTATAGAGGCAATCGTGCTTCCTCTCTGTGTGCTGCCATACTGCAGGAACTCTGCTGCGCTGCCAGGCGAACACTTTCGCTGTTCGGCCCCAACCTTTCTAGATTAGGAGGCCGCTTATAAGAAAGGCATAAAGAGCGTTGAACTCAGGAAACCTGTCGCACACAGCTCTTAGTGGGATAAGCGAGAGACACAAGCGGCGCTTATTGCATCTTTTCCCATAGCTCGTGACACCTACCAACGGCAGAGGAGCTTTCGGCGTGAGGCCACCACCACGTCCTGCGGAAGGTGTTAGTGTTTTGTCCGCGCAGTGGCTGCCCAGATGGATTGAAGCGGCCACCAGGTCGCTGTCATCCGCAGACCTTTGCCGCTGCCGCCGAAGACGGCGAGGCGTTGCTGCCCGGAGGGCGGAAAGAACAGGTTTGTCATGGCGACCGTGCCGTTCTGCGCGTAGGCTTCGGCGGAGATGCGGTCCACAATCAGCCGCAGGGTGAACGGCCTGCCTTCTACGATCGGTGCCGCTGTACGCACGGGGAACGCCGGCGTTACCGCGGTGCCTGCGTGCGTTCGGTCGATGTAGAACTCCTTCTTTGCGCGATCGAATCCTACGGTTAGGAAGTGTTCCGCGTCCGAGTAGACCTTCACGCCGAAGCTTTGCTGCGTGCCGGGAGAGAAGCGCAGGTCGACTTCGTAGGGCGTCTCTGACGTGAAGAGCTGCGGTTCAGCGGCGGTTCCACTTACGCGCAACGTGTGTGCCGCACCGCGGATCGGAGCGGTGACAGGCTCCTGCTTCAGCGCAAGACCTGCAGCGTCGTGCACCACGGAGAGCTGCCGCGGCAGGCTCATCTGCCCTCGCCAGGGTGATGTAGGGAGCTTCGCGGCGTACTCCCAGTTGTTCATCCAGCCGATCAGCACCGGCTTGGCTGTCTTCGGCAGGCCGTTGTAGCTGATGGCACAGTAGTCGTCCTTGCCGTAGTTCGTCCATCCCGCGGAGCCGGATCCCTGTGCGGCCTGAAACTGCTTGCCATCGAAGCTACCCAGGAAGTACTGCTCGCCGGAGCCGCCCTGCAGCCCGCCGGGATTCAGGCCCACCTTCAGCGCCCAGGTGCCTGCTCCGCCGTTGGCTGCGGGCACGTGCAGCAGGTCCGGGCACTCCCAATCGCCGGCCACATCGCCGGCCGGGCCAAAATCGCTCAGCTGCGTCCATTGCTTCAGGTCGGGCGACCTGTAGAAGCGAACCCGGTGTTCTTTCGGCAAGGCCACGGCCATCAGCCAGTGCTTCGCCTGCTCGTCCCATGTGACGCTGGGATCGCGAAAGTCTGCCATGTGAAAATCGAGCACAGGGTTGCCGCTGAACTTGGTCCAGGTGCGCCCGCGGTCGCGGCTCCATGCCAGGTTCTGCGTCTGCAGCACATGGCCTTTGCCGTCGTCACTGTGGCCGGTGTACACGGCCACCAGGCAGGGTGTGCCCGAGGCGCACAAGCCGCTGGTGTTGTGTTCGTCCACCACGGTGCTGCCGGTAAAGATCATGACGCCGCCGGCCTCCGGCAGGGCGACCGGCAGCTCCTCCCAGTGCAGTAGATCCTTGCTTACAGCGTGGCCCCAGCTCATGTGTCCCCACAGGTCGCCAAAGGGGTTGTACTGGTAGAACAGGTGGTACTCGCCCTGGAAGTACACCAGGCCATTGGGATCGTTGGTCCAGTTCTTCCGCGGTGAGAAATGGACTTGCGGACGGTTCGGCTCCCCATACAGCGATGTGGCAGGGCCAGCGTTCTGTGCGAGCGCCGCAGGCGCGAGCAGAACGAGAAGCGCTGATAAGGAAATCCACCTGCCACGATTGCTCGTCATGTGCACCCCGCTGAAGTTCCTAAGCGTACCTCAGCAATCGGACAGTTGACGTGCTTTACGGCAGTACGTAGAAGCCGCTGCGCGCCTGGACCGTCAGTTTCTTGTCCTTGGCCTTGAGCTCGAGCTTGTGGAAACTGTTCGGTTGCAGGTCCGGTGGCGGCGTGTAGCCCAGCTGGTACTGCGTGCGGAGATCGGTACTGATGGCTTCGTAGATCTTCTGCAGCGTCATGCCGTGGCCCACGGTGTACACATGGCCGCCGGTTCCGCCGGCAAGCTTCTTCAGCAGATCTTCACCGCTGCTGACGGAGGCAGCGGAAACGCTGCTCAGACTCATGGTGGGCGCGGAGAAACCAGCCCAGGCGCTGTATAGGATGGCGTACACCGGGACGTTGGCGCGCTGTGCTTGTTCGATGGCCTGCGCCAGCGTAGCGCGGCTGCCGTTATCGCCGCCATCGGTCAGCAGGATGATGGCTTTGCGGCCCTGCTCGCGCGCAAGGAAGCTTTTTGCGATGGTGTATACCGCGTCGTTCAGCAGCGTTGCACGCGCATCCTCCGCGTCAGACCCGAGCTGCGTTAAGGCCAGGTGCAGCTTGCCGGCGGAACTGGTAAAGCCCATCATCTGGCGCACGCGCGCGTCGATTTCCACCAGCATGGCGCGGTCCTGCGGCCGTGTGAGCATGCTTTCAAAGAAGAGGTCGCTGGCGCGCCATTCATCGCCGATAAAGGTGCGCTGGCTGCCGCTCACATCCACCAGCAGGGCCAGCGTCAGCGGCAGATCGTTGGCGACGGAGAAGTAGCGGACGGGCTGCTCCTTGCCATCCACCTTGAGGGTGAAATCATCCCTGGTTAGAGATTCCTGCGGCTCACCGCTCTTGTTGCGGACCACGGCGGAGATTTCGACCGTGCGTGTGGTGATGCGCAGCGTGGGTGCCGTGTCTGTTTGGGTGGATGACGGCGTTGCAGCCGGAGCGGATGAAGTGGTCTGCGCACATGCGAGCGGGCCGGCACACAACCCGGCAAAACCAATCGCACTGCGCAGCGCACGTCTCATGTAAAGCCCTTTGGGCGCTCCCATGCTACGTTGCAGGCCTGTTCCAACGCCAGTCCCGCTTGCGCCAGTGGACCTTCACCCATCAGCTGCCCGATGAGCGTGACGCCGTAGGGAACGCGCGCGGGCGGGCTTAGCTTGTGTGTTGGCACGGAGCCGGGCAGCCAGTCGCTTCGTGTCTCGGCGAGTTTGATGAAGCCGGTCCGCAGCGTCAGCGCGGGATGGCCGGTGAAATTGGCGATCACCATCATCTCGTCGCGCATGGTGGGCACCAGCAGCAGGTCGACGGTGCTCATCAGCCGCTGCATCTCCACGGCAACGCGGCGGCGCAGCCGGTCGGCCTGCACAAAGTCCACCGCGGAAAGGAAGCGCGACTGCCGAAAGGTGTTCGGCCAGGCCTCGGGCGTCTGCATCTTCAGCTGGTCCACGCGGCCGTCCAGTGTCATCTGCTCGAACGCTGCCGCAGCTTCCGCGAAAAGGATGGTGTTTAGCGAGTCGTACGGCCATTCCGGCAGCGTGACCGGCACCACGGTCGCGCCCAGCTGCTTGAGCTTGTCAATCGCGGCGCGATCCACCTCCGTTGCTGGAGCCTCGTGCATCCACTTGGGAAAATAGCCCACGCGTACTCCCGTCACCGGGGTGGACGCGTCGAACGGCAGCGGGGCGTCCACGCTGGCTTCATCGCCCGCATCCAGGCCTCGGATCGCATCCAGCACCAGCAGCGTATCTTCCACGCTTCGCGCCATCGGTCCCAGCTTGTCGCAGCTCCAGCTCAGCGTCATGGCACCGGTGCGCGGCACCCGGCCAAAGGTGGGCCGTAGCCCGGTCACCCCACAGCGCATAGACGGGCTCAGGATGGAGCCCTGTGTCTCACTGCCGATGGCAAAGCCCACCAGCCCCGCCGCCACGGCAGCGCCCGGCCCGGCGCTGGAACCGGAGGCACCCTCATTGGGTACCCACGGGTTCATGGTCTGGCCGCCAAACCACACATCGTTCAGCGCCAGCGCGCCCAGGCTCAGCTTTGCGACCAGCACCGCACCCGCCGCGTTCAGCTTGCCGATCACAGCAGCGTCAGTGCCGGGAACGCGTGTGCGAAAGGGTTCCGCGCCCCACGTGGTCGGAATCCCCGCGGTGTCCAGCAGGTCCTTTGCGCCGTAGGGAATGCCGTGCAGCAGACCGCGATACTTGCCTGCCGCAATCTCGGCGTCGGCGGCACGTGCCTGCTGCAGCGCGTGCTGCTCCGTCAGCGTTATGACACAGCGCAGTTGCGGGTCGTAACGTTTGAGCCGGCGCAGGTACAGCATCGTCAGGCGTTCGGACGTGAGTTGCTTCGATTGGATCCAGTGCGACAGATGCGTCACCGGGGCAAAGGCGATGGCAGCTTCTTCCTTCGGCAGTGCCACGGATACTGTACGGAAGACAGGCTGTGCTTCCTCCATCGCAGCCGGGCTGGGCGTCGTCGCGGGGTGCCGCAGGGTTGGGTTCCAGGTGGTTGCGGGCACATCGGTGTCGCCCAGACTCAGCGTGTGCGATCCGGTGCGTCGCTCGGCCAGCGGCGCCATGCTGGTGCGCCAGTTGCTGGCCGCTTCTTCGCGCTGCGCGGAAGTCAGCTGCACCTGCATCAGCGTTTCGGCCGCCTTGAAGTCCTGCGCCGTCACCTCTGGTCCGGCAGCGGGCAGCACGCCCATGGTGGGTACCGCACCTGCCGCGCCGGGGTTCGCTGTCTGCGAGGCCTGCGGTGAGGCCTGGCCGAAGGCATGCACGCCTAGCGAGGCCAGCGTGCCGGTAACAAGAAAGTGCCGCCGTGAAGGTTCCATGGGAATATCCGAGGTATATCACTGCAGTGAACTGCAGGCTAAGGCAACCCATACCAGCCCAGGCCGAAGCCTACATATCACACCGGATAGAACCGGAGCAATGGTGCGCAACCGAAACTGGATGCAGCCTGTTTCTTCGGCAGACTCAACAAAGTGAGCGTGCAGACGTTACGCGATCTTCGGCGGCTTTCGAAGCATTCATAAGCTGTGCTGTTGAACCGATGCGTCTTGTAAACAGTCCTGTGATACAAAGCGTGAGGGCAGACCGGGAACGCACGCAAGCTTAGTCACTTCGGAGTAGTCGTGGACCCTACACAAAATACGATTGCTGTCACTTACACGGCTTTTGCATCGCAGCGCATGGCCAAGTCGCTGGTGAACATCGCAAGCTGTGTTGCACGGCTAAGCGACGAGCAAATGCACCACCGCGGTGGACAACACGAGAACTCCGTCGTCAATCTGCTGGTGCATCTCCAAGGCAACATTCGGCAATGGATTTTGTCCGGTGTAGCTGGACAGCAGGATCATCGCGATCGCGATGCGGAGTTTGCGCTCGATTTGCGGATGAGCGGGGCGGACGCGCTCGCAGCGCTACGCGTTACCATTACCCAGGCTCGCGCGATCATTGAAGGTGTTTCTCCGGCACGTCTGATGCAGACTCTCTCTGCCCCGCTCGCCGGTGTGCAGGCGCTTGAGGGTGTTGCTCCGGTACACCTTCAGTTCTCAGCCACTGAGCCTTCCGGCGCAGTGCAGTCCGAGACCGTACTTGTGGCGATAGCTCACATCTTTTCCCATCTTGAGTACCACACAGGGCAAATCGTGTTGCTTACCAAGCAGATGCTCGGGCGCGATTTGGATTTGTCGACCCCAAGCAGGCGTTAAGCGTTACAGACTTAGTAGCGCAGGAAACTTAGATTCTGCTCCCATAGCCATAGACCTGGGCAGAGAATCCTCCGCCGTGGTGGTAAGCGCCAACGCCTCGGTATATTTCAGCCTAGGCGTACCAACATATGGTCGGAAGGGGTTCGCAAACTGCTCCAGTCTCAGTTTCGGAAGGGCAGGGCTTTAGCCATGCCACACGCCGTAGCCTGTTGACAACAGCTAAAGCCCCTGAGGTCAGCTCCTGAAGCCGACCTCAGGGGCTAAAGCCCGCCTCCAGCCCGTTCGTTATGGCACAGCTTAAGCTGTGCCCTTCGAAAGCCTCTATGTGGTACACCCTAGATCAAAGGCCTAGGTCCTCAGTCGTGAGCTATACAGAGCGCCAATGGCGCGGCATATACCAGCCTAGGCCGAAGGCCTAGGTCTGAGGTCAACCACAAGGTGAGCGCCAACGGCGCGGCACATACAAGTCTGGTGTCAGACTCCAGGACTCATGCGAGAGTCTGTGCGCACACCCCACAACCCGCTACGCTCGAAGCTGAGGGTGTAGGAACCATGGCGAAGAAGTTGCGCGTGGGTGTGTTGTTTGGTGGCCGGTCCGGCGAGCATGAGGTGTCGCTGCGTTCGGCAGAGTCCATCCTGCGCGCGATGGACCGCAGGAAGTACGAAGTTGTGCCCATCGGCATTGCGAAGTCCGGCCGGTGGCTTGGCGGTGAGCAGGCTGGCGCACTGCTGCACGGCGACTCGGTGCCGCAGTTTGCGGCAGCGGGCAAGCGTGCCGCCACGCAGAAGGCCCACGCCAAGGCCGTGGGCAGTGTGGCCTCGGCGCGGATGGGTGGCCCCGCCGGCACTGCGCGCAAATCAAGAGGCGGAGAGCAGGGCAGCGCCTCGCCTCTCCCGCAGGACTCTGTCGCGCTCTCGCTGCAGGCGAGCGCCGCCGGTGCAGGCGCAGCCGGGCTGGACGTGGTGTTTCCGGTGCTGCACGGCACCTTTGGGGAGGACGGCACCATCCAGGGCATGCTGGAACTCGCGGGCGTGGCGTACGTCGGCTCCGGCGTGCTCGGATCGTCCGTGGGCATGGACAAGGATGCGATGAAGCGCATGTTCGCCGCCGCCGGGCTGCCCACTGTGCCGCACGTGACACTGCTACGCGGCGAGTGGCAGGCGAATCCGCGCAAGTGGACCCGGCTCATCGAACAGCGGCTGCACTACCCAGTCTTTGTGAAGCCCGCAAACCTCGGCTCCTCGGTGGGCATCAGCAAGGTGCGCTGCCGCAAGGAACTCGCACCGGCCATGGACGAAGCGGCCAAGTTCGACCGCAAGATCGTCGTGGAAGAGGGCGTGAGCGGCACGGGTGCGCTGCGCGGCGCGGGCAAGGCGCGCGAGTTGGAAGTTGCTGTGCTGGGCAATGACGATCCAGAAGCCAGCGTCGTCGGGGAAATCGTTCCCGACCGCGAGTTCTATGATTATGCCTCCAAGTACGACAGCAGCAGCACCAGCGAGCCGGTGATCCCGGCAAAGCTTTCCCGCGCTCAGGTGAAGCAAATCCAGAGCATGGCAGTGGCTGCCTTTCGCGCCTGCGACCTTTCCGGGCTGGCCCGCGTAGATTTTCTGTTGGAAGCCGCGGACCCTGCCTCGAACGAGCAGCCCAGAATCTATTTGAATGAAGTGAACACCATGCCGGGCTTCACCAGCATCAGCATGTATCCGAAGTTGTGGGAGGCGAGCGGCATACCGTATCCCGCGCTGATCGACCGGCTGATTGCCCTGGCTGTGGAGCGGCACCGCGACCGGCAACGGACACATTTCAGCGTGTAATTGGCTCTGCTTTTTTCTGTTGCGCTGCTACGGGCGCGGGTCTATAGTGCGTCCGTCCATCGGAAGCCTGCTCCTCAGGAGTTCTGCGCATCCCCTGGACCAGCGCCCGCGCAACTGCGCTGCGCCTCAAACTCCAGGCACGAGCACGGCACACCTACGCGGACACACCTCAGCACGTTTGAAAAGGATGATCCGAACATGAGCACAGCAACTACAACCAAGCCTCTTGAGGCAGCCCACAGCACCGCAGAAGCAGTTACGGTGCAGACCAAGCGCATCCCCTTTGGATCCGTACACCGCGGCGACTGCGAACAGGACGGCGGCGTCTTGACCTTCCACTCGGATGGCACAGGCACTTTTACCTGCACCACCCTGACCTACCACACACACAGCGGTGACGTTTGGCACGCCAGCTTTACGGTGAAAGGCAAGAACGGCGCAACACTGTTCACCACGCCAACCTTCAACAGCCCACGCATGAACGACGGCAACCCGCCGCCCAAGTACCAGTGGGCAGCCCAGTTCTCGTTTCTGCCGGAGTGGTGGCAGGGCATTACCAGCGCGTCGCAGAACTGCAGTTGCTAACCACAGCCTGGCCCCCGCACAGCAGCACGTGCGTGGGCCAGCCTTATCACGAAACCGGCGGATCTTCGGCGATCTCCACAAGGATGGGGGTGTGGTCTGACGGTTTGAACTCCGCGCGCGGCCCCTTGTCGATCTCGCAGCGCAGCAGACGGTGTGCCAGCGCGGCTGACAGCAGAAAGTGATCGATGCGGATGCCGCGATTGCGCTGGAAGGCGTCGCGAAAGTAATCCCAGTAGGTGAACTGGCCTGTCGCTTCGGGGTAGAGCGTGCGAAACGCGTCCGCGAAGCCCAAGCGCTGCATGGCGCGGTAGCGCTCCCGCGGCTCCGGCTGAAAAAGCGCGTCCTTGACCCAGTTGGCGGGCTTGTCGCAGTCGATGTCCTCGGGAATCACGTTGAAGTCGCCACCGATCGCCGTCGGCACGGTGTCGTTCTTCCACGCGGCCATCTGCGAGATCAGGCGGTCCATCCATTGCAGCTTGTACAGAAACTTGTCGGTACCGGTGGGATTGCCGTTGGGCAGGTAAATATTGACCAGGCGGACACGCTCACCGGGTCCTGTGTGGATGACCGTCTCCAGGAATCGCGCGTGGCTGTCCGCCTCATCGCCGGCCAGCGTTGTGCTCACGGTCTCCATGGGCAGCCGCGAAAGAATGGCGACACCGTTGTAGGCCTTCTGCGTTACCGCGGCGCTTGCATAACCCAACTCGCGGAAGTGGTCTGCGGGAAACTCCGTGCCCTTGAGCTCCTGCAGCAGTAGGACGTCTGGCGAACGTGCCTGGAGAAATCGCGACACATGGCCGAGCCGCGCGTTGATGGAGTTGACGTTCCAGCTGGCAACGATCACCGGGAGTCCTTTCGCCGGAATGCAGGACGCTGTGCATCGGACCGGGTCACTGGATTCTAACGAAACAGAAAAGGTCACTCTGGCCGGGGTGTTGAGAGGTGTAAAAACCAAAAAAATGGGACCACGTATGAGGTGGTCCCTCTTCTCCCAAGTCTGTGTTACATCCCTATGGAACTATGCTTGCAAAGCGGTTCTCTGTTACGAAGGGCGTAAGTCCTGCCACAGGTGATATCCACGAATGCCAGAACGGGAATCGAGCGGGCAAAATGCCCCGAAAAACGGCAATTTCGGCGGCCGACGCTCCCTGTTTCTGCACGCGGAAGCGCTGCTTTATGCTTGCTTCGGTGCGCTCTTGCGGTCTAGTAGCCGTTGGCGCTGCCGTAATTTTTTCGAGTGTCGTGGCCGCCCAGGAGGTCGCCGGTCTTCGGGTCCACGGCGATAAGTTCGCTGTCGCCCCAGACGCCTGGATTGTGCTCGTCGAACTCGCCGGATCGCTTGATGTTGTAGCCGTGCGCCTTGAGCGCGGTCCCGGACGCAATGGGGAAGCGCTTCTCCACCTGGAGGTCGTCCGGCAGGTACTGATGGTGAAAGCGGGGAGCGTCGGCCGCCTGCTGAATGTTCAGGCCGTTGTCCAGCACGCTGATCAGGTCATTCGCCACAGTCGAGATGATGGTCGGGCCGCCGGGTGAGCCCAGCACCAGCCGCAGTTTGCCCCGCTTGGTGATGATGGTGGGCGACATGGCGCTGAGAGGACGCTTGCCCGGCGCAATCGCATTCGCCGGACCCTGGATGAGGCCAAAGCCGTTGGGCACGCCGACCTTGCTGGTGAAGTCGTCCATCTCGTCGTTCATGGCGAAGCCGAGCCCTGGGATCACGACGCCGGAGCCGAAGTAGAAGTTCAGCGTGTAGGTGTTGCTCACGGCGTTGCCGTCCGCGTCCACCACGCTGAAGTGCGTGGTTTGCGTGGATTCACGGCGCTCACCCGGCGCTGGTGGCGGCGGCATAAAGCCTGCCGGGCGCACCAGGTCCTTGGACGCGGTGGCGTTCACCGGGTCGATGGTTTTGCGCCAGGCCTCGGCGTAGCGCTTGTCGGCCATCTGCTTGAGCGGCATCTTCACAAAGTCCGGGTCGCCGAGGTAGTCCGAGCGGTCAAGGAAGGCGCGGCGAAACGCTTCCGTGATCAGGTGGACCTGCTCCGTGCTGCGGTCGCCACCGAGCTGAGGGAGCTTGTAGCCCGAGAGGATGTTCAGTGTTTCCTGGATGACGATGCCGCCGGACGATGGCGGAGGCGCGGTCAAGTACTTGTAGCCGTGGTACTTGCCCCGGAGCGGCTGGCGATCCTTGACCTCGTAGGCGGCCATGTCTGCCGCGGTAATCAGGCCGCCGCCACGCTGCATTTCCCCGGCAATCTGCTGCGCCATGCGGCCGTGGTAGAACTCGGCCGGGTCGGCGGCAATGCGCTCGAGCGTGGCGGCAAGCTCCGGCTGCACAAAGCGCTCGCCCGCCTTGTAGGGGTTGCCGTCGCGCTGGTAAATGCGCCGGCCCTCTGGGTTGGCAGCCAGCGCCTTGCTGTTCCAGGCGTCCACCTCGCCCGTGAGCACGTAGCCATCGCGCGCCAGACGGATGGCGGGCTGCAGCACGGCTGCCAGCCCCAGGCGGCCAAAGTGCTTCTCCGCGTAGACCATGCCGGCCACCGTGCCGGGGACGCCGCTGGCCTTGTAGCCCACAGTGCTCAGGCCTTTGACTACGTTGCCATCCGCACCCACGTACATGTCAGCGCTGGCGGCAGCGGGAGCCTTCTCACGGTAGTCCAGAAAATGCGGCTTGCCGTCCGCCAGCTTATGGCTGCCGTGCGCATGGCCTGGGCGGATCAGCATGAACCCGCCGCCGCCGATGTTGCCAGCCTGCGGGTACACCACCTGCAGCGCAAAGGCCACGGCCACGGCCGCGTCCACGGCGTTGCCGCCCTGCTTCAGGATGCTGGCTCCAGCGTCCGTCGCCTCATGGTGGATGCTGACGACCATGGCGTGTGGGGCGCGCACCGGCTCCGGGGTAGGCACCTGCTGCGCGTTTGCAACGGCTAAAAGCATGCCCGGGAGCGTGCAGAAGAGGGTGCGCAGCGTACAGAAAACGTGTTCTTGCCTGTGCCGTGCTGCGCAGAAGCTGCGCGCAAAAGTGCTCATATCTGCTCTCTAAAACGTGGTTTTTGCACGAGGTTACCCCAGCATAACGTGAGCACAAAGGGCCTGCGACCTTTGGTTGGACGCCGGTCCGGATCGCCTTGAGATCTGGTGCAGATCTGCAGGTCTGCGTATTGCCGCGACGCGCCAAACTGATTGACCGGGAGGAGCAACGGTTGGTATAACAAGAGGGTTGCCAGCCTCCCTGCCTCCCACCTTTTGCGACCCCCTCCGGGCTCTGCAAGCCCGGTGTTTGGCTCCATGGACGCGGCGCCACGGCCCTCTATGCAGACCATCCTGAATCAACTTGGCGACCTCCTGCTCGGCTCTGTGCCTACGGTGATCTTCTTTCTGATCCTGCTGGCCGCGTACGCTGTGCTGGTGCGCAAGCCGTTGGAAAAGGTGCTGGCGGCGCGGTACAGCCGTACCGGCGGTGCCATGGATGAGGCGCGGCAAGCCATTCGCGTGACGGAAGAGAAGACGGCAGCCTATGAGACACGGCTCCGCGACGCCCGCAGCGAGGTGTTCGCGGCACGTGCAGCCCGCCAAAAGGCGTCTGCAGCGGCCCGCGACAAAGCGCTGGCGGAAGCACGGGATGCCGCACAGCGCCGCACTGAGGCCGCGCGTCAGTCCATCGAGCGCTCCGCGGCGGAAGCACAGGCGCAAATGGAGCAGAGTGCGGCTGCCCTGTCCCAGGCAGTCATCGAGGCCATTCTGCCGCACCGTGCAGCCGGCCGCGACATGGGAGCAGCTTCGTGATCAGGTTTCGCCGACTTCTTCCGCTTATTTTGCTAGTTGCCGCCATTGCGGGTAGCCGCGCGTACGCTCAGCCGCGCCCTTCCGGGTCTGGCGGCGCTGCGTCGCCATCTGTTGCATCCGGTCAGCGTTCTGGGCCAGAGGCATCGGAAAAGGCGGATCCGGCGGAAGAACTCAAGAAGCCTTCACCTTCCGTCACCAGGCTGGGCGGCATGGTGGGCATGGGCCCGTCAGCCTCGGTGCTCGCGTTTAATTGGCTCAACTTTCTGGTGCTTGCCGCGGTGGTGCTGTACGGCATGGCGAAGGCACTGCCAAAGGCTTTCCGCGGGCGCAGCGAGGGCATCCAGAAGGGCATTGTGGAAGCTCGTGTGGCAACGGAAGAGGCGAGCGCCCGGCTGAGTGCGGTGGAAGCCCGGCTGGCCGCGCTGGACGGCGAGATTGCAGCCATGCGGGCCGATCACGACCGCGCCGGTGCCGAAGAAGAAGAGCGGACGCGCGTCCATGTGGAAGAGGAGAAGGCGCGGATCCTGCAGGCTGCGGAGCAGGAGATTGCCGCTGCCGGTGCCGCAGCCCAGCGTTCACTGCGGGAGTATGCCGCGGGCATCGCCGTGGACCGCGCCGCAGCCCACCTTCAGATCACCCCGGAAGACGACCGCATGCTGATCGAAAGCTTCGCGGGCCGGCTCGGTTCAGAAGGGAGCCGCAACTAGATGGCGACCTTTACACTTCGGTACGCGCGCGCCTTTCAGCAGGTGGCGGCCGCGCAGCATCTCGACGTGAACGCAACGCGTTCGCAACTGGCCGACTTTGCGCAAACGTTTGAGAACAGCCGTGAACTGCGCGAATTTCTCCTGAATCCGTCCCTGCCGCAGGCAGACAAGCTCAAGGTGCTGGACGCGGTCAGCACGCGCGTTGGCCTGGACAGGTCTGTGCGCAACTTTCTCGCGGTGCTTATGGATCATGAACGTCTGGCATCATTGCGTGAAATTGCGGACGAATACGGCACGCTGGCGGACGAAGCGGACGGCATTCACGAGGTGGAGATCGTTTCGGCCAAGCCGCTTTCAGAAGACGAGCGCAACCTGCTGCAGTGGAAAGCCGGCGAGCTGGCCGGCAGCGATGTGCGCGTGCAGTGGAGCGAAGATGCGGCGCTGCTGGGCGGCGCGGTGATCCGGCTGGGTTCGCGCGTGTACGATGGTTCGGTTCGCGGCCAGTTGCAGCAGATGAAGCAGCACCTTGCGGGTGTTTAGCGCAGAGTTTGGAAACGGTTTCAGCAGCGCCGCGGATCTGCGGTGCGCAGACAGGGTAAGGGATACATGCCACAGCTAAAAGCAGACGAAATTACAGAACTGCTGCGTCAGCAGATTGAGAACTACGAGCAGAAGATTTCGGTCGACGAAGTGGGCACCATCATCTCGCTGGGCGACGGCATTGCGCGTATCCACGGCCTGGACAAGGTCATGGCGGGCGAACTGATCGATTTTCCGAAGGGCGTCAAAGGCTTGGCCATGAACCTGGACGAAGACCAGGTGGGTGCCGTGCTGCTGGGCGACTACACCGAGATCAGCGAGGGCGACCAGGTCAAGCGCACCGGCAAGATCATGTCCGTGCCCGTGGGCGAGGCGCTGATTGGCCGCGTGGTCAACGCGCTGGGGCAGCCCATCGACGACAAGGGCCCCATTGACACGCCGCACACGCTGCCCGTGGAGCGCCTCGCACCTGGCGTCATCGACCGCAAGTCCGTGACGGAGTCCATGGCGACTGGCATCAAGGCCATCGACACCATGATTCCGATTGGCCGCGGTCAGCGTGAGCTGCTGATTGGCGACCGCCAGACCGGCAAGACCGCCATCGCGCTCGACGCCATCATCAACTCGGCCAAGAACGACCTCATCTGCATTTACTGCGCCGTCGGCCAAAAGCGCTCGTCCGTGGCGGGTGTGGTGCAGACGCTGGAGCAGTACGGTGCCATGGCCTACACCATTGTGGTGGCCGCCACCGCGTCGGAGCCCGCGCCCATGTCGTACCTCGCTCCCTACGCGGCGACTGCGATGGGCGAGTACTTCCGTGACAACGGCAAACACTGCCTGATCATTTACGACGACTTGTCGAAGCACGCCGCGGCCTACCGTGAGATCTCACTACTGTTGCGCCGTCCGCCAGGCCGCGAGGCATACCCTGGCGACGTGTTCTACCTCCATTCGCGTCTGCTGGAGCGCTCGTCCAAGGTGTCGGACAAGCTCGGTGGTGGTTCGCTCACCGCGCTGCCGATCATCGAGACGCAGGCAGGCGACGTGTCCGCATACATCCCGACCAACGTGATTTCGATCACCGATGGCCAGATCTTCGTCGAGACCGACCTGTTCAACTCCGGCATTCGCCCGGCCGTGAACGTCGGCCTGTCCGTTTCGCGTGTGGGCTTCGCCGCTGCCATGAAGGCCACCAAGCAGGTGGGTGCCACGCTCAAGCTGGACCTGGCGCAGTACCGCGAACTGGCGGCCTTCGCGCAGTTTGGCTCGGACCTGGACCCGGCCACGCAGAAGCAGCTTAACCGTGGCTCGCGACTGGTGGAAATCCTGAAGCAGCCGCAGTTCCAGCCGCTGACCGCCGCGCAGCAGGTGTCCATCGTGTTCGCCGGTACCAAGGGCCTGCTGGATGACATCGACGTGAAGCAGGTGCAGGAGTTTGAGCACGGCTTCCACGAGTACATGGGTACCACGGGCAAAAAGGTGCTGGACGACATCATGAGCAAGAAGGCTCTGGATGACGACATTTCCAAGCGCCTGACCGACGCAATCAACGACTACAAGAACAGCTTCAAGGCGGGCAAGGACGAGAACAAGCCGGTGATGGTTACAGCGTAGAGGACAGAAGATGAGAGCATTGCTGTTGTCCTTGATTCCCACAAGCACGGCACTCCTCAGCATCTACTTGGATCGGGTGAGATTCAGACGGTTGAACCTCAGGCTTGATCAGTTTGTAGTGACTATCGACGCGAGCTTGGACCGGTTAGCGTTGACACTCGACGCAAGCCTAGAACGCCTTGAGAAAAGAGTTGAGTGCATCGGTCCATTGCAGTCTCAGCACAGAGGACCGGTAGCCTGAACCGGAGCATGGGTCGCAAGAGCCGAGTTGAAGAGTTAGTGGATACTGGAGGTGGGGGCGTCATGAGTAATGCACAGTTTGCTGCACTGATTGTGTCGTCGGCCGGTTCCTTTGTTCTCGTGATCCTTGCATGGATTTACTCCAACACGCGCCTGTCGCGGCTTGAGGCCATGCTGGACAACTCGAACGCGAAACACGAGAGCGCGATTGTGAGTGTAAGAACAAATCACGACGCACACATGGCAGAAATTCGCAATCGACTTGCGAGCATGGATAACCACCTGATGACCTTCTACACGATCACAGGCAAGCTTGAAGGACGCGTGGAAGAGCTTTCCCGCGGGTAGCTCAACGAACGGTATAGATGGCAAACGTACTCGATCTCAAGCGGCGCATACGCTCCGTAAAAAACACGCGGCAGATTACCAAGGCCATGAAGATGGTTTCGGCTGCCAAGCTGCGCCGTGCGCAGGAGCGTGCCATGCAGGCGCGGCCCTACGCGCAGATGCTGGCTAACGTGCTGCAATCCCTGGTCCGCCGCGCCGCGCTGTATGGCGAAGAGGGCGGCGACGTGATGCACCCGCTGCTGGTCGAGCGGGAAGAGAAGAACGTCCTGCTGCTCGTCATCGCGGGTGACAAGGGTTTTGCGGGTGCCTTCAACTCCAACGTGGGCAAGGCCGCGCAGAAGTTCATCGACACGCGCCGCGAGCCGCATGCCTCGACCGACGAGAACCCCCCGCCGGGCGAGCAGAACATCGACATTGAAACCGTCGGCCGCAAGTCGCGCGATCTGTTCAAGCGGCGCTACCCGGAAGCCTCCTGGAAGCACGTGGACGAGAGCTACGACAACGGACTCTCCCACCACATCGAGGACCTCCGCGAGCGCAAGCAGCCGGTAGAGCTGACGCACGACCTATCGCCGCTGCTCGGCAAGCTGAACTTCGTGGATGTGGAGAAGTGCTCGCACAGCATCATTGATCGCTATGAGCGCGGTGAGATTGACGCGGTGTATCTGGTCTACAACGAATTCAAGTCGGTCATTGCGCAGCGCGTTGTGGTTGAAAAGCTGCTGCCCATCCGCAAACTGGGTTCGCAGGAAATTACGGCCTCTGAGGAGATGACGGAGGAGCAGAAGGAAGCGGCAGCGCACGCCGCGGGCTCCGCCGGTATTTCCATCTACGCGGCGGAAGACACCGTGATGGAAGAAGAGGCGAAGAAGTTCGGCACGGCGGACGTGGATTACATCTACGACCAGGATCCGGCCAAGCTGTTCCGCCACCTGCTGCCGCGTTACGTGACCACGCAGATTTATCACGCGCTGCTGGAATCGGTAGCCAGCGAACATGCTTCGCGCATGACCGCGATGGACTCGGCCAGCAGCAACGCCAGCGACATGATCGACAAACTGACGCTGACCATGAACCGTGTACGCCAGGCTGCGATTACCACGGAAATTATCGAGATTGTTTCAGGAGCCGCCGCGCTGTGAGCAGCAAGAGGCGCTGTCACTATGTCTATTTGCTTGTTGCATGTCTTTGTTCTGTGACTGTCGTAAATGCACAAGTTTCGGGCCTTAGGCTTTGTAACCAGGACATAAATATTGGTGACAGTGGAGAAAGGGTCCTCAAGGCATTGCTAAGCAGTGGCGGATGTGGTTTGCAGCGGGTAAAGGAGCTAGAGCCATCCAAAACGGAGATGTACATAGTTAGTGCTGCTCAGGATCAGAGTTTGTTGCTAGGTCAGATAGGATTACAGTCCGGCAAGGTTGATCTGCTTGTCCGTCGATGGGCGCAGCAAGCAACGGATAAGATTTCGTTTGGTAAGGTGTTGATCGACCTGCTGCATCAGTTTGATAGTGACGGGCACAACCACTGCACTCTAATGACAACTACCAGCAGTAAGCCAGAAAATGAGTACAGAAACGCGGAGTTCCGATGTGGCAGCCGCAAGCTGGAATTGGAATACCATGACTTTCAAAGCAACCAAGCGGTAGAAGTATCCGAAATCATAACGCAGTAGAGAGTTTATGGCAGAGAACATTGGCAAGGTAATCCAGATCAGCGGCCCGGCTGTTGATATTCAGTTCGACGAGAAGCACATGCCGCCGATCTATTCGGCGCTGCGCATCACGTCGGAAGGCTTTGACATTCCCACACCCATGTCGGTCATCGTCGAGGTGCAGCAGCACCTTGGCGAGGGCCGTGTGCGCACGGTGGCCATGGAAGCGACCGAGGGCATGGTTCGCGGCATGAAGGCGATCGACACGGGCAGCCCCATCATGGTGCCCGTTGGTCGCGAGACGCTGGGACGCGTGCTCAACGTCATTGGCGAGCCAGTCGACCAGCTTGGCCCCGTGCAGACCGACAAGCGCATGCCCATCCACCGGCAGGCACCTGCATTCGACGAGCAGGCCACGGGCGAGGAGATGTTCGAGACCGGCATCAAGGTCGTCGACCTGATCCAGCCATTCCTCAAGGGCGGCAAGATCGGCCTGTTCGGCGGCGCGGGCGTCGGCAAGACGGTGCTGATCCAGGAGCTGATCAACAACGTCGCCATGCAGCACGGCGGTTATTCTGTGTTTGCAGGCGTGGGCGAGCGCACCCGTGAGGGCAACGACCTTTGGATGGAGTTCCAGGAGTCCGGCGTGATCGATCCGCACGATTGGCGCAAGTCCAAAGCCGCGCTGATCTACGGCCAGATGACCGAGCCGCCAGGCGCGCGTCTGCGCGTGGCGCTGACCGGCCTGACCATCGCGGAGTACTTCCGCGATGTAGAGGGCGCGGACACGCTGCTCTTCATCGACAACATCTTCCGTTTCACGCAGGCAGGCTCTGAGGTATCCACGCTGCTGGGCCGCATGCCTTCCGCCGTGGGCTACCAGCCCAACCTGGCGTCGGAGATGGGCCAGTTGCAGGAGCGCATCACGTCGACCAAGAAGGGCTCCGTCACCTCCGTGCAGGCCATCTACGTGCCCGCTGACGATTTGACCGACCCGGCGCCGGCCACTACTTTTGCCCACCTGGACGCGACCACGGTGCTGAACCGCGCGCTGACGGAAATCGGCATTTACCCGGCGGTCGATCCGCTGGCGTCCACCTCGCGCATCCTTTCTCCGCGCGTTGTGGGCGAGGAGCACTACGCGGTCGCCCAGCAGGTCAAAGGTATTCTGCAGCGCTACAAAGACCTGCAGGACATCATCGCCATCCTCGGTATCGACGAACTTTCTGAGGACGACAAGCTGACCGTGTCGCGCGCGCGCAAGGTGCAGCGTTTCCTGTCGCAGCCGTTCCACGTGGCGGAAGTCTTCACCGGCAACCCCGGCAAGTACGTCAAGGTGGCCGACACGGTGCGTTCGTTCAAGGAGATCATCGAAGGCAAGCACGACAGCATCCCCGAGCAGGCCTTCTACATGAAGGGCGGCATCGAGGAAGTGCTGGAAGCCGCCGAGAAAATGAAGGCGAACGCGTAGCGATGGCAGACACTCCTGCAATCACCAGTGGCCAGCTCGCAGTCCGGATCGTTACGCCGGACCGCGTGCTGGTGGACACCACCGCGGACGCGATCGACCTGCCGGCCCACTCCGGCTACCTGGAAGCGCTGTACGGTGCCGCGCCGCTGCTCGCGGAACTCGG
>CAXTBQ010000031.1:12436-36221 GCA_964242065.1 uncultured Terriglobus sp. | reverse complement strand
CTCTGGCGGCGGTCTGCTCAAGGGTATCGTGCCCGCGAAGGAGCGCACTGTCTCCGATCTGCTGCAGTCCATGAGAAAGGGCTCGGCAACCGTGCTGAACAGCACAGGACCTTCGGCGTTGCCGCCCGTAGTTCTGGGCTCTGACCTTGCAGACACCATCGGTGCGGCAGTCGGTGATACGGTGCTGGTCACCAGCCCACAGGGTGAACTCACTCCCCTGGGCCTCGTGCCGAAGTACCAGCGCTTCCAGCTTGCTGGCATCTTCCACTCCGGCTTCTACCAGTACGACTCTTCGTACGGTTTCGTGCGGCTCCCCGATGCGCAGCGGCTGTTTTCCGAGCCGGACATCATCTCCGTCCTCAGCTTCAAGGTGGATGACCTATACCATGCCGACAGTCTCGGTCGCGAGATCGAGCAGGCGGCCGGCCCAGGCTTTCAGGCCACCAACTGGATGGATCAGAACCGCGAACTGTTCCGTGCGTTGAAGCTGGAGCAGGTGGTCACGTTCATCGTCATCGCGCTCATCGTCTGCGTGGCGGCGCTGAACATCCTCATTGCGCTAACAATGCTGGTCATGGAGAAAACCCGCGACATCGCTGTGCTGATGAGCTTCGGCGTTCGACCTGATCAGGTTCAGCGCATCTTCCTGCTGCAGGGCTTGCTCATCTCCGTGGGAGGGACCCTACTCGGACTGGTGCTTGGCTATGGCCTGGCATGGGCCGGCGGGCATTACCGCCTGCCGCTATCAGCCGCGGTGTATTCCATCGACACGCTGCCCTTTGCGCCGCGCATGGTCGTTGGCGGGCGGGTGGCCGGGCTTTCCGTGCTGGTGTCGGTGGTGCCCAGGTTGTACCCACGCGCTTCTGCCGCCCGGATCCTGCCGGCAGAAGCGCTCCGGTACGAATAGCTACTGGGCCCAGCCATTCTCATGCATCCAGTGGTACAGCAGATCAGGCCAGCCGCTGAGTTCCGGGTTCGCCTGCGCCAGACCCACACCGTGTGGCCCATGGCGGAAGATGTGTAGCTCTGCTGGCACCTTGTTCTTCTGCAACGCCTGGAAGAAGACGATGGAGTTCGCCACTGGCACCACAGGATCATCCGCCGTGTGGAACAAGAAAGTAGGCGGAGTCTGCACGTTGACCTGCGTCTCGTTCGAGAGCGAGGACACCAGCGCCGGGTCAGGCGAATCGCCGAGCAGATACTTGCGCGAGCCGGCGTGCTGGATCCCGGGATCGAACGAGATCACCGGATAGGCGAGGATCAGGAAGTCCGGCCGCGAGGGCTGGCGATCGATCGTGTCTGCAGCGGAAGCGGTGCCGCTGTCGTAGTGTGTGCCCGCTGTTGAGGTCAGGTGGCCACCCGCGGAGAACCCCCACATACCGACATGATCGGTTTGCACATCCCAGCCAGCGGCGTGGGCGCGTGCGAAGCGAATCGCTCGCTGCGCGTCGTTCAGTTCGATCGGATGGTGGTATGTAGGCCCGAGCCGGTATCGAAGCACCATGGCCGCGATGCCATGCGCGTTGAGCCACTGCGCCACCTGTAAGCCTTCGTGATCCATGGCCAGGTGCTGATAACCTCCGCCCGGTGCCACCACCACCAAGGTGTGCGTCGGGTTTGCGGCTGGCAGGTAGACACTCACCGCTGGCGTGTCCGCTTCCGCCTTGCCCTGGGCACCGGGAGCGCCATTCGTCCACAGAGGCACAAAGGCATGCAGGTCCGCTGAGTTATCCACGGAAACCTTTCCGGGCGCAGGGACCGGCATGCCCGTCACTGCTGTGGGCGCATTCTGCGCGACGAGGGTGGACATGAAAACAGCTGCCAAAAGGCTTAGGGTACGAAGCAATGACGGTCTCCCGGTGGAGCTTAGCGTATAGCACTACGATGCACGCGTTTTATGCTGCGCTGCAACTGCCCACGTAGCTGGTATGCTCCTGCTGTGACCACCGTTGACGTGACATACCAGTACAGCGCGCCGCCGCGGGAGAGCACCGTGCTCGCCCTTGCCAACATCCGAGAGGTTTACGGCATACGACGCGTAGACCTGGACGAGCGCGCGAGCACCATCCATATCGAGTACGACGCAACGCGTTTGTCGGAACCGGTAGTTCGGCAACTGCTTCGCCGCGCCGGCGTGCAGCTATTGAATGTTGCTGCCGCGCCCGATTCCCTAGTGGATAGAGCAGCGCAGCAGGCCGGCGCGTAAAGTTGCGCGTCGTCTACGGTCTTGGTATTCTCAACAGGTCGATGTGGGCTGCAATGGCCTGCACTGTGTGCACCCGTAGCTCAGCTGGATAGAGCAATTGGCTACGAACCAATAGGCCGGAGGTTCGAATCCTTCCGGGTGCACCACTTTCCTCTAGTTTCTTCACAGGGTTAAGCAACATCATGCCAGGCTCTTGCCTGGCTCCGAGATGTTCTGTGTAAGACGCTACTTGACGCTACTTGATGCGCGAGGACAGCTCATCCAGGCGGCCCCCGATTAAACCCGTGGTCTTGAAGAACTGCTTCTGATCTTCGAAATGCGTGCTAAGCGGTTCTCAACCCTGTCGAACTGGCCGTTGATGTCTTCTTTTTAGGTTCGACACTTCACGACGACCGAGCAGAATACCGAAACGGTATGAAGAGTGTCGGAACCCCTATCGAGAGCAAGGGCTGCACGTTGTTGATTTTGACGCCCCCGCACGCAAACGTAGCGGACTGGAGCTACTTGCTCTACCGCACGCCCCACTTCAGCTTGGACCGCAGCACACTGAATAAGCCATGCTCGGTGAGCCGCACCAAACGGACGCGGTACCCGGAGCGGTGGCAGCGTAGCTGATCATTCACCTTGAGTTCCACGGCTTCCTGCCCGTCGACGGTGAGGTAGGTCTGGTCGGCGATGCTCGCCACGCTCACACGGATCTCCGTATCGCCCGGAGTGACGATGGGCCTGATGGTGAGCAGGTGCGGGCAGATCGGCGTCAGAATCATGGCGTTCACGCTGCCCATCACGATGGGTCCGTTTGCCGCAAGGTTGTAGGCTGTAGAGCCGGTCGGTGTGGACACGATGATGCCGTCCGCGCGGAAGCTTGCGATTACCTGGTCGCCCAGTTCGATGACGTACTCGCCCATGCGGGCAATCGCGCCTTTGGAGATGACAACGTCGTTTAGCGCATCCCAGCACTGAAATTTTTCCCCTTCGCGCAGCAGTTCCGCGTGCATCATGCTGCGTTCGTCCACGCTGCACGATCCTTCCTGCCAGGCTTCGAGCGTCTGGTACAACTCCGCTAGCGGCACTTCCGTTAGGAACCCTAACGAACCAAGGTTGACGCTGAGAATCGGTGTGTCTGTCTTGGCGAAGGATCGCGCAGCGGAAAGTAGTGTGCCGTCGCCCCCCAGGACGATGACCAGTTCCGGGCAAAGCGCGGGCATGGCATTTCGCGAAATTCCCTGCTCGCTCACATAAGCTGCGCTCGTCTCATCCAGGGCCGGAGTGTAACCGTGCTGCCGCAGCCAGCCAAGCAGCTCCGCCAGGATCGTCGCGAGTTCCGGCTTCTGAGGCTTGGAGATGACTGCGATATGCGGCATGCATACAGTGTACCTACGGTGCGATTAGAAGCGGCACCAGAGCAGGAACTCGTGGTTTCCCTCGGAGCCGGTAATGGGCGACTCCACAACGTCGAGGGTGCGCCCATGGAGGTCTGCAACAGCAGACCGGACACGCTCCACGGCTAGAGCGTGAGCTTGGGGATCGCGTACGATGCCACCCTTACCAACCCACTGCCTGCCCGCTTCAAACTGAGGCTTTACCAGCACCACGCCCTCGCCTGACCACGCCTGGCCGGCATCGGCAAGAGCGCAAACCACAGCAGGCAACACCAGCGTGGCGGAGATGAACGACACGTCCATCGAGAAAAAAGTAGGGCTTGCGGGGGATGTGACTTTCCCTGCTTCCATCCGCAACGCACCCGCTGGGAGCAACCTGGCGTTGGTGCGTTCCAGCAGCCGGACGCGCGGATCATCTCGTATCGAGACCGCCATCTGGCCGTAGCCGGTATCCACAGCGACAACACCTGCCGCGCCGGCCTGCAGCATGCAATCCGTAAAGCCGCCGGTGGAAGCACCAATATCCACACAGACGCGACCTGCAAGGTCGATGTTCCATCGCTGCACCGCAGCCTGCAGCTTAAGGCCGCCACGGCTTACAAAGGGAGGGTCCTCTCCAAGGATGCGAAGAGAGGCATCCACGGGCACGGATGTGCCGGCCTTGGTAATCTTCTGTTCGTTGCTAAGCACGCGCCCTGCGAGAATGAGGCTTGCCGCCCGTTCGCGCGACGGTACCAGGCCGCGCTCCAGCATCAGTTTGTCGAGCCGAAGTTTGCCCATGCGTCCGTCTTGAAGTTCCTTCTGCGGGGACTTACATCGGGTCCCCTTTGCAGGGACTTACATCGCGTTACACATTGAGAGTAGACTGCAGCTACTCGAAAATCAGTAACCCTGGAGTGATTACTCGCGGTAGAAACCGTTGTTCATCCTGCATCAAAACTATGGCAAATCCTGACGTGTCCTTTGATTCCGGCGAGAACGCTTCCAATCCACACGGGAGCTTCTCACGTTCCTTTGCCAGAGAGATGGGAGCATTGCCGCCCACGGAAGACGGCAGGCTGCTCAGCCTAATCCAGCAGGGAGATGAATCTGCCATGGCGGTGCTGTTCGACCGCTACTCCAAACTCGTGTACTCGGTGGCATTACGCGTTTTGCGCGATCCAAGCACGGCTGAGGATGTTCTTCAGGAAACGTTTATGCATATCTGGCGCAAACCCGAGAGCTTCCTCGCAAGTCGTGGATCACTTGGTCCGTGGCTCGCCGTGGTTGCCAGAAACCGTGCGATCGACAGTCTGCGCCGGCGCAAGCCTTCGGACGAGATCGCGGAAATGACCTTGGCGTCGCCCCTGAACCTGGCAGAGGAATCAGAGCGGTCGCTGATGATGGAGCGGGCACGCGGCGTCATCGCCAATCTGCCAGCCGAGCAGCGGAGAGTCATCGAGATGGCCTTCTTTGACGGCCTGACGCACACAGAAATCGCTGAACTCACAGGTGACCCGCTGGGGACCGTAAAAACCCGCATTCGCACGGCGCTGCTGGTGCTCAGAAAGGCGATGCAGCCGTGAGCGAGGCCACCTTTACCGCGGAAGATCTTTACCTGTACTCCATGCATCTGATGGAGCCGGAAGAAAGCAGACGGCTGGAGGACTTTCTGCAGCGTTCGTCTGAGGCTCGAGCAGAGCTGCTGAACGTTCGCAGAGACGTTGCGCTGCTGGCACTTTCAGCAGAAGCACACACTCCGCCGGAAATATCACGGCAGCGCCTGCTGAACCAGGTGGCCCGCGAAAGGCGAACGGCTGCGACGATGCCGGGAGCGGAGACGGACCGCGTGACTGCACCTGCCGCGGCGGCGCTGGCTGCCCAGGTGGACGGGGACCGCTACACCCCGGGCAGCGAAGTTCCCCGGCTCGGACATATCTACGAAGACAATGAGCCGCGCCGCGGCTTCTTCGCACGTTTGCTGCCCTGGGCCGGATGGGCTGTTGCGGCTGGGCTTGCCTTCACCACCTGGACGTACCACCGGCGATCCTCAAACCTGGGTCAAGCTGTGGCCGGCGCGCGCATGGAAGCCTCTCAGGTGCAGGCACAGCTTGCGGAAGCTACCGAGAAGTCAGCGCGCGCAGAACTCGTTTTCGAGACGCTTCGTTCCCGCGCCTCGCAACGCTTTCTTCTTACGGCGCAAGCCACACCGCCTGCGCCTTCAGCCCGGGTCTCTTACTTGGCCGAGAGCGGTTCCGTCATTTTTCAGGGAAACGATCTGGAAAAGCTGCCTGCAAACAAGACGTATGAACTGTGGTTGATTCCCGCTGACAAAGCGGCCAAGCCGATCCCCGCCGGCACGTTCAAGCCGGATGCGAGAGGCTACGCCAGCGTCATACTGCCATCGCTGCCCAAAGGTGTTGTGGCGGGCACTTTCGGCGTCACCATGGAAGACGACGGCGGCTCCGCTACGCCAAGCTAGCCATTTCGGCGGGCCGGCTCTTCGCGCCTCCGCAATAAGAACAGAAGGGGTGGGAACCTAGGTTCCCACCCCTTCTGTTCTTTTGAACAGACTTACTGCGCGATGCGCAGAGATACTCCCTTGCCCTGGAGATCCAGCGTCGCTGTGACGGCATCGGTGTCGGTACGGATGATGGTGAGCGTCTGCGTGTCGGAAGCCGTCACCAGCACCTTGCCTGTGGGCGAACCGGCCACCGCACCAATCCAGTTGAGCTTGCCGCCCACGGTGATTGTCTTGACGGCAACCATGTTCACCATGTCCACGACGGTCACCGTGCCACTGCCGCTGTTCGCAACGTAAGCCTTGCTCCTGTCAGCCAGAACAGCCACCTGCACCGGTGCCAGGCCCACGGGCACGGTTGCGAGCACATTGCCGAAGTAGACGGAGTCCGTCGGGTTATTGGTGTTGCAAGCAGAGTTGTCTGCAAGCGCAAGCTGAGAGCAGAGCGCAATGTTGATAATGCTGAGTGAGCCCGGCGTGGTCCCACTCGCCGCATTCAGCACGGCTAATTCGTTCACGGCCGGCGAGATGTCAGCCCACACTGGGTTGGGTCCCACGTTGAAGGTGGTGTCCAGCGCATTGTTCTGCACGTTGATGACGCTCACCGTACCGTTGGTGCCGCCGTTGCCTTTGGAGTTTATGACGAAGGCACGGCGACTGTCATTGGTAACGACGCCGTAGACGGGGCTAATGCCGACCGGGATGGTGGCGGAAATCGGATTCGTGGCACCGTTCTCGATCGCGGTAGCAAAGCCCGTGGAGGTTCCGGGATTCGCGCCCTGGCTAAGCGTGTACACGCGGGTCGAAGTGGAGAGGCCCACCGTGTACACCGGATTCGCGGGTACCGGCAACTCCTGCCGGAACACGGGCGTCGTTCCGCCCGTGAGCACAGCAACCCTGCTGAGGGATGGTTCGATGATATAGATTGGATTGGTGCCCGACGTGGGCGTGATCTGCGTGGGGTTTGCGCCTGCCGTAAGCGATGACTGCTGCACCGTGCTGGTCAACAGACCAGGCGCTGCGGTGAAGTAATTCACCAGAGAACTGTTGTTGTGGAGGACGTACGCCTGGCCCTGCGCGTCAACGGCCAAGTATGTAGGCTGCGGAGCGACCGCAGCGTTGGCAATGATCGTGTCGCCAAACACGTCAACGACCGTAATCAGTCCGTTCTGTCCGTTGCCTGGATCCGAGATAGCTGTGGCATACACCGTCGGCTGAGAAGCGGGTCCTACAGGGTTGATCGCGCTCACCACGGGACGGTAATTGTTGCCACAGCCAGACAGAACGACGAATGCCGCAGAACCGATGGAACATGCTGCCGCGCGCGCGGTGCGTGCGAAACCCTGACGTGGACCCTGAGACAAAAGCTGCTCCTGCATCTTTCCGCGGTGGCCGCGGATGGGCAAAGCTCTGGTGTGCCCGCCATGGCTGATTGTAACGGAATGGGTCGGCTCTCGGGCGAGGTCTGTGCAGCGGAAGCGCCTACAGCTCTTCCCTGCCCTCGAGCCAGTGTTGCGCCCATTCGCCTTCCAGATGGAGGCTCAACAACGTGTAGCTGAGCATCTCGTGCGTCACGCGCGTGAAGTGGCCCCACGGCGGCAGGTTGCCGAAGGGCGGGCGCGGTGACGTGAGCACGTCCACGCCCTCCCGCTGGCAGAGCGCGCGGATGCGGAACAGGTGCGTGCCGTCGCTGACGACCACGATCCGACGCAGCCGCTGCGATGCCGCCAAATCTGCCAGTGCAGCGGCCTGTTGCTTGGTATCGACCGACTCCGTTTCCGCAAGGATGTGGTCGAATGGGACACCCTGCGCGAGCAGGTAATCTCTGCCGACGCCACCTTCGCTAAGGCCGGTCCGGCCGTCCGCCACTCCGCCGAGCGTGATGATGACGGGCGCAATGCCCTTGCGGTAGAGAGACAGAGCGTGATCGAGACGGGCATGAAACACCGGCGAAGGGTGCCCCAGGTATTGCGCCGCGCCAAAGACCGCGATGGCATCCGCCGGCGCAGCCTGATCCTCACGCGCAACGCGATCGATTCGCAGATAAAGGCTAACGAACCAAACGGCGAGGACGAGCAGCAACACAACAAAAAGCGTGCGGAACGGATGCCCGCCACTGCGCTTCGCTGTTCGCTTTACCTTACCCATGTGCTCTTTTATCGCTGCAGTGCTAACGCGATCTCGTGCGTGGGAATAGCGCCTTCCCGGAGGATCATCCAGTCGTTGCCGCCGCCGCTCAGATCGACAATCGTCGTTGCTTGTGAGCGCGCCGTGGGGCCGCCGTCCACAATCAGCGGGATCTTATCGCCAAGCTGCTCGCGAACGCATCGCGCATGGGTGCACTCCGGCTGGCCGGCCAGGTTTGCGGAGGTGGCCGTGATCGGCAGGCCCAGGTGTTCCACGACGGCTCGCGCGATGAGTGCTTCGGGTACGCGAAGGGCCACGTTGCCGGTATTGGCAGTGACGCGGAGCGGCAAACGCGAGCCGGCCTTGACGATGATGGTGAGCGGTCCGGGCCAGAACTTTTCCGCCAGCCGGTCGAAAGCGCCGTCCAGTTCGCGGGCAAGTTCATAACCCTGCGCCGTGCTGGCGATCAGCAGCGAGAGCGGCTTGTGCTTGGCGCGTGTTTTCAGGTCGTAAATCTGCTCTACCGCATTCAGGTTCACGGGATCGACCGCCAGACCGTAGAACGTGTCCGTGGGCAATGCCACCACCATGCCGCCATCCAGGCAACGAGCCACGTGCTTCACCAGGTCTGGCTCCGGCTCATCCGGATGAATTCGTAACATCTCCGCGGTCATGCACGCTCCTGCAGCTAGGCTCAAAACAGCACGGTAGCACACCGGTCTGTCCACCTGCCGCAGTGCGATGGCTGGGCACCGTCGGCGTACACTGTCCCACAGTGCCGGAACGCATTACCAGCAAGGCCAATCCGCGCGTTCGGGCGCTGCGCGCTGCGCTCCTCTCCCGACGCGGAAGTGTGGTAGGCATCGAGGGTCCGAACCTGGTTCGCGAGGCGGTCGCGAGCGGCCTTCTGCTGGAGACGCTGTATTTGCGCGAGGACCGACTCGCAGCGCTGGGCGACTTGCCCGAAGATGCTGTGCGCGAGGTTCTTGTGCTGTCGCATGAGGCTTTCGCCAGCGCGTCCGTTACGGAGAATGCACAGGGCATGGCCGCCACGCTGCAGCAGCCGGAACAGCCATATGCTCCCCGGACGGGCGACCTGCTGCTCGTCGCGGACGGCCTGCAGGACCCTGGAAATCTCGGAACGTTGATCCGCTCGGCTGAGGCTTTTGGAGCAGCAGCAGTGGCCTTGACGCCGAACACCGTGGACCCGTGGAACGGCAAGTGCCTGCGCGCGACGGCCGGCGCGGCTTTCCGCATGCCGCTGCCTGGCTGGGATGACACCCTGCTCGCCGCATTGCGCGAAGTGCAGGCGCGCATCTTCGCTGCTGTGCCGCGTGATGGCACGTTCACACACCAGGCAGTGCTCTCGGGCACCACCGCGATCGTCGTAGGCAACGAAGGTGCCGGAGTATCGCAATCCATGCTCGACATCGCAGACGAGCTGCTTACGATCCCCACCCCTGGACCGACGGAAAGTCTGAACGCCGCCGTGGCCGGTTCCCTGCTGCTGTATGAGGCTTCGCAACAGCGTCTGCGGGCGCTGCCGTGAGCCTGTTCGACTCCATCGATCCACCGGGCGTGCAGCCCACACGAGCGGACGTACCGCTGCCGGAGCGCATGCGCCCGCGCACGCTGGATGAGTTTCGCGGCCAGGCGCACCTGCTCGCTCCGGGCAAGCCGCTGCGCGTCGCCATTGAGAGCGGCGACACCGGTTCCATCATCTTCTGGGGACCACCCGGCACAGGGAAAACCACGCTTGCGCAGATCATCGCGAAGACCACGAGCGCGAACTTTGTGGAGTTCTCCGCCGTGACCAGCGGCATCAAGGAGATCAAGCAGGTGATGGCCGATGCGGAGCGCGGAGCAACGCGCGGAATGCGCACCATCCTGTTCGTGGATGAGATCCACCGCTTCAACAAGGCGCAGCAGGATGCCTTTCTGCCTTATGTGGAGCGCGGCGCACTGCGCCTGATCGGCGCGACTACGGAGAATCCTTCGTTCGAGATCAACGCTGCACTGCTCTCACGCTGTCGCGTGTATGTGCTGCAGTCGCTCGGAAACGAAGACATTGTCTCTCTGCTTAGAGATGCGCTCCACGACAAGGTACGTGGCTTGGGTGGGCTAGAGATCAACGCAGACGAAGGTGCACTCGACAGCATCGCGGCCTTCTGTAATGGGGATGCACGCTATGCATTGAACGCACTACAAGCGGCGGGCCGGCTGTTGGCCGGCCGCAGAGAAACGCTACTGAGGCGCGAGGTCGTGGGCGAGGCTCTTCAGCAGCGTACCCTGCTCTATGACAAGAGCGGCGAACAGCACTATGACCTGATCTCTGCCCTGCACAAGAGTGTGCGTAACTCCGACGCGGATGCCGCCGTGTACTGGCTGCGCCGCATGCTGCAGGCGGGAGAGGATGCCATGTACATCGCGCGCCGCGTTGTGCGTATGGCCGTGGAAGACATCGGGCTCGCGGCACCGGAGGCGTTGAACCTCACGCTCTCAGCGCAGCAGGCGATGCACCTGCTGGGCTCACCGGAGGGCGAACTCGCGCTGGCACAGGCTGTCGTCTACCTGGCTCTGGCACCCAAATCAAACGCTGTGTACGTCGCCCTCAACGAGGCGGGAGCAGACGTGGATGCCACGGGCGCACAGCCGGTACCGCTTCATCTGCGGAACGCGCCGACACGGCTGCTGAAGGATCTTGGTTATGGACGCGACTACCAGTATGCGCACGATCTGCCTGACAAGGTAGCCGCAATGCAGTGCCTGCCCGACGAACTGAAGGACCGCCGCTACTACCGCCCGACAAACCAGGGTAGAGAGCGGCAGCTTGCACAGCGAATGGAGGAGATTGGCAGGCTGCGCGAGCAGAGGCCCAACAAAGCTTAGGTCCGGTTTCAAAGGGGTTGCCCTAATGCTTGATGTCCTTCCGCATCGCTTCCAGCACCACTCCCTTGCTGAGGACCTCCGGCAAGACGTCTGCTGGCGCGGCTGTGTCAGCGGGATAGATGATGTAGGTGGGCACGCCGCTGCGGCCCACGGCCTGCAGCGCCTGCGTAATCTTCTCGTCGTACTGGGTCCAGTCGGCACGCATGGGCACCACGTTGCCTCCTGCGAACTCCTTCTGGACGTCGGCAGACTTGAGCACCATGCGCTCGTTCACCTGGCAGCTCAGGCACCACGCCGCTGTGAAATCAACGAATACCGCCTTGCCACCTGCGCGCGCCTGCTTGACCGCATCTGCTGAGAACGGCTGCCAGGCTGTCTCCGTAGCGCTCCTTCTGCCAGCCGAGAGGGGCAGCGCAACCGCGCAAATTGCCAGCACAACCGCAGCGATGGTGCTGCCGCGGCGCACCGGCCAGCGGCCTAGCGTCCAGGCAGCGATCGCAATCAGCAACAGCCCAGCCAGGAGCCAGGCCATGCGCCCAAAGGCCTCGGACGTGCCGCCGCTGGAAAACAGCAGGCCGTAGACGTACACCAGCCAGATGACGGTCGCAAAGAGCGGCAGGGCCGTGATCTGCTTCAACAATTCCATCCACGCGCCCGGCTTTGGCAGCAGCCGAACCCAGGCAGGCTGCAGGCTCAGCACCATGTACGGTGCCGCAAGCCCAAGGGCCAGTGATGTGAATACCAGGAAGGTGATGATTGCGGGCTGGGCGAGAGCAAAGCCAATAGCCGCACCCATAAACGGCCCCACGCACGGCGTAGCCACCGCGGTGGCAAGCACGCCGGTAAAGAAGCTGCCGGAGTACCCTCCCTTCTGCGCCAGCGATCCGCCTGCACTGGTCAGCGAAAGACCGAAGTCAAACATGCCGGCCAGCGATAGCGCAAAGAAGAAAAGGAACAGCGCCAGCACCGCCACAAAACCGGGCGACTGCAATTGGAAACCCCAGCCAAATTGCCGTCCACCGGCCCGCAGCACAAGCAGCACGGCAACCACCAACCAGAACGACGCCACGATGCCTGCCGTGTAAGCCAGGCCATGTGTTCGGATCCGGTGACGCTCCTCTGTGGAAGTCTGCAGCAGCGATAAGGCTTTCAAGAACAGCACGGGAAACACACACGGCATCAGGTTGAGCAGCATGCCTCCGACAAAAGCAAGCAGGACTGCGGTGAGCGCTGTAACACCTGCGGCCGATGTACCGCTCGCTTTCTGTTGGGTTGGCGGCTCCACCGCCAAGGCAGGGGCCGGCACCACCGGCACGTCGATCTCATAACTCTCTTCCGCGGAGAATTTGAGCAAGCCGTGCAACGAAGCAGGGGCGGCTTTGGCAGCAGGAGATTTCTGCAGAAAAACGCGTACACCGTCCGGCAAGAGGTCGATCGGTTGCTCGCCTATGTCGGCGACCGTGTCTGGTTCCATTGGGTAGAACTCTGCATCCTTCACCTCGCTGCCTGTAATGGCCGTCAAGGCAAGCCTGTTGCCGTTGCTTTGTGCCAGCAGCTTCCAGCTTGCGGGCAGGGATTTGGGCAACTGCTTCAGAGCGGAGCCAAGCGCGCCCACCTGCTCCCCCTCGTGGCTTACTGCTGTTCCCGCGGGCATTAGTTTCAGGTCAAGTTGGAGGTCCGCCTTGCCCGGAATGCAGGTTTCTTTGCACACCAGCCAGTTCAGGCTGGCTACCAGGTGCGCGGTGCCTGCTTTGTCCGGCTTCGCCTTTGGGTCGGCGGTGACTGTCACAGGATAGGCAATGGAATCTTCGTAGCCGTAGTCCACCGTGTCCTGTAGCGGGAGACGATCGGGTGCCGGAAACTGCAGCGGCCCCGCCGTGATGCCCTGGGGCAGCGTCCATTTGACCTTGGGCGGGAATCCTGCATAACCGGCGTTGCGCCAATACACATGCCAGCCCTGTTCCATAGAGAAGACGAAGCCCAAGGTTTGCCGACCACCCAGTGCAATGGCCGGTCCGGCGCTCACCATCTCGACGGTCAGGTGTTGTGCCTTGACCGGCCCGGGACCACCGTTGCCCAGCACCGTGCCGACCTGGCTATGCAGGCCCGGCATCAGGAAGATCGTCAGCAGCGCAGCGGACCATTTACGGAGAGAGGTCATTGCTTTCATTTTAGGCACCCCGCATCCTGTGCCGGTGCTCCACCATCATGCAGCGATCCATCACCACGGCGATGCCATGCGCTTCGGCCTTTGCCGCTGCTTCAGCGTTCACAATACCCGACTGCACCCACAGATCGGTAAGTCCGAGATCGATCATTTCCTCAACCACCGCCGGGATGGCACCTGGCAGGCGGAAAACGTTAACGACTTGGGGCTTCAACGGCAAATCACGCAAGGAGCCGTAGCACTTCACGCCAAGTACTTTCGGAATAGCAGGATTCACTGGCAGAATGCGTTTGCCGACGCTCTGTAGGTAAGCCGAAACGTAATAGCTCGGCCTGGTTGGATTGTCTGACAGACCGACGACCGCCAAGGTGGAGGCGTCCAGCATCCTCTGCATCACGTCGCGCTCGTTCATCGATGGCCGGCCTTCGGCTCCCATGCACCGAGCAGACGACGCGTCACGATCAGTTCGCCCAGATGATAGCTCTGGTGGCTTGCGATCAGCAGCGCTTCACGCAAGAGGTTCTGGCCCTCTCCCCATGAGAATGGCGCGAACAGATCGCCCGTCTGCAGCATTTGCTCGAAATCAGCCCGATCGCGCTGGATTGCTTCCACGCAATGGTGCCAGCTCTCAGGCTCCGGCGGAGCGGGTTGATGCGGCCAGTAGTCGTCCGGCCACTTCATCGGCTGGTACTTACCATCAGCATTTGCACTGAAGCGAAGGATGTCTTCCTGAGCCCTGCGCATGTGCTCCAGCAACAGCCAGGGCGAGTACGGTAGACCGGCAGGAACACTGCCCTGTAGCTCCAGCTTCAGATCTGCCACAGCATCATCAAAGGTGACGTGCGCTTCACCGCCTCGTAGTAACGCATGCAGTTGCTGCCGAAGCGGAGCGAAGTCCCCGTTGTCTGCCATGCCTCATACGATGCGGCGAAGAAGCTGCCGGTTCATGCAAACGCCGGCTCGCCCGAATGCTTATGAAAGCACAGCACAAACCCATCCGGATCGGTAATCAGAACCTGGTCCATCTCCGGGAACGGCTCCAGACCCTGAATGGTTGTCACACCGAATTCGCGCAGCCGGGCGCAGAGCTTTTCCAGGTCAGGGCACAGCAGGTAGAGCACAACATCGCCGTGCCACAAAACCCGCTGGGCGTCCGCCTGCGCGGGTCTGTGGCCCTCATCGTAGGCGCTCCTGAGCATAAGCGTCACATCGCCTGTGCGTAACAGTGCCCACACCGGGCGGCCGCTCTCCCCGTCATCTCCTTCAGAAATCGCGGTCTGCTCGAAACAGAGCACCTCTTTGTAAAAAGCCGAAGAGGCTTCCACATCGAACACGCGCAGCATGGGAACTGGAGCCTGGTAGGTTATCGTCGTGGAAAGAGCCATCTGTTCATCTCAAAGGCGATGTCATTCGATTTCGTCTGCCACTGCAGAAGGCTGTCCACCCTCCCGGCGCATCTTGAGAAAGCCCCGTATAAACGGCTGCAAGTCGCCGTCGAGCACGCGGTCCACATCGCCCACCTCCACCCGCGTACGCAGGTCTTTTGCCATGCGATACGGCTGCAGGACGTACGAGCGGATCTGCGACCCAAAGTTGATGTCCAGTTTTGAGTCCTCCAACTTCTTCGATGCCGCCTTCTTCTTATCTAGCTCAAACTCGTACAGTCGCGAACGCAACATCTTCATCGCTTTTTCGCGATTTTTGTGCTGCGAACGCTCGTTTTGACATCCCGCAACGATGCCCGTGGGCAAGTGAGTAATGCGCACTGCCGAGTCTGTGGTGTTCACGTGCTGACCGCCCTTCCCGCCTGACCGATAGGTGTCAATCCTCAGTTCGTCCGGCTTGATCTCGATGACGATGCTGTCGTCAATTTCTGGAGAAACAAACACCGACGAGAAGGAAGTATGCCGGCGCTTGGCGGAATCAAACGGCGAAATGCGCACCAGCCTGTGTACACCGGTTTCGCCGCTGAGCAAGCCATACGCAAACTCGCCAGCGATGGTGAACGTGGCAGACTTGATACCGGCTTCGTCACCATCCTGAATCTCATTGATCTCGGTCTTGAAGCCTTCCCGTTCAGCCCATCGCAGATACATGCGCATAAGCATCTCGGCCCAGTCCTGGCTTTCCGTTCCGCCCGCGCCGGGATGCACGGTAACGATGGCATTGAGCGGGTCACTCTCCTGAGACAGCATGGTGCGCGCGTCTAACTGCTCCACGAAGCGGTTGACGGCTTCGATGGCTTGAGTCAGCTCAGGCTCGACGGCCTCGCCCTCACGCGCAAGTTCAAAGTAGGCTTCCACTTCTTCCGCCAGCCGAGCAAGTTCCGCGTCGTCCGCAAGCAGCGTCTCCAGCCGCTTGCGATCGCGCATGAGCGGCTGCGAGCGTGCAGCATCGGCCCACACCGCAGGCTCTGCGATTTGCGCCTCAACGGCAGCTAGTTGCTTTGTCAGAGTGGGCGAGTCAAAGATACTCCCGCAGATCACGAACACGGTCGCGAACCGGGGAGTAGGCATATTCAAGATCAGTCAACATAAGTTATCAGTTTACGCCTGCCGGCCGGGGCTGCTGATGCATGACCAAAGGACGAGCACCACTGCGACTGCCGAGCAGAAGTAAGCAAACAGATCACCGTGACGGGTGTAGAAGGTGGTATCCGTGAGATCGTCGAAGTGCACGGCAACCGCTCCACGCTGGTGCCGCGGCATGGTCTCCACAACCCGGCCATACGGATCAATGGACGCAGTCACACCGCTATTTGTGTCTCGTAAGAGCCAACGGTGGTTCTCGATGGCTCGCATCCGCGCCATGTCCAGATGCTGAAAGGGCGCGCTGCTATCCCCGTACCAGCCGTCATCGGATAGGTTGACCAGAACTTCGGCGCCGCTGTTCGCGAAGCGCCTCACCTCATCGCCAAAGATCGACTCGTAGCAGAGAAAAACCCCATAGCGGCGGTTCTGTGCGAGCAACGGCTGCCGGCTGGTTCCGCGATCAAACGTACCCACCGCTTGCGTCAGCCCGCTCGCGAATGCGAAAAGCTCTTTGTAGGGCACAAACTCACCAAAGGGTACGAGGTGGATCTTGTCGTATCTACGTGCAGGACCTGCCACACCGGGCACGAATAGCACGGCAGAATTGAAAAGTTGGGAGCGGCCTCGCTCCTGATCGACTCCCACAGCGCCTGCAATCAGTGGGGCATGCAACTTATCCGTCAGTTGGGCCGCACTGGCGCTAAATGTGGAGCGGTCTGTCTGGAAAGGCGAAGGCGATTCAGGCCACAGCGCGACCGCGGTTGGCGTCTGGTCGTTTGCCGAAGCTTGCAGCGTCAGAGTTACTGAGGAAGAAGCCAGCGTATTCAAATCGTATTCCGCACCTGCTCCCACCAGAAGATTGGGTTGTAGCAGCACGGCCTTCTGCGATCCCACTTGGGGAGGAGGTTGGAGATGCGCGCCTGCATTCCCGACGGCAGCGGCAAACACGGCGGCCGCCAGCGCGACGACCGCCGAACGGCGGCGGCCGGGAAACACCAGCACCCCTGCAACGGCGGCATTCACTGCCACCAGGACAAAGCTCAAACCAAACACGCCCGCAACGGGGGCGAGCCGCGTAAGGACAGAGTTCCCAACCTGTGAGTAGCCAAAGAGTTCCCATGGAAAGCCGGTGATGCGGGCACGGGCCAACTCCACAGCGACCCACAGCAGCGGTGCCATGGCCAACGCCAATCCGCGACCTTTTCGTGCGACCACTGCGAGCAAAGCGCCAAACATGGCGTGGTACACCGCGAGATAGAGACACATCAGCACGAGTGCAAGTACCGACATGGCCGCTGAAAGGCCGCCATACACGTGCATGGTGGCGTACACCCAGTAGCAAGTGCCCAGGTACCACAGCACGCCACACCCATAACTTATAGCCGCTGCCCTGCGCAGCGATACCTGCCGCCCGGGTAACAGGACCCACAGCCATGGCACCAGGGCGAGCCAGGCGAGGCACGCACGCACAGCAGGCAGCGGACCCGCCACGGGGAAGCAGAGAACCTGTAAAACGCTGGAAAGCACGAGGAGGAAAGCCGTTCGCCAGGAGAGGGTCTGCATCGCGTGGAGTCTAGCACCCCTGTTCAGGCGAGCGTGACGCGCTTACAATCGAAGGGTGTTCTCTTTGTTCATGCGCGTGCTCTCGCATCTGCTCGTGCCGCTGTTTCTCCTTGGAATGGCCGGTTCAGCCATGTTAGTGGCCATCACGCTTACCCATGACCTGGCTGACTTTCTGTCTGACAGCGGGACGGAAGAGGCCTCTACGGATGGGCTGAGCTGACGTTTGACTCTCACCTGCGATGCCTTTAGACTCACCGCTGGGCGTTCCTATCTTGTGCGACCTATGACGGTCGGCAAGCAGGATGCCTTTCCAAGCACATGGCGTTGAAACGCACACCCGCACCGCCCCAGTCCAGCAGAGTCCGCCTGGTCGTTGCATCTTCCGTGATGCTGACGTTCATTTCTTTTTGGCGGGCAGCGGCCATTGTGCTGAACGATCTGGGATCGTCTGCCTTCTATGCAGGAGGCATTGCGGAAGAAGCCGTGGGCAAGTCTGCTCCTTGGCTCATCCTTGCGGTCGTACTCTTCGCCTATGCGGTGCGCGCGGTTTACGTGGAAAGCTGCTCCATGTACACACGCGGCGGTGTTTACCGCATTGTGAAGGAAGCACTCGGGGGAACGTTCGCAAAGATCAGCGTGTCTGCACTGATGTTCGACTATGTGCTTACTGGACCGATCTCGGGCGTGTCTGCCGGCCAATACATCGTCGGCATGCTCAACGGCTTTCTGGTACAAGCCTCGAACAGCGCTCGATTCCACGCGCTCAGTGTGAACAGCCTGGGGCAGGTAAAACAGTTCAACGTTAATCACACCTCAGCCTTTATTGCCGTCCTCATCACCCTTTATTTCTGGTGGCAGAACATCAAAGGGATTGAGGAATCAAGCGAGAAGGCACTGACCATCATGAAGATCACCACCATTATGGTGGTAATTCTTCTCGGATGGGGATTGTTCAGTGTCGGACACATCGGCGCTCACCTGCCTCCCCTGCCTACGCCTTCCAACCTGAGGTTCTCTCCCGACGCGCTCGGTTTTCTTAAGGGTACGAGTTTTGCCCGCAACCTGGGACTGTTCGGAATCCTTATGGCCTTCGGCCACTCCGTGCTGGCCATGAGTGGTGAGGAATCACTGGCGCAGGTGAACCGGGAAATCGAACATCCAAAGCTCAAGAACCTGAAGCGGGCCGCCCTGGTCATTGCCATCTACAGCGCCATTTTCACAGGGATTGGCTCGCTATTAGCCGTGATGTTGATCCCTGACAGCGTGCGGGTGAGTGTTTACCGCGACAACCTGATCGCTGGAACAGCCATGTACATGGTTGGTCCGCTGGCGGCGCGTCTTGTGTTCCGGGTGTTTGTCGTGTTGGTGGGCTTTCTTATTCTAGGCGGAGCGGTGAACACCGCGATTGTGGGTTCAACCGGCGTTCTCATGCGCGTTGCAGAGGATGGTGTCCTGACCGACTGGTTCCGCAAGCCGATGCGGCGCTTCGGCACGAGCTACCGGATCGTGAACCTGGTCGCTGGCATTCAGCTCTTGGTGATCCTGCTTACACGCGGCGACGTTATTGTCATCGGCGAGGCGTATGCATTTGGCGTGATTTGGAGCTTCACCTTCAATGCGCTGGCCATGCTGGTGCTGCGCTGGAAGTACAAGGGAGAACGCGGAGCAAAGACGCCGCTCAACCTTCGCATTGGCAACACCGAGCTACCCATTGGGCTGTTCTGCGTCTTCCTGGTGTTGCTTACCACGGCGGTCGTAAACCTATTCACTAAATCCGTGGCAACAGTCAGCGGAGTCGTTTTCGCAGTGGCATTCTTCGCCATCTTCAGCCTTTCCGAGCGGGACAACAAGCGGCGTCATAAAACAACGGAACGGCAGATGAAGGAACACTTCCAACTCCAGCACTCGGAGGAAGTCGGCCGGGATGACCTCGCGATCCGCTCCGGTGGAGTGCTCGTAACCATGCGGGATGCGAGCACACCGCACGCACTAAAATGGGCGCTTGCGAGAACGGATACGGAAGACCAGGACCTGGTCGTGCTGGCCGCTCGCATGATGGGCGCGGGCGGACCGGAGTACGTCGACGCGTCCGAACAGTTGTTTAGCGAGCACGAGCAAATGTTGTTTACCAAGGCTGTCTCCGTCGCGGAAAGCTTCGGAAAGCACATCGGCCTTGTCGTTGTTCCTGCGGGCGACATTTTCGCGGCGATCGTTCGTACCGCGAACTCGCTCGATGTTGCTGCAGTCGTGGCCGGTCTCTCGACCAAGCTCACGGCGCAGGAACAGGCCTACCACGTGGGACAGGCGTGGGAAGCACTGCCGGAACCGAAGCGGCAGTTCACCTTCTACGTGGTACCGGCATCGGGTGAGGTGGAGAGCTTTCACATCGGGCCGCATGCGCCGGCCATCCCGGCGAGTGACGTTCAGTTAGTACACCGGCTGTGGCTCAATCTGCGGCGTGATCCTGACATGGAAGATCTGCACCACTCTGACATTGTGACCTATGCCCTGGAGCGGCTTGCCATTGAGTACGCCACGGATAAGTCAAACACCGTGCAGCGACTGCACGTGAGCATCGAGGAACAAACGCATCGACATGGCCTGGGTGGTGTGTCCAGATTTGCCGAGACCTACGACGAAAGGCCCGGATATTCGCTGGTTACCACAAATAGTTCCTCTGGTGAAACAACAATTTAGTATCAGAAACATCTTTATCAACGTACCGAGTTCGAGTTCTATCCCTCAAGAGCTACACGGCTCGGTGAAACTGCTTGCAAACACAACAACCTAAAAGTAGTTTCATCTGGAGGGAATACCTTGGAAGTTACGCGCATCCTTGCCGAGATTGATGCACAGATCGCTAAGCTACAGCAGGCCCGTGCCCTGCTGGCTGGCTCAGGAAATGGCATACCAACCCTCAAACGGGGTGTCGGAAGGCCACGGAAGTCACTCTCCGGTCAGTTCGCGACCAAGCCGGCACCCACAGGGCGCAAACAGCGGAATCTGAGCCCGGAGGCACGGAAGCGCATCGCGGACGCACAGAAACGCCGCTGGGCAGAGCGGCGCAAGGAGGCCTAAAACGGCGGTCGCGGCAGGGATCAAGACGGAAGGTATGAACAGCACCTTCCGTGCTACCGCTTTACGAGAACTTCTCGAAGGTTGTCCTTTGCAAGAAAGAAGCGGTGCCCTCCGTAGTTGGTGAATAGCTTCTCGATCTGGCGGTTGTTCAGGATTTCACCTGTGTTGAGATCGCTCACGTACTGAACGTCCACTTGTCCGTCATCGCGCAGATGATAACGGTGGAGTTCGCCTTCCGCCTTGATATGGAAGAAACCCAGCAACTGGCCGCCCGGCTCTATCACCTCATGCAGGCGGCCAACGACGGCCTCACGCAGCGTTTGAGGAAGATAGTCGCCGGTATCCCAGAAAAGCACGGTGTCAAACCGTCTTCCACTGAAGTTCAGGTTCTCCTCAAGGAACCTGTTAACGGGAAAGCCCTCATCCGGCTCTGTGCGCCACTCCGGATTCGTCAGCTCGCTCACCAGGTTCGCCATGTAAACGCTATGGCCGAGGCTTGTGAGAAAGTTGATGTTGCTCGAGGACGTGGGCCCGATGTCGAGAATGCGGAGCCCTTCGCTTTCGCGGAGGCTCTTCAGCAGGGCAGCCCACCCGCTGGAGACGCGCGGAACACGGGCGTTCACCTTAGCCGCGGCGTTCCGAGCTTCACTTCCACCAAACAGACGCACGCTGCCCCCTTATGCGCTTTGACGCGAGCGGCCAATCATTCTTTGCTGCCGGTAAGCGACACTTTCCCACGCATGGTCGCGCCATCCTCAATGGAAAGCCGCGCCGCGGTGAGATCGCCCAGCAGCACACCACCTTTGCGCAGTTCCACGCGGCCGCTCGCGGTAGTCACACCCTCACAGTGGCCAACGATGACCGCGTCATGAACCTGCAGGTCTGCAAGGACCTTTGCGTTTGCTCCAACGGTCAGGCGGCTTTCTGTGAGTGAAATGGTGCCGGCTACCTGGCCGTCAATCGTCAAATCCTCGGACCCAACGATCTCTCCGCGCACTGTGATCGATTTACCTAAAATTGTGGAACCCTCTGCCGCCATCCTGCTCGCTCCTGACTACGCTCACGCTGAGTCTAATGAAGCACCGGCAAGCAGGCAATGCGGGAGCATCCAAATGCGCACGGGGCAGAAGGTGCGGGAGTCTACGATGGCGGTATCCTGTTGCGCATGATCCCTGTTGCGCACACATGGTTTGCAGGATCGGCAGCAACACTTACCTTCCTTCTGTCCTTTTCAGTCCGCCTTCCCGCGCAGAAGCCCGATGCGATCCCTGCTCCCGCCGCACTTATCAGGGACGCGGCCAAGAATCAGATGGAAGACATGCAGCATCATGGCTGGGCCGTTCGTTACCGCCTTCACCGCGTCGATACCAAAGAAGACAGTCTGAGGGACCTGGTTGAGAGTAAAGACGGCAACATCGCTCGAACCCTGGAGCGCAAGGGCCGGCCGTTGACAACGGAGGAAGACGGCGCGGAGCAGCAGAGGCTGCGTCTCATCACCTCAGAGGCATTGGATAAGCGGCACAGGGCCAATGAGAACTCTGATCGCTATGCGGGTGAACTGATCAGTGCTATGCCCGATGCCATGACTTACACTCTGGTGCCGGAGCAACCGCAACTCGCGCAGTTCCCCGTCCGGCAGATCGTGGTGGATTTCACCCCACGCGAAGGTTTCCGTCCGTCCAGCACAGCGCAAAGCCTGCTCACTGGTATTGACGGCCGCATGTGGATGGACGCGGCTACTCACCATGTGCTTCGCATCGAGATCCATGTGATTCGTAATTTGAACCTGGCGCTCGGATTGCTTGCGCGAGTCTATGCGGGCGGGAGCCTGGTGTACGAGCAACATCCCGTTGGTGAAGGTCACTACGCTTACTCGCACATCGACATCAACGTGCTGCTACGCGAACTGATGGTCAAGACGGTTCCTTACCATTCCACACTGGAAGCGTCAGACGTGACACTGCTGCCCAGTGTGCCTTCGGCACAGGAGGCCGTTACCATGCTGCTCAAGGATGACGCAGGCAAGCACCCGTAGACGTGAGGCGCGACACCATGAGACTTGCACAGATCGCGACAGAACTTAGGGCAGAACTCTACGGCGACGGCGATGTAGAAATCAGGGGAGTTGCTGGTCTGGAACAAGCTGGGCCCGACCAGCTGAGTTTTGTGGCGAATGCAAAGTATGCTCCCCTTGCGAAGACTACCCGAGCCGGTGCGGTGCTGGTCGAGCCTGACTTCCCCGTCCTGAAGGGTACGGCGACACTGCGCGTTGCAAACTGCTACCGTGCTTTCTCACAAGCCATCAGGATGTTTCACACTCCGCTGCTTTACTTGCCGGGGGTACATGCCACAGCAGTCATCGACGGTTCTGCTGTGATCGGCCCGGATGCGCACGTTGGGGCATATGTCGTGATAGGTCCTGAGGTTCGCATCGGCGTTGGAGCCGTTCTGCTGCCACATACAGTGATCTATCGAGGGGCAAGCATCGGAGACCGTTTTTTTGCGCACGCACACGCTGTGGTGCGCGAGTTTTGCCGCCTGGGGGATGACGTGGTGTTGCAAAATGGCGCCGTGATCGGAGCAGACGGTTTCGGGTACGCCCGGGAAGCAGGTGGTGAGTGGACCAAGATTCTGCAGTCCGGGCCAGCCGTGCTGGGCGACCGTGTTGAGGTTCAGGCAAACGCGTGTGTGGATCGGGCAAGCATCGGTGAAACCCGTGTGGGGAACGGTACCAAGATCGATAATCTGGTGCAGGTTGGGCACGGATCGACCGTGGGCGAGAACACCTTGCTTTGCTCGCAGGTGGGTCTTGCAGGATCCACCGTGGTAGGCAACAGAGTCATTCTCGCGGGTCAAGTAGGAGTCGCCGGGCACTGCAGCATCGGCGATGGCGCGGTAGTCACCGCGCAAAGCGGTGTACCGAACGACGTACCCGCTAACGCCATCTTCTCTGGCTATCCCGCGCTCGACAATCGTCAGTGGCTACGCACCGTTGCCGTACAGACACGCCTGCCGGATATGCTGCGTGACCTGCGTGCGGTGAAGGCGGCTCTCGGCCTAAAGCGGTGAGGTTTGTTCCGGAAGGTTGACCCTCATCCTGCAGGCCGCATCACAACTTCAAGATGGACGAACACGGCACAGAAAGCACGGGAGCTGCAGAGGGTACAAGCTCGCCTGAGATGGTGCGGGTGCTTCTGCTTGACGACGATCCCGCAAATCTCTTGCTGCGTTCGGCTGTGCTTCGCCAAAACGGCTATGAGGCGCTGACCGCGGGGACCATCGAGGAGGCGGAAGAACTCCTGGACGGCACTGATATTGCGGTGCTTGATTACCATTTGGGCC
>CAXTBQ010000031.1:0-12426 GCA_964242065.1 uncultured Terriglobus sp. | reverse complement strand
AGTTCGGAACAGAAGTTGCTACCAAACTTCGCCGCGTTAGACCGGCAGTCCCTATCATCATCCTTTCCGCCACGCTCGAACGCCGATTTGGTGGGGTCGAGGATATGCACCTGCTGAAGGGGCACAGTTCCATCGACGATCTGCTCGGTGCGTTGCGCGGGCTAGAGGCGAAGCGGCGTGGCGAACCGGTCGTGGTGGATGCGCGGGAGTTTTACTATAACCGCATTGCTATGGCGATTGGTATCGATGTGCTAGTGCAGATACTCGATGTCGACGGGTGCTGGCACTACGTGAATGACAGCGCGGCTGCCTACTTCGGCAAGCCGAAGGAGTGGTTTGCCGGGCGCAGTTTCTTCGAAGAAATGGGCAGCGCAACGCGCGACTGGCGTGAGGTCATCCAGTCTGTCGCAACCACGCGCGAGACGTACATCGATCGCACCCGGCGCGGTCTCATGCAGGAGGAAACTCGTGACCCAGGAACATCCACCTGGAGCGTCATCGCATTTCCGATCATGTTGCATGATGGCGCCAGCGGGGTTGTGCTCAGCGCTCGCATCTTGTAACTGCCTGCGCACCGCCTTGCCCGTGGCCTGTTTACTGTTACGCTTTCCCCATGCGCGGTTTTTCGTATCCGGCCGGCCTGGTTTCGCTGCTCCTGCTTGCGGGTTGTCACTCGCACTATATCCAGGCGACGGTAACGAACGACGGCACCGCAGCGGTCAATGTGATCGAGGTTGAGTACCCGCACGCAAGCTTTGGTACGCAGCAGCTGCTTCCAGGAAAGACCTTTCCTTATCGCTTCAAACTGCTGGGCAGCGGCCCGGTCAAGATCGAGTTCGTGGATGCGAAGAACGTGGAGCACCAGCAAAACGGCCCTTGGCTGAACGAAGGCCAGGAAGGCCGGTTGAACATCAGGCTCACGGACGAAGGTCACGCTGAGTTCCAAACGGAGCTTAAGCCATGACAGCTCCCGGTGCAGGCGGCGCTTTCATCACGTTCGAAGGGCCGGACGGGTCGGGAAAAACCACGCAACTCAGGCTGTTGGCGGCATGGCTGCGGAATGTGGGTCACGAGCCGGTGTTGCTGCGTCAACCCGGCAGCACACCGCTGGGTGAAGAAATCCGAGCCATGCTCCTGGATTCAGCCGCCGGCAGTGGTGTCGCTCCATTGACAGAATTAGCACTCATGTTTGCCGATCGCGCGCAATCCATTCACGGGATCATGCTTCCGGCACTTGCGGCAGGCGGGGTGGTGCTGTGCGACCGGTATACCGATTCAAGCGAAGCCTACCAGGGCGGAGGCCGTTGCTTGGGCAGGGAACGCGTGCTCGCGTTGCACCAGGCGTTGTGTGATGGTCTGCAGCCGCAACTTACCTTCCTTCTTCTGCCAGATGTAGAGGCAGCGCTCGATCGCGCAAGAGGGCGCAACCAATTACATCGCCAAGCTGCTGGAACAGACGAAAACCGCTTCGAGACGGAAGGCGAGACGTTCTATCGCCGTGTGCACGACGCCTACCGCGACATCGCGGTGCGTGAACCGCAGCGCATTGCTTGCATCGCCGGTAACGACAGCATCGAAGCGGTCGCGCAGCGTGTTCGTGACATCGTGGCGGAACGCTTTCCGTTGCTGTCGCAGCCCCGGGATGCCAGCGTCTAACAAACACATGGCAGAGTCTGACCTAGACCCGGGATTTGCTTTTAAACCGGCCTACACCTACACCACCAAAGCCGGGACCTGGCGCATTCCAGCCGGGCTGAAACGAGCCCTACCCTTCTACCTGCACAAGCCATGGGCACGGATCGGCAAGCCTATCCGGCTCTTTGAGTACATGGCCAAGCACCTGGGCAAGATCGGTCATTACCGGTTGTTCGGCATTCACATCGTCTTCCTGAACGACCCCGAATACGTGCGTGAGGTGCTGATCAATCAAAACAGCAGCTTTGTGCGCGAACGCACCATTCGCCGCCTGAAGATTTTGCTGGGTGAGGGTTTGCTGACCAGCGACGACCCCACGCACAAGCGTTCACGCCGGATCGCAGCACCTGCGTTTCACCGCCAGCGGATCAACGCCTATGCGGGCGAAATGGTGCGCATTGCTGCGCACGCGAGAGACGCTTGGGTAGACGGCGCGACCATTGACATGAACAGCTCGATGATGAGCCTGTCGCTAGAAATCGTCGCCCGCACGTTGTTCGCAACGGAAGTAGATGATGACGTGCGTGAGATCAATGCACAGACCAACCAGATCATGGGCATCTACAACTTTCTCATTGCCTTCCCGAATGCAGAGCGCTTTCTGCACTGGCCCATCCCGGGGCTGATGAAATTTCGCCGGGCGCGGGCAAAGCTGGACCACGTGGTAAATCGGATCATCGCGGAACGCAAGCGCGACGGCGAGGACCGGCAGGACCTGCTCAGCATGCTGTTGCTGGCGCGCGATGAAGACGGTTCCGCCCTGTCAGATGAGCAGTTGCGCGACGAGGTCCTGACCATCTTCCTGGCCGGGTATGAGACAACGGCGAATGCGCTCTCGTGGACGTGGTATCTGCTGGCTACCAACCCGATTGTTCAGGAACAGATGGCGGCGGAAGTTGCCGAAGTGCTTGGCGACACACCGGCGACCTTGGAAGATTTTCCTCGCCTGAAATACACGACCATGGTGTTCGCCGAAGGCATGCGCTTGTATCCGCCGGCCTGGGCCATGGGCCGTATGTCCACCGAGCCCGTTGAGATTGGAGGCTTTCGGCTGCCTCCCGGCACGCACTGGTTCTTTTCTCAGTACATCATTCAACGTGATGAGCGCTTTTTCCCGGATCCACTTCGCTTCGATCCCCTGCGCCATACCGACGAAGCCAAGGCAAGCCGCGATAAGTTCGCATACTTTCCATTCGGAGGCGGTCAGCGCCAGTGCATCGGCGAAGGTTTCGCATGGCTGGAAGGCGTGCTTCTGCTGGCCACATTAGCGCAGCGGTGGCGCATGGAATGGATTGCAGGCCAGCCGGTCGATGTTGAAGAGAAGATTACACTTCGGCCGCGTTATCCAATGCAGATGCGCCTGCACGCGCGGTAGAGCCACCGGTATGCTGAAAACGTGAGTGCTTTTTTCGGCTTTGGCGACTTTGTCGGCAATGCGGCTACTGTGATCCACCTTCGCCGGGCCGTGGCGGCTGGACGGCTACCGCATTCCATCCTCTTGAGCGGACCGGCAGGCTCCGGAAAATACACACTCGCGCTGATGATCACGATGGCGCTCTTGTGCGAGCGCCAGCCGCGGGAGTCGCACCCGGACGGCGACCTGGCACTGTTCTGTGGGAAATGCCGCCACTGCACACGCGTCGCAGAAAGCATGCAGCTTGCGCCACTTGTGGAGGCCGCGGTAACCGCCCGCGAGGAGCTGCGCGAGACGGATAAGAAGGAAACCCGTGTTCTGATCCAGACACACCCGGACGTGCTGATTCTGCCGCCTGACCCACCTCAGTTACTCGTCAAGCTTGGCCAAGTGCGCACGCTGATCCACACCATCTACTCCCTGCCGAACGAAGCGAAGCGCCGCGTCTACCTGTTCCCTTCTGCTGCGTTCATGAAGGAAGCGGCGAACAGCCTGCTGAAGGTGCTGGAGGAACCACCCGAGTACGCTCACATCATCCTTATGGCAGAGCATCCTGGTGAGCTTTTGTCCACCATCCGCTCGCGGTGTGCGCCATTCCGTTTGGGCGCCATGGATCCGGCGGATCTTGAGGATTTGCTCAGCCGTAAGAGACCGGATTGGCAACCACAGCAGCGCGCGCTGGTTGCGCGGCTTGCGCTGGGTGCGGCAGGCCGCGCCCTTGGCTTTGAGCTGGATGCGTATCTCACGGCCAGAACGGATGCAGTGGTGCTGTTGCGGTCGGCCATAACTGAAAGCGGCCACAGCGAGCTGTTCCGCACGACTGAGACCTACCGCGCCGGAGCCGAAGGCCAGCAGAAGACTCAGGCCATGCTGTCGGCGCTGGCGGGTTTGCTGGAAGATTTGCTGCTGCTGCGGTCCGGCAGCGGTGACCGGGTGCGAAATGTCGACATGCTGAAGGAGCTCGAGACTCTCGCTGATTCCCTCACCTTTTCCTGGCTGGAAAACGCGGTGCATGCCCTGGATGGTGTTTATAGCGGCATGCGCCGGAATCTTCTGCGCTCGCTGTCTCTGGACGCTCTCGCGGAGAGCATGGCTGCGGGCGAGGTGTGAGCGAACACTAGGCCGACCGCGCTGCTTTCAACAGCCGGTCACGCAACGCGAGCGCGAAGGTGTCGCCCTGTGGCGCGGGCAGCGGGCAAACAATGGTCTCAAGGCCTTCCATATCCAATTGCCGCAGACCGCGGTACAACGACCGCGCCAAGGCAGGCGTGTCATCCCAGTCACTCCATGAAAACGCTCTGCCTTCCCACTCCATCATCCATCCGGTCGGCTGCATGACCCCGGTGGTTGACGGATCTGCATGCAGCAGCACCTTGCGCATTTCGTCCTCGTCGGTGACCAGCAGCAACCGGGCATGCGGAGCGTAGTGTCTTAGCCCCACACCGGGGGCGGGCAGGCTCTCCTGCGAAGCGCCCTCTGTTTCGCCGGGTACATAGATCGTTGTATGCTGACCGGTCACACGCTCCAGGTCTGCCGCGCTCACACCGCCCTGGCGGTAGATCATCATGGTGGCCGGGTCAAGCACAGTCGATTCAACCCCGATCGCACAAGGGCCGGCATCGAGTACCGCATGAATACGGCCACGCAGGTCGTTTAGGACGTGCTCGGCTCGTGTTGGGCTCACATGGCCGAAGAGGTTGGCGCTGGGTGCGGCCAAAGGCACACGCGCCGCCTGTATGACTTCAAGCGCGACGCTGTGGCTGGGCATGCGCACACCCACAAGATCGCGCCCCGCTGTCACAACCTGCGGCACGCGCTTGCACTTCGGCAGCAGTAGGGTCAAAGGACCCGGCCAGAATGCTTCCATTAGCTTGCTCGCGGCGGCTGACACCTCTCGAGCGATACGCCGCAGCATGGTCCGGTCACTCACATGCACGATGAGCGGATCCCATGCCGGCCGCTGCTTGGCAGCAAAAATGTCCTGTACCGCGCGGGCGTTCAGCGCGTGAGCGGCTAACCCGTACACCGTTTCTGTGGGAATGGCGACGAGGTTGCCGGCGCGGAGCAGCCCGGCTGCAAACTGTACGTCTCCAGGGCACCCGACAGAGAGCAGTTGCGTTGTTCGTTCCGCGGGTGTGGCACGTTTCACCCGAATATCGTACCTGTTTCCCATAGGGCCGCAACGTGCGCCGGCCTATACTGCTCTCCATGTCCCACGCGGAAATCGAATTGAAGTTCTGCGTTCCCGATGTCGACACCTTCCATGGCACCGCCGCGCGCGCTGGTTTTACCTTGCAAACATCGCGCACCATGGAGCGCAATGCCCTGTTCGACACGCCGGACCGGCGCCTGCTGCAGCAGCGACAGGTTTTGCGCATGCGGGAATACGGCGGCCGCTGGGTCGTGACCCACAAGCGTCCACCTGCCGGGAACGATGACACGGCTTTTTACAAGGAACGGCTTGAGACAGAGACGTATGTAGAGGACGGCGACACCATGGGTGCTGTCTTCGTAGAGTTGGGCTATGCACCCGTGTTCCGCTACGAGAAATACCGCACAGAGTTCACCGATGGAGACGGTGCGCTTGTCTTGGATGAAACGCCTATCGGCAACTTTGCCGAGTTGGAAGGCAGACCGGACTGGATCGACAGGGCGCTGGAGCGGCTCGCGATCAAGCGGGACTGGTGCTTCACCGACAGTTACGGCCGCATGTTTCTCGATTGGAAAGAACGGTCCGGCAGCCCTGCCGAAAATATGACATTCGACGAGATAGGAAAGTTGATGACTAGGTAGAAGCAGCAGCTTTCGGAACGGCATGGCTTCAGCCATGCCGTAACGCCAAGCGAACAAGCAAGGCTTTAGCCCCGGTGGTTCGTGGCAGCTTCGCCTGGGCGGCTGAAGCCGTCTTGGCACTACCGGACTGGTTAGCAGGGCTGAAGCCCTGCCCCCTCGAGAACAAGCGGCTTAGAAGATCTGGAAGTTTACTGCCACATTCAGCTCCACCGGAACCGGCTGGCCGCCCTTGCGCGCCGGACGGAACTTGTACTGCGCCACAGCCTCGCGGGCCTTTTCGTCAAGCCCCATGCCGACCGGCCGAATGACGCGTACCTGCGTCGGCCGCCCGGTTGCGTCCACGATCAGGTGCACCAATACCTCACCCTGGAACTTGGCCTTGCGGGCCTCCTCACTGAACTCCGGGTCTACTTGGTAGACCAGCTGAGGCGCGGACACATCGCCGCCAATGGAGTAGGCATGGCCACCGGTATTGCCTCCCTCACCGGGCCCCAAGCCGTTACCGTTGCCGCTGCCCAGTCCGCCGCCCCGTCCGTTCCCAAGCGAGTTGACGCCCACGTTCGGCGCATTGGGGATGCCAAGGTTTGGCATGTTGTTGTTAGTCATGTGCAGGTTGGTCTGCACGTTGATCGCCGGGTCAACTGTCAGCTTCGGCTCGATCTTGGGCGGGTTTGAGGGCGGCACAATCGGCGTGGGCGAGAACTTGGGCAGGCGGCCCTGCGTGACCGGCGCAATGTCATGCGCACCGCCGCCACCACCCATCGGCTTGGGTGCGGGCACCTTCAAGACTGGCTGTGGCGGAGGCGGCTCATTGAACGTAATTTCTGCCACCTTCGGCTTGCTGGCAACCACCACCTTGATCACCCGCGAACTGATCCAGAAAATGAGCAGGAAAACCAGCGCGTGAATGCCGACCGCGACCGCCGTGGACTTGGGATCGCGCTTGAACTCCATTGGGTTCGCCACCGCGATGGGCTGCGACTCCAAGACCAGCGGCGGCAATTTCTCTGGAAAGAACGCGTCGCGAACATTCTGCACCAGCGACGCAAACGGTCCCACTGGCTTCAGTTCGTCCGGCTGCCCGAGCTGCGGGCCATTTGCGGTATTGTGCCAGCCGAAGTGCTTGGCCTCGCGCTCGTTGCGGCGCTCTTCCTGTACGGTCGTAGTCTCGGTCGGATCGGTGAGTGTCGCCATCGCCTCGAATCTCGTGTGTTCCCTTGTACGCACCGTGCGCGGGAACGGTTGTGCGGGTTGCGCCTTGGCTGTGGATTCATGCGATCCGTCCGGTTCTCTGCCGGAACTCCTGGCCTGCGGCACGGCTGCTGGCGTCCAACGTCCATTGTACAAAGTTGCATGCACGCACCACGGCGCCATCCGTGTGCTGTGGTATTGGACGCACCGGACCGACTGGAGGTCACACGCTTGCCCCTGGCGTGTTGCTCAAGCGCACTACAATAGAGTTTTGGGCCGATACGCCTTGCGCCGCGCCGCCGTGGCTGCCGCAGGTAGCCCACGAGGACCTGGATGGACGAGGCCAAGAAGCCGCTGCAACTGAAAGACACCCTGAACCTGCCAAAGACCGCCTTTCCCATGAAAGCCGGCCTGCCGCAGAACGAGCCCGCCCGCCTGAAGCAGTGGCAGGAGATGGACCTGTACGGCCAAATACGGAAGGCGCGTGAGGGTGCGCCCAAGTACATCCTGCACGACGGCCCGCCGTACGCGAACGGCGCCATTCACCTGGGCCACGCGCTCAACAAGTGCATCAAGGACTTCATCGTCAAATCCAAGACCATGGCCGGCTTTGACGCGCCGTATGTCCCCGGCTGGGACTGCCACGGCCTGCCCATCGAGATCAAGGTAGACGAGCAGCTGGGCCGCAAGAAGTTGGAGATGGACGCCCTGACCGTCCGCCAGCAGTGCCGCGACTACGCGCAAAAGTATGTGGATCTGCAGCGCTCCCAGTTCGTCCGCATGGGCGTGCTGGGCCGCTGGGACAAACCGTACCTGACCATGAGCTTCGACTACGAAGCTCGCATCCTGGAGACGTTCTACAGCTTCTTCGAGAAGGGCTTTGTCTACAAGGGCCTGCGCCCGGTGTACTGGTGCATGCACGACAAGACCGCGCTGGCGGAGGCGGAGGTCGAGTACGAGATGCACACCTCGCCCTCGGTCTACGTGCGCTACGCCCTGACCTCCGATGCGGGGAGCATCGACCCCGCTCTGGCAGGCAAGCCGGTCTTCGGCCTCATCTGGACCACCACGCCGTGGACCCTTCCGGCGTCGCTTGCCATCGCCTTCCACCCGGAGTTTGAGTACGTCGCCGTCCGCGTGCTGGAAGCGAACGACACCTGGGGCGAGGGCAACATCTACATCGTTGCGAAGGGCCTGCTTGAGTCGCTTGCCAGTTCCGCAGGGCTGCCCCCGCACAGCATCGTTGCGGAATTCCTGGGCCAGAAGATGGAGCACGCCACCTTCGCGCACCCGTTCCTCGACCGCACCATCGTGGGCGTGATGGCCGACTATGTGACCGCCGAGCAGGGCACGGGCGGCGTGCACACCGCACCCGCGCACGGCCCGGACGACTTTGCCACCGGCCGCAAGTACGCGCTGAGCCAGGTCTGCGACGTGGACGAAGCAGGCCGCCTGCGCAACGGCCTGCCGGAGTACGACCAGTTGAACGTGCACAAGGCCAACGCGCCCATCATCGAGCTGCTGAAGAGCCGCGGCGCGCTGATGGCGCAGGGCGAAATCCACCACAGCTACCCGCACTGCTGGCGCTGCCACAAGCCCGTCATCTATCGCGCGACGGAGCAGTGGTTCATCGGCATGGAAACGCAGATGCCGACGGGCGTCACGTTTCGTCAGCAGGCCCTGGATGAGATCACCAAGGTCACGTGGGACCCGGGCTGGGGGCAGGAGCGCATCAGCAACATGATCGCCACGCGCCCGGACTGGTGCATCAGCCGCCAGCGCATCTGGGGCGTGCCCATTGCCGTGTTCCTGTGCAACAAGTGCCACTCGCCGCTGATGGACCCTGCGATCAACCGCAGCATCGTCGAGCGCTTCCGCATCGAAAGTGCCGACGCCTGGTATCGCTACTCCGCCGAAGACCTGCTGCCGCCGGAAACAGTCTGCAAGTCGTGCGGCGCGGTCATGGACTTCCGCAAGGAGATGGACATCCTCGACGTGTGGTTTGAGTCGGGGGCCAGTTGGCACGCCGTGCTGGAAGCCGAACCGGAGCTGCGCCGCCCCGAGGGCGAGACGCCCGCCGACCTGTACACCGAGGGCGGCGACCAGCACCGTGGCTGGTTCCACAGTTCCCTGCTTAGTTGTGTGGGCGTGCGCGGCTACGCGCCGTACAACTACGTGGCCACGAGCGGGTGGACGCTGGACGAGCAGCGCCGCGCCTTTTCGAAGTCGCTCGGCAATGGCGTCGATCCGGTCAAGGTGATGGACGAACTCGGCGGCGACATCGTCCGTCTTTGGGTTGCGTCGGTCGACTTCCGCGAAGACGTCATCGCCTCCGTGCCGCTGATGAAGCGGCTGGCCGAGGAGATCTACCGCAAGCTGCGCAATACCTTCCGCTTCCTGCTCGCCAACCTCGACGGCTTTGTGCCCGGTGCAGACGGAAACGAAGTTGAATGGGAGCAAACGGATCAGCTAGATCGTCTGATTTTGGCTCGTACCGCGCACCTCATTTCACAAGTAAGAATCGCCTACGATAACTTCGAATTTCACAAGGCGTTCCACGCCATAAACGAATACTGTAACTCGGACCTAAGCGCAGTCTATCTGGCCTTTTTGAAGGACCCTCTCTACACACTTGCTCTAAATAGTCCTAGGCGGAGAAGTGCGCAATCTGCTATCTGGAAGATTACAGATGCACTTGCGCGTCTAGTTGCGCCGATACTGTCGTTTACTGCTGATGAGGTCTGGGAGTCCCTACCAAGTTCGCTTCAACGTGAAGCAAGTGTACATGTCGCATTCTTTCCAGAAGAAGCTGATTTTATTGCGGCTTCGCAAGATGAGCGATCTAGCCTTCTGCGTGACTGGGCGAAACTTCTGGAGCTAAGAACTGAAGTATTTAAACAACTTGAAGAGATGCGGTCGGCTAAGTTGATTGGCAAATCACTAGAGGGGAGTGTCGTCATGGCACCGGCAGAAGACCGTCTGGCGATTGGCTCATTCTTTGCCGAGTCAAAGCTGCTGGATAAATACAAGTCGTCGCTGCCTGAATTTTTCAATGTTTCCGCCGTGGAATGCACTTATATGCCTGCCGTGGCTACTGCCGGGCCCGATAGGCTTCCTCTTGAAGTCAGAGTGATACTAGCTGAAGGTAATAAGTGCGAACGTTGTTGGCGCTTTACCCAAGACGTAAAAGAGTACCCAAATGTTACTCAGGCCTTTGCTGGGGCGAAGGTTTGTGAGCGTTGCTTGCAAGCTCTCGTTGAGGAGCATTTTGTGTCAGCTTTAGAGGAGCAGCCCGCTTGAGCGCTGTTCTGCATACCGAAGGCAAGCCAACGCGGGATGCGCGGGTGTGGCTGCTGCTCATCTCGCTCGCCGTCATCGCGCTAGACCGCATGACCAAGCTGCTCGTTGCGAAGAAGGTGGCGATGGGATCGGCGGTTACGGTCGTTCCGCATGTCTTCCGCATCACGCATGTGCTGAACACGGGTGCGGCGTTTTCCATGTTTGCGGAGTCGGCTTCGCCGCTTGCGGTGCGCATCGGGCTGGTTGCATTTTCAATCATCGCCACGCTTGCTGTGCTGGTGTTGCTGTGGCGCTATGGCAAGACGTGGTCGCTGGCGTCCATCGGCTTTGCACTGGTGCTGGGCGGCGCTGTGGGGAACCTGTATGACCGTGTGGTGCTGCACTACGTCATTGATTTTCTTGAGGTGCACATCTTCAGCTATCACTGGCCTGACTTCAACGTGGCCGACAGCGCTATATCAGTAGGAGCTGTGCTCTTGTTGGCTGAAATGATCTGGCCCCGAACGACTCATGAGTCAGCTGATGAAGCGGCGACGGAGCAGGTGCGACGTGCCTGATGCCTTCTTGCCTGTGGAAGAAAAAGCAGGTCCCTCCACTTCGCTTCGCTCCGGTCGGGATGAAAAGTCTTTTGAGGTTGACTCCGGCTTGAGCGCCGATTCGGCCACACATGCAGATCCCTCCGCTTCGCTGCGGGATGACAACGGTGGAGCGGTACGGGCTGACAACGGTGGAGCGGTACGCAGGGACAAACCAAATGGAAGTGCAGCAGTTAAGAAGGTGAACGATGCTGCCCCGCCCTCGCCCAACGAAAACATCATTCTGCGTGGCGCGCGCACGCATAATCTCAAAGGCATTGATGTCGACATCCCGCATAACAAGATGACGGTGGTCAGCGGCGTCTCCGGCTCAGGCAAAAGCTCGCTGGCGTTCGATACCGTGTATGCGGAAGGTCAGCGGCGGTATGTGGAGTCGCTCTCGGCATACGCGCGGCAGTTCCTCGAACGCATCGAAAAGCCGGACGTGGACCACATGGACGGCCTCGCCCCGGCGATCGCCATCAAGCAGAAGAACCAGACGCGCAACCCGCGCTCCACCGTGGCGACCGCGACGGAAATTTACGACTACATGCGGCTGCTGTACGCGCGCTGCGGCACCGTCACATGCCTTCATTGCGGCGGCATAGTCAAGCGCGACACGGTAGACGAGATCGCCGCGAGCGTCCTCGCGCTGGGCGATGAAACACGGCTGTACGCGCTCTTCCCTATCGAGCGCCGTCCCGTGGTGCTGGAGCCGATGCAGGACTTCGCCCTGCCTGCGAACGAAGCGGCAGAGCCTGCCGCAGTGAAGACGGCAAAGCCAAAGAAGCTCGCCAACAAGAAGGCCGACAAGGCAGCGGCAGCAGCAGAAACCAAGGCCGTGGTCGATCCGACGGAGCCCATGCGCGAACGCTTGGTCGAGCTGCGCCGCCGCGGCTACAACCGGCTCTTCCAGAACGGCAGCATCGTCGAGTTCTCCACGCCAGAATCGCTGCTGGAACTCGACTTCGCGCAGCCGATCTACGTCCTTGCCGACCGTCTCAGCGTCAGTGCAGAGGTGCGCGCGCGCATCGTGGATGCCATCGAAATCAGCTATCGCGAGAGCGGTGAGATCGTCTTTCTGACTGCGCCGCGCGACGGCTCGGAGCCGCAACGCATCCGCTTCTCCGCCGCGTTCGAGTGCGTCAGCTGCCACCGCGCCTACCGTGACCCTGAGCCGCGCCTGTTCTCGTTCAACAATCCATTCGGCGCGTGCCCACGTTGTCAGGGCTTTGGCAACACGATCGACTTCGACCCCGAGCTCATCATCCCCGACAAGTCGAAGTCGCTGGACGGCGACGCCATCCATCCCTGGGCCAGTGGCAAGTACCGTCCGCACCATGGCGAACTGAAGCGCTTTGCGCAGGCAAATGGCATCCCGCTGAAGACGCCCTGGTACGACCTGACACCCGCAGAGCAAAACCTGGTCTGGGATGGCGGCAGCGGTTTTAGCGGCAT
>CAXTBQ010000030.1:0-36314 GCA_964242065.1 uncultured Terriglobus sp. | reverse complement strand
GGGTCCCAGTTCACGATGTAGCTGCCGCGATAGATGAGCCCCTGCTCGTACAGCCGGACAAACGCCTCGGTCACCGCACCGGACAGGTTCGGGTCCATGGTGAAGTATTCGCGGCTCCAGTCCACGCTGGCACCCAGGCGGCGCATCTGCCCGGTGATGGCGCCGCCGTACTGCGCCTTCCACTGCCATACACGGTGGAGGAAGGCGTCGCGGCCAACGGCCTTGCGGTTCGTGCCCTCGCTGGCAAGCTGGCGCTCCACCATCATCTGCGTGGCGATGCCGGCGTGGTCGGTGCCCGGCACCCACACGCTGTCTTCGCCGCGCATGCGGTGCCATCGCGCCAGGATGTCCATCTCCGTCTGGTTGAGCATGTGGCCCATGTGCAGGCGGCCCGTCACGTTAGGGGGCGGCAGCAGCATGGCGAATGGCTTGGCGCTGGTGTCAGCGGCTGGCGCGGAGGAGTCGAAAATGTGTTCGCGAACCCAGAACTCCGCCCACCTCTGTTCGATGGCGGCGGGGTCGTAGGCTTTGGGCAGTTCGTTGGGCATAAGAAAGGAGCGCCTGTGTGGCGCTCCTTTCAGAATAGCAATCGAGCGAAGAGCGTCCGCAAAGTGCGCGAAGCCTCCGCCAAGTTCGCCAAGGCTTTGCGCACCTGGCGAGTACTTGGCGTACTTCGCGTTCGCTCTTACCGAAACAGCAGCGGCGTAAACGCGATTAGGTCGTCACGCCACACCATCCAGGTGTGCATGCCGGGTGTTTCACGCACCTGCACGTTGCCCTTGATATTGGCCTTGACCCAGGTGCCAAAGGCGCGATTGCTGCCGATCAGCGAGTCCTCTGTGCCGCAGCTTTGCCAGTAAAGCTTCACCGGTCGCTGAGTACTCGCGTTCGGCACGATGGCGTGGAAGCCCTTGTCCAAATCGGCCTGGTTGGTGTTCGTTTGCCAGCCAGTGTTCTGCAGCAGCGGGCTGACGACGGCGGACGAGAACGCGCCCACGTAGGCGAAGGTGTCTGTGTGGTTCAGGCCGGTGTAGATGCTGTGCCCGCCGCCCATGCTGAGGCCCGCGATGGCCCGGTGGTCGCGGTCGTGCGCGATGTGGAAGCGCGCCTCGGCCATGGGGATGACCTCCTGCAGCAGTTGCTTCGAGAAGAGCTGCTGGTTTTCGAAGATGAGGCCGCCCACGCGGTTCCATCCGGCTGTGATGATCTTCATTTCGCCGTAGCCGAGCGGCATCACGACGACCATGGGCGCGATCTTGCCGTCGTGCAGCAACGAGTCGAGGATGAGGTTGGCCTGGCCCGCCTGCACCCAGCCTTCGGCACCATCGCTGTAGCCGTGGTTCAGGTACAGCACCGGGTAGGGCTGCTTGCGGGCGGGATCGTAGCCCGGAGGGGTGTACACCCACATGTCACGGTCGCCGGTGTCGTCCGCGTCGGGCGTCACCAGCTTCGAGCGGTACAGGACGTGCTCCACCGTGCCGTGTGGAATGTCGGTGCGGTCCCATGGCTGCGGCGTTGGCGCGGGCACTTCGACCACGGTCGTGGGCGAAATCAGGTTGGGCCGGATGTGCGGGTTGCGCGGGTCTAGCTCGCGCTGGCCGTCCACGGCGAAGGTATAGCCATAAATCTGCGGGTGCATGGGTGCGGTGGTCACCTCCCATACGCCGTCGGCATTTTTCTGCAGGTCGAGCGGCTTGCCTTGCCCCTCGATGGTGACGGCGACCTTTTGCGCGTTCGGTGCTGCCAGCCGGAAGGTGACTGCGCCGGAGGAGGCTACCTCAGGCGAGATGACGGTTGCAGCTGCGGCTGCCACCATGCCCTGCTGCGCCGCGGGCGAGGCGGTGGCCTGCTGCGCAGATGCCGGGGCGATCGCTACTGACGCGACCAGGCTGAACGAACAGGAGAGGAGTGCGATGGTTCTCTTCACAGCGGAATCCTTCAAGAGTGTTGTGTCTCGGGTAAACGCAAGAGCGAACGCAGAGTGCGCGGAGGTCACGCAAAGTACGCAGAGGTTTTTCGCGCACGTTGCGGTACCTTTGCGCACTCTGCGGACGTTGTTACCGGAAAAGTAGCGGGCTGAAGGCGAGCAGGTCGTCGCGCCACACCATCCAGGTGTGCATGCCGGGGGTATCACGCACCTGCACGTTGCCCTTGATGTTGGCCTTAGCCCAGGTTTCGAAGCCGTGGTTCACGGTGATCAGCGCGTCTTCGGTACCGCAGCTGATCCACAGGAGCCTGACCGGCGGCTGCGTCGCGGCGTTCGGCAGCATGGCTTTGAAGGCTGCATCGTAGGTGGCGGCGGGCACGTCCTTGCCGCGGATGTCCATTGTCGACGTGATGCCCGCGGAGAACATACCCACGTAGCCGAAGACCTCCGGGTGGTTCAGGCCGGTGTACTGGCTGTGGCCGCCGCCCATGCTGAGGCCGGCCATGGCGCGGTGCGCCGGGTCGCGCGCGATGTTGTAGCGAGCCTCCACCATGGGCAGAATCTCGTGCAGCATCTGGTCCGAGAACGTCTGCTGGTTCTTAACGCCGAGAGCGGGTGGGCGCGGGTTGCGCTCGATCATCTCCATGGTGCCGTAGCCGCGCGGCATGACGACGACGAACGGCTGAATTTTGCCGTCGTGCAGCAGCGAGTCGAAGATCAGGTTGGCCTGACCGGCCTCGACCCAGCCGTTGGCCGCGTCGGAGAAGCCATGGATCAGGTACAGCACGGGGTACGGCTCCTTGCGCTTCGCGTCGTAACCCGGCGGAGTGTACACGTACAAGTCGCGGTCGGCGCTGTAGCCGTCCTTGGGCGCGAGCTTGGAGTAGTAGACGTGGTGCGTCACTTCGCCGTGCGGAATGTCGGTGAGGTCCCAGGGCTGCGGCGTATCGGCGGGCACATGCATGACCACGGTGGGGCTCAGGAGATTGGGTCGTACATTTGGATTGCGCGGGTCCAATTCCCGCTTGCCATCGACGGAGAAGCTGTAGCCGTAGAACTCAGGTGCCTTGGGGCCGGTGGTCGCCTCCCACACTCCCTGCGCATTTTTTTCCATCGGCAGCGGCTTGCCGTCACCCTCAATGCTGACGGTCACCTTCTGTGCATTGGGTGCCTCAAAGCGCAGCGTCACGCTTCGGTCGGGGTGAACCTCCGGTGACACGACGGCCAGCGTACTGGTAGGCGCTACGCCTGTGGCTGCGGGAGCGGTGGCGGCGGGCGCAGATGTCGGCGGAGCTGTTTGAGGCGCGGATTGTTGCGCGCTGGCGGTGCACAGCACTGCAAGGGCCAACGTAGAGGGTACGAAAAGGGGAGCAAGGGTCCGCATGGGTGCCAAGTGTAGCAAGCTGGAACGACAAAAGGGCAGCCCGCAGGCTGCCCTTTTCCACACAGATAGTGCCGCCTAGAAGGGGTTGATCTTCTTCAAACCCTTCTTCTTCTTGTGTGTGCTGGACGATTCATCGTCCTTGTCGTACTCAGCCTTTGACTTCTTGATGTTGCCCTTTTTGTCGAGCACAGGCGCTTGCCCGCCGGGGGTTTTCTGGCTGGCTACGTCGTTCACTGCGTCCGGTGCTTCCGCCGCCCGCTCGATAGGGGGCAGGACGGTATTGTTAGCCGGACCCACTGCATTCAGGCCGTTGCTGGCGGGCGTGGTGGCGGTTGCTCCCGGTGTCAGGATGGTGACACCCACACTGTTTCCTCCTCCGCCACTGCTCAGCGGTGCCACGCCCGGAGGTGTCGCTGTGAAGCTGGAGGCCGGCGTAGAGGTTGTTGTCGCGTCTGCCGCAGGGATGTCCTGCAAGCTAGGTGCCAAGCCGGCTGCGGGTGCGCTGGCTGCATCGCTTGCGGTGGCCACTGCTGCGTCCGTTGAGGGCTGCGCCCCGCGCGGAGCAGCTTCCGGGCTCAGCGCGGCCTTGTAGGCGTCCTGGGCGCGCCGTGAAATTTCGGGAGCGGTCGTTGCCTTGGGATCGGCCAGTGCGGGTTCGCCGATGCGGGCGGACTGGACTGTGTCCGGACCGCGGAAGATGATGCCCTTGGCCCGGTTAGCCAATGTGTATGTCTGGCGGCTGTCTTCCAGCGCCTGGCTGGCAGCAATCTGCTCGGCCGTCGGCTCAGGGATGGGCACGTTCATCGCCTCCAGGCGGTCACGGGCATCTTCCATGTGAGGCGAAGCGGCGTACTGCTGTACCACGCGGCTGTAGGCGGCAATGGCCTGGTCATCGTATGTCTTCAGCAGACGTGCGCGGGCGTCTTCTGAAAGGTTGGGTACCGTGCGGATGAAGCGGGACTGTGCGGCATACGCGTCGCCGAGACCGATCAACGTCTGATCGATGTGGCTGTACAGGGGATAGGTGTCCACAACCGTCTGGTAACGGGCGATGGCAGCTACCCAGTTCTCGTGCCGCGTGTAGAAATCGCCGATCTGGCTCTCGCGCTGGGCCAGCACTTCCTGCACGTCGCGCAGTTTCTGCTTCGCCTCCGGAATCAGCTTGGAGTCCGGATACTGGTTCAGCATGTTCCGGTACTCTTCCTGCGCGTGCACCACCTTGGTGTAGTCGCGGTCGGGGCGATCCATCTGCTTGAAGTAGATGTCGCCAATGCGCATCTGCGCCTCAGCGGCTTCCGGTGCGTTTGGGAAGAAGATGATGAAGTCGTGGTACTCGGTTTCAGCCTGTGCCAGCGCGCCGCTGCCGCCTTCGCGGTACCAGCTATCGGCAAACGCGAGCTTCGACCGCATTTGGTATTCCGAATCAGGATAGGTGGAAAGCAGCGTCTGCAGATCGAGCCGGGCGACTTCGTAGCGGCCCTTGTTGATCGCAATCATTGCCTTGTCGTAAAGCTGCTTGTCCGGCTGGCTGCTCTTTACATTTCCTAGCGGGTTCAGCTTCATCTGCTGCTTGCGGGTTTTCTCTTCCTGCTTGGCGTCCTTGACCGTGTCCTTGGACTGCTTGACCTTCTCATCACTGGACTTACGTGTGCGGCCGCGCTTCGACGTGGTGTTGCTGATCGCCGCAGTCGGAACGTCATCGCCTGTAGCAGAAGTGGTTCCTGGCGGCACGCCGGGCGAGGTCGTCTGCGCGGGTGTGCTCTGCGTTGCCTGTGCAGACCCTGCAGGTGCGGCGGCGAGGCTGCTTGCCAGAAGGGCCACTGCAACACCGCGACGCGTAAAGAAGGAACGCCGCGCAGCGGCAGACCGGAACAGAAGTGACACCATGCCTTAACAACCCTCGGTCCGGACCAGCGGGAGGCGAGTCCGGGAACTCCGTCTATTCTAAGCCGTGCAGCAGCCCTGGCCCTGCGCAAGCCTTCGGTACTTTCTTGGACGGTCCGGTACCGCGAACGTATTCAGGCCCGGATTTCGGACGCCAATCTGGCTGTCTGCAGGAATCGCCGGGCGTTTGCCTCGGTTTCAGCGGCCTTGCCGCGGCCGGCAAAGATCGCGGATCCTGCCACCAGCAGGTCAGCACCCGCACGCACCGCGTCGCCCACTGTATCCTCTGCAATGCCGCCGTCCACTTCAATGCGGAAGCTGAGCCCCATCTCCTGCCGCAGGCTGCAAAGGTGCTCCACCTTGGCAAGACAGCGGGGAATGAAGCTCTGGCCACCAAAGCCCGGGTTGACTGTCATCACGAGCACATGGTGCACCAGCGACAACACTTCGATCAATGTCTCCACCGGCGTGGCTGGATTGATCACGACCGCCGGTTGCATGCCATGCTCGCGGATGGACGTGAGCGTTCGGTGGAGGTGGCGGCAGACCTCCTGATGCACTAGTAGCCAGTCCGCGCCTGCCTTTGCGAAATCGGCAATGTAGCGGTCGGGGTCTTCGATCATCAGGTGCACATCGAGCGGCAGCTTCGTCACGCTGCGCACGGCTGCCACCACGGGAGGGCCGAAGGTGATGTTCGGGACAAAGTGGCCGTCCATCACATCGACGTGGCACACCGTTCCGCCGCCGCGCTCTGCCGTTGCAATTTCGTCTGCCAGGTGCGCAAAATCTGCGGCGAGGATGGAGAATGCCAGGTCGATCATCACCGGCAGTTTATCAAGTGTGTGGCAGCTACCATTTGCCCAGGAGACTTCGTTTGCTCACTGACGCACTTCCCCTGCCTCCGGGCGATTTTTGCGCCTACCTATTCGATCTGGACGGCACGGTAGCTGACACCATGCCGCAACACTATCTCGCTTGGTCCGCGACGCTGGCCGCGCACGGCGCCAATTTGCCGAAAGCGCTGTTCTACGAGTGGGGCGGCATACCGCCGCTACGCGTAGTGGAACTGCTGAACGAGCGCTTCGGCTACCAGCTTGATCCCGAGGCCATGATGCGGGACAAGGAAGCGCGTTTCCTGCTCGGAGTCGAGGACGTGAAGCCGATTGCGTCGATGCTGGCGCACATCCTGGAAGCGCACGGTCGCATTCCATTGGCCATTGTGTCCGGTTCGCCTCGCGAGAACGTGGTCCAGATACTCGGCAGGCTAGGGCTTACGGATCGCTTTAAGGCGCTTGTGTGCGCGGAAGATTACCGCCGGGGCAAGCCGGATCCTGAGCCGTTCCTCGCAGGGGCCGCGGCGCTTGGTGTGGCACCGAAGCGTTGCCTCGTGTTTGAGGATGCGGAGCCGGGCATCGCCGCGGCACAGGCGGCAGGCATGCAGTGGGTGCGGGTCCCGGCGACTTTACCCGCTACTTAGTGGGCAGTCCGCAGCTTCTCCATAGCAGCCCACCAACGTCTGTCATCCCGACCGGAGCGCAGCGGCGTGGAGGGACCTGCTGTGGGGGGGCGGCGTAAACCGGCGCGCCCCCCCCCCCCGCCGGTGCGCGCGCGGGTGGGGATGACAAAATATGGGCGGAGAGCTCGCCCTCTCATACTTCTAACGTGAGCGCCGTCGCCGCAGGCGCGACCAGGCAAGCACACCAAAGCCATAGCCGATGATCGGGCAGATCACGGCGCTCAGCATGAGCCATAGCGGTAGGCCTGCTAGCGACGCTCCGTGCGCGCGTAGCCGCAGGATGTGCAGCACGTTGAACAGCACGAACAGGCCGCCGCCATACGCCAGGACGCCGAAGCGGAGGATGAAGCAGGTTCGCGCCGACATCTCCGGAGCTTCAGGCATGCGACACCTCGGCTTCAACAGGCGGAGCAACGGGTTGGGCCAGCTTGGCCGCGGACCGAACCATGCGGCGCACGGGCCACTCGTCGCGTTCCTGGAAGAAAACGACACCCGTGCGCTGCTTTTCAGGCCGGTAGTACCACCGACGAAGCAGAGCCAGATGATCGCCGAGGCGCGTGGTGTCAGGCGGTGCGCTCTCATCCTCCAGCTTCGCGATTGCTGTCAGCAGACGCTCCTCGGGACTTTCCGTGCTGACGCTTTCGCCAGTGGCTGCTGCATCCTGCATGGGAACAGCAGACAGCATCATGGGCTGCGCAAACAGCGATGAGCCTACCTCATGCTGCTCCTTCGCCAGGCGCACGCCCAGCATGGACACGATCTGCGGGCCACGCAACGAGCCGTTCACGAAGACATACACCTGCACGCGTGGCTCATCCTCGATTCGTTCCCTGTGCGGCAACAACAGCACGAGGCGCAGGCGGTCCAGCGGTCTGACCAGATCATCCGCGAGCGCGGCTACGCCGTTTACCTTGACGACTCTTGTGTGAATGGCCGCAGCGTCTTCAAAGCGCATGTCCGCGGAAGCCTCGTCGCGCTCTGCCTCCAACTCCTTGACGAGCGATGCTCCGCCTGATTCCAGAAACGCCAGTGTGCGGTGGGCTTCCGCCAGGTACTCGCCGTCTGTGCAGCGAGCCTGGCACGGTGCCATGCACTTCTTCATTTCGCCGTAGATGCAGCCCGGATCGTCTGGTGATGGCGCAAGCTCCAGAAAGCACCTGCGGATGACGAAGAGCTCCTCCACCGCTTCACGGTAGCGGTCGGCGGAGAGCCGGGATGCAAACGGGCCAAAGGTCGTGTGCAGCGAGCGCCTGCGCAGATGGTTGGTGACGTAGATGCGCGGGAAGCGATTCTCCACGGCGTAGCGGATAGTAAAGGGTGGCGACAGTCGCATCCGCTTGCGCGCGCCTTCCTCACCAAAAACGAGCGTGTACGCACGGTGCAGTAGTAAGAGCGCTTGCAGTTCAGAGTGCGAGGTTCGCCACGCGATGCGGGCGACGCGCGTGCGCAGGTTCAGCCGCTTGGTCTGGCCCTCGCTCGGCTCGAGCAGGCGCTGCACGCGACGCCGCAAGTTGGCCGATTGCATGAGGAACGGCCTGTCCGTGGCCGAATGCCCGAACAGTGCAACGACGCCTGCCGCGGCCGGAACTGCGCGCAGAAGTTCGGGCGCTGCATCGGAAGAGAAAGCGATCTCGTGCTCGAATATAGGCTCCGGCGGCACGGGTTGATTTTACCGACCTCTGGGATGAGGATGATGGCTGCAGCACGGAGACTGGGGACAGGCATGAAGCTCGGCATCATTAACAGCGCGTTTGAGCAGGCGGGCGTCGACACGACTACCGGTTTGGAGCACATTGCACGCATCGGCTTTGATTGCGTCGATCTCTTCGTGGAGGCCTTGACGCTGGAGAACAGCGAGAAGCGCGTCATCCAGGCAGCGTGCGAGCGGCTGCACCTGTCCGTCGCCTCGTTGCCGGTGGTTGCCGTGGGACTCATCGATCCAAGCGAGCCTGTGCGGGCGTTCCACACGGATCGCGTCAAAAGCTTCATCGACCTCGGGGCGGAGTTTGGTGCCCACAACATCCTGCTGGTGCTGGGTGAATACATCTGGCAGCGCGAAGTCATCGCTCCCGCGGAGCAGTGGCAGTGGGCGTTGGAACGGTGCCGATCTCTTGGGGATTACGCGGGCGAGAAGGGCATTAGCATCGCGCTGGAACTGGAGCCGTTCCACATGAGCCTGCTAAACAGCACCGGCGAGATGGCTCGCTTCCTGCGTGATTGTGCGCATCCGCACGTGAAGGCGAACATTGACATCAGCCACCTGGTGCTGGCAGGCTGCCCGCCGGAGAGCCTGGCGCAACTCAAAGGCGAGGCTATCCACGTCCACATCAGCGACTGCGACGGCAAGGTGCATGGTGACTTACCTCCGGGCCGCGGTGTTGTCGCTTTCCCGCCGTACCTGCAGGCCATCAAGGCGCTGGAGATGCAGGGTGCGCTCTCGATCGAACTGGAGTTCGCACCGGATCCTGCGCGCATTGTGGAATGGGTCGAGGAAGCCTACACGTCGACCGACCGCCTGATGCGGGACGCAGGCCTGCGCGGTTAGATCGCGCAGTACGCGACCGCAACTGCTTTGACACCCGTACCCGGCATGTGGCCGAATGGCGCTGTCCACAAAGTTGGAATCAGGGAGCAACAAAGATGCGCATGACAGCGAGTCTGCTTCGCAGCACCGTAGTGGGAGCGCTTGGCGGTTTACTTTTTGGCTTCGACACCGTGGTGATTGCCGGCACCACTGGGCAGCTCACCGAGGTCTTTCACTTGTCGCCCCGAACCCTGGGGCTGACGGTGTCTATCGCCCTATGGGGAACGGTGGTTGGCTGCATCATGGCCGGCCCGCTCGGGCAGCGTATCGGCGGACGCAACGCGCTACGCATCATGGCGATTCTCTACGTGATCTCGGCGCTTGGGTGCGCATTCTCGCCCACGTGGTCGCTGCTGATGCTGTTCCGCTTTATCGGCGGGCTTGGTATCGGTGGGTCATCGGTGCTGGGGCCTGTCTACATTGCGGAGCTTGCGCCGGCCGCATGGCGAGGACGCCTGGTGGGCACATTTCAAGCCAACGTGGTGCTCGGCATCCTGGTGGCGTATTGCTCCAACTGGTACATCGCCACGCTGCACCTGGGTGCGACCGAGTGGCGCTGGCAACTGGGTGTTGCTTTGTTGCCTGCGGCACTGTTCCTGGTGCTGCTGTACACCATTCCGCAGAGTTCCCGCTTCCTGGTCACGCGCGACAGCCTGCAGGACGCGCTCGCGGTTCTTCGGCAGATGGGAGCCGACCACCCAGAGGCCGACCTCGAGACGATCCGTCAATCACTGCACCGCGAGAAGGACGAAGTGGCTGCCCCGCTGTTTACGCGATCCCTGCGGCTGCCGATCTTTCTCGCTGTCACCATCGGACTGTTCAACCAGCTCTCCGGCATTAACGCCATCCTGTACTACGCCAACGACATCTTTGCGGCCGCCGGGCTTTCCCGTCTGTCGACTTTTTCGCAGTCGATCTACATCGGCCTGGCGAACATGGGCGGCACCGTGCTGGGCATGCTGATGATCGATCGGCTCGGCCGCAAGACGCTGCTGCTGATGGGTGCGGTGGGCACGTTTGCCTGCCTGCTGGCCACGGCAACGCTCTTTCACACGGGCACGCATCCGGAGTACATCGTCTGGCTGCTGGTCGCATTCATCGGGTTCTTCGGCATGTCGCAGGGCGCCGTGATCTGGGTGTACATCTCGGAGATTTTTCCGACGCAGGTTCGTTCCAAGGGGCAGAGCCTGGGCGGCAGTGCGCACTGGATCATGGATGCCATCGTGGCGCTGCTCTTCCCGCTGATGGTGGCCCAGTTCTCGCGCGCCGCTCCGTTCTACTTCTTCGCGGGCATGACGGCGCTGCAGTTCCTCGTTGTTCTGCTTGTGTATCCGGAGACAAAGGGCCGCACATTAGAACAACTGCAGGCGCAGCTCAGCCGGTGAGCCAATATGCCGTGCAGGTCACCCTGCGGCCTCTAAGATTTGACAGAAGCGAAAACAGAACAGCTGCGCGCACTGACGGCGCAGCAAGGCGGATGATGAGGCAACAAGGGAACAGCATATGAGCGTTACCGGGGCCATGCTGATTGGCGCGGAAGAAGTGCACGGCACACAGGGGCAGGAAAACGCCATCAACCCGGCAACGGGCGCAGCGATGCAGCCGGCGTTCGGCGGCGGCACCGTGGCGGACGTGGACCGCGCTTGCTCGCTGGCTGTGCGAGACTTTGACGGTTTTCGCAACGCAAGCCTGGAAACGCGGGCTCAGCTGTTGGAAGCCATTGCACAAGGTCTGATGGACCTTGGGGACGAGCTGGTGGAGCGTGCGGTGGATGAATCCGGTTTGCCGCGCCCACGCATTGAAGGGGAGCGCGCCCGTACGTGCGGGCAACTGCGTTTGTTCGCGTCGCTGGTGCGAGAAGGGCGATGGCTGAACGTCACGGTGGATACCGCGCTGCCGGACCGCAAGCCGCTGCCAAGGTCCGACCTGCGTTCCCGTCGAATCCCTGTGGGGCCTGTGGCAATCTTCGGTGCGAGCAATTTCCCGCTGGCCTTTTCCGTTGCAGGCGGCGACACGGCCGCGGCGCTTGCCGCTGGCTGCCCCGTAATCGCGAAGGCGCATCCGTCGCACCTGGGTACGTCAGAGCTCGCAGGCCGGGTCATTCAGCGGGCGGTCGCGGCGTGTGGACTGCGCTCGGGTACGTTCTCGCTGCTGATCGGTGTGGGCAACGAGCTCGGCGGTGCGCTGGTGCAGCACCCGGCCATTCAGGCGGTTGCGTTTACTGGTTCTCGTAAAGGTGGAAAGGCCCTGATCGCGCTGGCAGCCGCGCGACGCAACCCCATCCCGGTGTTTGCTGAAATGAGCAGCACCAATCCCGTGTTCCTATTGCCGGAGGCGCTTCGGGCTCGCGCAGACGCTATCGCAAAAGGGCTGGTCGCGTCGGCGACGCTGGGCGTCGGTCAGTTCTGCACCAAGCCCGGTCTCGTGTTCGCCCTGACGGGTGAGCCGTTGGAAAACTTTGCCTCTGCTGCGGCGATGGCGGTGGAAGCCTCTGCCGCAAGCACCATGCTGAACGCGGGCATCCAGCAGGCGTACGCACAGGGTGTGAGGTCGCTGTGTACGACACCCGGCGTCGAGCGGCTTGCCGTGGGAGCAGAGGCCAGCGGGACAACGTCTGCCCAGCCGGCGCTCTTCCGCGTGTCTGCAAGGTCGTTCCTTGACGACGCAGCTCTTTCGGAGGAAGTCTTTGGCCCGGCTGCTGTTGTGGTTGAATGCGACAGCAAAGAGGAAATGCTTGCCATTGCGGAGCAAATCGATGGTCAACTCACCGCGACGCTCCACCTCGAATTAGGAGATCATGCGATGGCGAAGGCACTGCTGAACGTGCTGGAACGCAAGGCAGGCCGTATCGTCGTGAACGGCTTCCCCACGGGCGTGGAGGTGTCGCACGCAATGGTGCACGGCGGACCGTCACCCTCGACCTCTGACAGTCGCGTCACATCGGTCGGTGCCATGGCCATCGACCGGTTCCTGCGACCGGTCTGTTACCAGGATGTACCGGCGGACCTATTGCCCACGGAACTGCAAGACGCGCACCTGGGCGAGAGAGCGCATTTGCTGGATGGCAAGCTCTGCGCCTTACAACCGATGCGGGGAGTGGCGCAATGAACACGACCTCTAATCCACTGTATGTGCCCTGTTCGAGCCCGCACCGATTTCCTGATGCAAGTGAAAGTGCCGCTCAGCGCGAACGGCCCTTTGTCGTATGTGGTCGGCACGTTAGCCGTAGATTGCCCGGACCATCATGTTCTCCAACTGCTCCTGACGGCCTGAGCGCGGCTGCGGATTGATCGCGTCCTTCTCGGCCTTGGCGGCAATCTGGTCCAGCGTCATGCTGCCGTCGAGCATGGACTTGGCTTCCGGCGTCTGCCATCCGGCATAGCGCTCCGCCAGAACAGCGTCGTACTTTCCGTCTTCAATCAGCTTGGCTGCCAGCAGGAACGCGCGTGCGCACAGGTCCACACCGCCAACGTGTGCGTGCACCATGTCTTCCGGCGTAAAGCTCTGACGCCGCACCTTGGCGTCAAAGTTGCAGCCGCCCTTGCCCAGGCCGCCGGCCTTGATCACGTGGTACATGGAGAGCGTCATGGTCCAGAGTTCGTTGGGGAACTGGTCGGTATCCCAACCCAGCAGGGCATCGCCGCGGTTGATGTCGAGCGATCCGAGGATTCCCAGGGCTCCGGCCGTCGCAATTTCATGCTCAAAGGTGTGGCCGGCCAGCGTGGCGTGGTTTGCCTCGAGGTTGACGCGCACCTCGTTCTCGAGCCCGTATTTCTTCAGGAAGCCATACACCGTGGCGGTGTCGAAGTCGTACTGGTGAACGGTGGGCTCCTTGGGCTTTGGCTCCACCAGGATCTGGCCGTCAAAGCCGATCTTGTGCTTATACTCCACGACCATCGACAGGAAGCGACCCATCTGGTCTAGCTCCCGCTTCATATCCGTGTTCAGGATTGTCTCGTACCCTTCGCGTCCGCCCCAGAGCACGTAGTTCGAGCCGCCCAGCTGCTTGGTCACGTCCATACAGTGCTTGACCGTGGCCGCGCACCAGGCGAAGACCTCCGGATCAGGATTCGTGGATGCGCCCGCCATAAAACGCGGGTGTGAAAAGAGGTTGGCCGTGCCCCAGAGCAGCTTGGTCGGTGCGGACTGCATCTTTTCGCCCAAATAGTCGGCGACGGTGTGAAAGTTGTCCAGAGTTTCACGAAGCGTGTCGCCGCCGGGTGCAATGTCTGCATCGTGGAAGCAGAAGAACGGCAGATCGAGCACGCGGAACAGTTCAAACGCTGCGTCCGCCTTCACCCTCGCCTGCGCGATGCCGTCGCCACTCGCCATCCACGGGCGGTTCAGCGTTGGTCCGCCAAACGGATCGGTGCCGTTCATCGCCAGCGAATGCCAGTACGCAACGGCAAAGCGCAGGTGTTCCGACAAAGGCTTGCCCATGACCACGCGATCGGCCTCATAGAAGCGATAGGCAAGGGGATTGTCGCTGGACTGGCCCTCGAACTTAATGGGGGCGATATGCGAAAAAATATTGCTGGCCATCTTGTTACTCCGGATTCGGGCTGTTCTCGATCCCGGATGAGACGCGAGAGTGAAAGGGAACATCGTTCACGCAGAACGACCCAGTGGCTCAACTCGTTCAGGTGTGCTTCGCGCAATATAGGTTGCGCACCAGCAGCTTGTTGGTTTAGTTTCCACGAAAAAATATATCGGAGTCATCCCAAGTGTCAAGGTTCCTGAGTTTAGGCAGAAACCCGCAGATGCGTGTCGTGTGTGGAATGATGATAGCTGGCGTGGCGCTGAAGCAGCATGGCCGCGCTACCGCTCAGACGAGCTAGCTCCGCATCGCCGGCCGCTCGCAACTTCGGCGGGTCGCCGGCCAACATAGAATTCGCCATGCTCTCTTCGATAAGTGGGCGGCAAAAGTCCCACGCGGCGGTAAGGTCGCCGACGATCAGTACAAGCTCCGGCGAGAGCGCCGCCGTGACCATGCGCAAACCACAGCCGAGCGCACGCGCCTGCTCTGTAAGTGCACTAAGGGCAGTCTTATCTCCACCGTCGGCCAGTTGCAACAGTTCATAGATGTTCACGACTTTGCGCTTGCCTGCGGCGTTGAAGCGCCGAATCGCCGCGCGGGACGATGCCGCCATCTCCCAGCAGCCCTTCTGGCCGCACTGACAAAGCGGACCGTTCGGATCGACAGAAATGTGCCCGAACTCTCCTGCCAGACCGTTTGTGCCGGATTGCATGTGACCGCCCGCCAGGATTGCCGCTCCAACACCCTCAGCCACGGCGATGAGCACCACGTTCTTGAAACCCTGCAGACGTCCGTTCCAAAGCTCAGAGATCAGGCAGACGTTCGCATCATTGTCGATCTCGACCTGCAGTCCGGACTCCTGTTCGAGCAATCCCTTCAGGTCAATGTCGTGCCATGGCAGGTTTGGAGCGAGGAGCACACGTTGCGTAAAGGGATGCACACGGCCAGGCAGGCTGACACCGACACCCTCAAAGGACCGGTGGGAATACTCCTGCCGCAATGCGCGCATGCGCTTGCCAAGCTGCAGTACGGTACGTTTCAGGTCAGACGATGCAGGCAATGTCTCCCGCGACACAAAGCGTCCGCTTAGATCCACGATTGCGAGAATGGCACGATCCGGCCGCAGGTCGACTGCGAAGGTGACCATGTCATTGTTGACGGAAAGCATGGTGGACGGGCGACCGCGCGGCGCGCGAATAACCGCGCCCTCCTGCACCCAGTTTTCTTCGACGAGTTGTTCGACGATCTTGGAAACCGTGCTTGGCCGCAGCCCCGAAAGGCGTGAGAGGTCAGCGCGTGCCAGCGGCTGGTTGAAACGGATCAGCTCCAGGATGATGTCGCGATTGATGCCGCGAGCAATCTCGCTGGATGCGGGTTGTGCCGACGCCAGATCTATCCGGCGCACACCCCGTGTCTGGTCGTTCCGCGGCACTTCCTGCAAAACACACACCATAGTGAAAGCTGTCGTTGAAAGCCATGGTACGACAAGCGGGTGAAGCGAACGAGCAGGTCGAGCGCTTCTTATTGCATGACGGCACCGGCTTCAAGCGGGGCATGTGCACGCTGCGGACCGAACAGGCAGCTGAGCAAGTTCGTCATCTCCATGGCTCTTGAAAGCTACTTCTTTTTGATGCTGGCATTGCCCGGTGGCAGGCTGAAGGCATAGAGCACGCTGCCACTGCTCATCAGCACCACCTGTTTTCCGTCCAGTTCGTAGGTGATTGGCGTCGATGCGATGGTGCCGCCAGTGCTTGCATGCCACAAGGTCTTGCCTGTGGCCGTGTCCAGGGCAAGGAAGTTGCCTGTCGAATCGCCGCTGAAGGTCATTCCGGACTCCGTCGTCAGAACGCCGGAACCGGCGCGACGGCCCAGTTCGTGCGACCAGCGCACTTTGCCCGTCTGGACGTCGATAGCCTCCAGCACGCTCTTGCTCCACAGGCTGTAATCCGCACCGGCCCAGCCGTAGGCGCCGTCCGCTGGCTTCGAAAAGTACAGGCTGTAGCTCGGTGAGGCGCTGACGATGAAGAGCCCGGTCTTCGGGTCGAAGCTGGGAGAACGATAGTTCGTCAAACCACCTTCATCGGGAGCAATCAAACGTCCATCGGGCGCTGGCTCCTTGGCCGGATTGGGGATGGGTCGACCGTCCTTGTCCACACCCTCGCTCCAGTTGGTGGGCCCGAAGGTAGTGGTCAGCAGGCTCCTGCCCGTGGTGCGGTCCACCACAAAGAAGTAGCCATTGCGCGAGGCTTGCATCAGCACCTTGCGCGGCACTCCCTGATACTTGATGTCGGCCAGTACAGGGATTTCTGAGGCATCCCAGTCGTGTGTGTCGTGCGGCGATGCCTGGAAGGCCCACGCCAGCTTGCCCGTATCCGGGTTCAACGCAACAATGCTGCAGGTATAGAGATTGTCGCCGGGGCGCACCTTGCCGTTCAGCACGGGCGTTGGATTGCCAGTGCCCCAGAACATGAGGTTCTGGTCTGGATCGTAGGTGCCGGTCATCCATACATTGCCGCCGGTGGTCATGCCCTTGGTGCCGACGGGCGAAGTGGATGTCCACGTCCATTGCGTCGCGCCGGTTTCTGGGTCAAGCGCGCGCACAAAGCCTTGCAGGTTGTCGAAGTCGCCAGACGCACCCACGACCACATGGTTGCCGACAATGAGCGGCGACATGGTGGACCACTGGCCCTTGTTGGAATCGGCAACGACCACATCCCAGCAGACCTTGCCCGTCTTCGCGTCCAGCGCCAGCGCATGGGCGTCCGAGGACATGTAGTAGATCTTGTCCTTCAGGATAGAAACGCCGCGCTGGCCGATGTGAAAGGCTTTGTTCGCCGGTGCCGTGTAGTGCCAAAGCGTTTTGCCTGAGCGCGCGTCGATGGCCCAGATGTTGTCGGGCACGGTGAAGTACAGAATGCCGTCCACAAGAATGGGCGTGGCCTTGATGCCCTGCATCTGCTGCGTTTGATACGTCCACGCAAGACCCATGTTGCTGACATTCGCCGGCGTGATCTCTGTCAGCGGGCTGTGACGTTGGCCGGTGTAGTCGCCGTGAAAGCCGGGCCAGCTATCTCGTGGGGGATGCTTGAGCATGGCCGCATCCACGTTTTGAGCCCGCATCGAAGTCGCCGAACCGGCAGCGACTGCCAGCAGAGCGACTGCTTGTGACCACTTCATCAACTCCATAGCGTGTGCCCTTCGCCGGTCCGTGCATTACTTCATTGTCTGGATGTAGGCCAGAACATTGTGGATGTCGTCGTCCGTGTACTTGCTGAACAAGGCGATGTGCGCATCTGCCGGATTGGTGACCTTGTACGTGACCGCAGACGTGGGCCAGGAGTGGTACACACCAAAGCTGTCGCGCATGCCGATGGTGAACTCGTCCTGGTACTCCACCGCACCCTCAAAGGCCTGTCCGCTGGACGTTTTCACTGTGACCTTCGACTTGACGTCGGCTGGGTACAGCATCTGCTGTTCCAGCTTCAGCCCGGAATACTTGCTCGCCACACCTGCCAGGTTGCCGGTCGGAGAATGGCACTGCGCACACCCGCCAGCGCCCTCAAAGTAGGCCTTACCCGCGGCAAGATTACCCGTCTTCAGGTCTGACTCATCCACGCCCTTGCGCGTGCCGGTCTGCGACATGGCGGTGTCCTGCTGCGAGTGCACAAACGCTACTAACGCCATAACTTCGGCATCCGGCAGCGCGAAGCGGGGCATCCCCTTTTCCACGCGGCTGCCGTGCAGCACCTCGCTGATGGCTTCGCCATTCTTGTCATTCGCAACAAGTTTTGAGCGTGTCAGGTCTGGTCCGCTTTCGCCGCCACCCGCGTCCTTGCCGTGGCAGAAGGCGCAGTTCTGCAGAAACAGGGTGCCACCATTCTCAGTCTGCGCCTTGGTAAAGGCCGCGTGAACAGGCATGGGTCCCTGCGATCCCACGGTGACCGGCGGACGCGCGGGACGCCCGCTCTGCGGGGCTGCGCTGGGCTGAGGAGGAGCCTGCACGAACGCGTTCACAACAGTGGGTGTGCTGACCATTGCAGCGCTGCACGTGAGGCTAAGAACGATCTTCGATCGACTCATGGGTGTGTCCGATGGTGGCTGAGAAACAGAAGGTGCGGCCGAATGTCTCAACGTAATGGATGGTTCAAAGGCATTTATTTGCCGACTGAGACTATATGTTCCGGCAGAAAACACTGTCAAGGTTTGCGCACGAGCGTCGAAGAGCCTTCGTTGAGCACACAAAGGTGCTGGGCCATCTATGCGAGGCAATAGAAGAGCCCGGCGCTTAGCCGGGCTCTTGTTGCCTCAACTAGGTTAAAAGTTCACGCGAAGGACAAACTCCATCGTGCGCGGATCAGTGGTTGCGGTCACATATCCAAAGTTGTTTTGAAGGGAGGTTCCGGAAAAGTTGGGCTGGTAAAAGCCAGGATTGCTGGTATCGACACTGCCCAGGGTGTTAGCGATGCTGAAGGGCGACAAATGGTTGGGGACGTTGAACATTTCTGCCCGGAACTCCACACCGATGGTGTCATGGATGGGGATATTCTTCTGCAGAGCAGCATCCCAATTGTTATAGAGCGGTCCCAGCATGCCGTCGTATTGCAGATTGCCGTATGTGCCGGCTGTTGGCACACGGAAGGCAGTGTAGGTGAGGTACTGCTTGCCGCTTTTCAAGTAGGGGTTCGCGACGATGTTGGGCCGCTGTGCCACGCTCGCAGTGGTGACCGCGTTGCCTGCAACTGACTGTCCACTTGGCTGGATGACGTTGATCGGCAATCCATTCGCGATGCGTGTAATGCCGGACACCTGCCATCCGCCCAGAATCTCCTTGTACCAGGTATGACTGTTGAGCCAGAACGGTAGAGGATAGACATAGCTTGCAACGAAGATCTTTGGCTGGTTGTAGTTCGCCGGGCCATAGTCTCCATGGATGTTGTAGCTGTCCTGCGGTTGATAGTCGAACGTCGAACCGTCCGTTAGAGCCTTGGACCAGGTCCACGAAAGGCTTACCAGACCACCCTTCTTGAATCGGGTCTGCAGGCGGGCCTGCATGGAGTTGTAGTTTGAGATCGCGCCGTTGGTGTACTGGTAGATCTCTGCAAATCCCTTGTATGGCCTAAGTGCGTTGTTGTTGACGCCTGGATTCGCCTGCTGAGTTCCGGCCTGCGCCTGATTGATGTTCTTGCGGTAGGTCAGGTTACCTGAGCGCGACCCCACGTAGCTCATCTCGAACAGCGTGTTGCTGGAGAGCTTCTGCTGGATGCCCAAGCTGTAGTTCATGATGCGTGGCGGGCTCAGATTGCGATCAAAGGAGTTGCCGATGTTCTGCACGGATGAGACCGCTCCAAGCGAAGTGAGCGCATCCGCGCTGCCGTTCGCAAGTTGCGCGTTCGCAATAAACGGCACCTGCGAAGCAGAACCGTAGATGTAATTGCCTTCCACGCGTTCATACGACATACCGAAGCCGCCACGGAGGACGGTATTTTGCTGTCCCGTCACGTCAAATGCAAAGCCGGCACGCGGAGAAAAGGTGTTGTAGACCGTGTTAACGAGTCCCGGCGGAAGGCCGTGAAACAACGCCTGTACCTGCGGGTTGTTGTACACGGTGGACGGAACTACCTGCTTTGCTTTATCTGAAAAGCCATTCCCTGGGAGAACCAGACCGTTATACGGAGACGGCGCGGAGACGATCGCACCGGAGGTCGGGTTGATTACCGCAGCAACTTTCGGATCGTAGTAGTTTGGGTCGAATGCGGACGTGTTGTTCGGCCAGCTTGCAATGGGAGGCATGTACTGCCAGCGAAGGCCCATGTTCAGCGTCAGGCGCCGAGATAATGTCCAGTCGTCCTGCAGGTAAATCTCGAACTGGTGAAAGCGCGCCTGGATCTGTGGAATGGCGCTGCCCTCGGTGTACTGCGTGAAGTTGCCAGCAACAAGGCCTGCAAGATTTGGAAAGGTGAACGCGCCATTCAGTTGGGGCGGTGCGGTCTGATTTTTGCGCGCACGCCAGAAGTACGCCCCGGTCTTCAACGAGTGATTGCCGAGTACTAGCGAAAAGTCATCCTTCAATGCGTAAATGCGCTGGTAATTGTCAAATTGCCGCGGAGTCACGCCAGGGTTTCCATAGCCCGTAATAGCAATCTGCGGGATGTAGGGGGAAGCGCCATACAAGGTGCCGTAGTTGAGCGCAAAGTCCGTGCGGTTGATCTTCGGGCTGCCAAACTGAGGATTGGTCCTGATGTTACTGCCCTCGCTGATTTTATTGCCCGAGAACGAGCCCACCACGGTGTTGACCGCACGCGAACTGAAGGTATGGATCCAGTCCACAGACGAAGTAAGGCCCGGGATGACACGGTCATAGATGATGAAGTTGGTCGGATTGCCGACATTTTGCGTGTTGTCGTGAACGAAATGCCCGCTGATCTGGTTCTTTTCGTTCAACTGGTAATCGATCTTAACCAGGTACTCCGACTGATTGTTACTGCTGATGTTCAGGTAAGTGTATGCGCCCGCTGCGTTATGGCCTGCGTTATCCGCACCAGGAACCGATAGGATTGTGGAAGCCAACGCGCGACCGGTCGGTGTAGTAGGACTGTTTTGCAGGTAGTAGTTGAGCGTACCGACCGTGGGTACGTTGGCTGTAGAAAGCGTCGATGCGCGCAGCCGTTTGAATTCCTGAGCGGCAAAGAAGAACATCTTGTCACGGTTCTTGTTGAACACGCCAGGTATCCACACAGGACCGCCAACGGTGTAACCAAAGTCGTTGTAGCGTAGCGGCGGCTTACGAATGGCGCCACCAACCGGGATGTACTGGTAAGCCTGAATGGCACTGTTGCGGATGTATTCGTACGCGTTGCCGTGGAAGTCTCGACCGCCGCTCTTGATGGCTACCGAGACAGTAGCCCCAGAGGTACCGCCATAGCTGGCGTCATACGTTGAAGCCACATTACGGAATTGTTGAAGCGAGTCGGGCGAGATGTTGACGAAATTGTTGCCGCCGCCGCCGTTATCCTTGTTATCCACGCCATCGATAAAATAATTGGCGGAGTCTGTGCGAATGCCGTTGACGGACTGGCTGCTGCCGCTGACCCCATAAGTACCGAAGAGGCCAAAGCCGCTGGCAATGGTCTGCGAAACACCCGGTTGCAGTGTGAGCAGCTGGATGTAGTTCCGGCCGTTGAGCTGGATCTGCGTAGCTTCTGTGCTGGTGATGACGCCGCCGATCTCAGCAGTGTTCGTTTGAATGCTGACCGTTTCCGCCCTGACCTCGACCGAGTCACCGCTGCTGCCAATCTGAAGAGCGATGGGAACGGCCGGCTTTGCACCTACGTCTACTGCGACGTCCGTGATCACGGTCTTCTTGAAGCCCGGCATGTTCACAGTGATGTCGTAACTGCCCACGGGCAGGTTGAGCACAACGTAGAGGCCGTCACCATTGCTCCTCACTGTGCGGCTCAGCCCGGTGGCCTTGTTGACCACGGTGATCTCCGCATTGGGTACCGCGGCGCCGGACGGGTCGGTAATGGTGCCGGTGATCTGTTGGCTTTCCACGGTCTGTGCCCCCGCAACACCGGTTGCGGCAAGCGGCAGGACCAGACAGCTGATGATGGCTCGATTCACACACGCCTCCTAAAAACTTCAATGAAAACTTGCGCCCGCGTAGTACTTGATCTGTCGGTTGCGCCGGGAAGCAGCTGCGTGCGGCTGCTCTACGCGTCTCGACAGAATCAATTTTGTACGCGGCGCAAACTATATAGGAGACCGGCGGATATCTGTCAAGACTTGTTTGTTCAACCTTCGCTTTTTAGACTTGTTCGCGATTCCTCGGTGAAAGCAGGAAAGCATTTGTTTGGTCTCTTTGTCCTTTGGCCGAAAAACAAAACCCACCTCCGGAGCGGTGAGCTCCGAAAGTGGGCGGAAGTGTTCAGGTGTTGTTCGTTAGAAGATGAACTTGCCCACGATCTGCAGTTGACGCGACGAGCCCACGTCGCCCACCGCAAATCGAGTCGCGGAAATCAGGCCGAAGTTAGGGTTTGCCGTGATGGTTGGCGTTGAGCTCGCAGCGATCTGTGCGGCTGTCGGAAACCCGATCGAGGTGTTCGGGTTGCCGAAGCTCGGATGATTCAGGATGTCGAACGCATCTGCGCGAAGCTGAAACTTCAATCCTTCCACAATGGTCGTGTTCTTCTCAATCGAGAAATCGGTGTTCGCAAAGCCGGGCCCGACCAGGGCGTTACGTGACAGATTGCCGAAGCCGCTCGGAAGCGCCTGGAAGGTGCAGTTCGCCGTATCGGTGCTGCCGCAAAGGTTCGGTGCAATCCAGCGCACGCGCGTCGCGCTGGCCTTGGTCTTGGGGTAACTCACCGGTCCAAGCAGATTCGGATGGAGGACGCCGGACGTACCTGTAAAGGTTGAGGTGGTGGTCACATTCAGCGGGTTGCCCGTCTGCCACTGCGTAATGCCGGAAAGCTGCCAGCCCTCCACAAGCCGATTGCCCTTGAACGGCAGTAGGTAGACGGCCGTCAACGCAATTCGATTGCGGGTGTCGAAGTCAGACGGACCGTAGTTCAGGTAGGGCCGTGTGGCGTCCTGCAGAGCCGTGCCGGAGAGAGAACCAATGTCGAGCGACTTACTCAAGCTGTAGTTGAAGCTAAAGTTCAAGCCGTTGCGAAACACCTTCTGCGCCGTAATCCACATGGCGTTGTAGTTGGACTGACCGACGTAGTTGCCCTGGTTGATGTTTACAGCGATGGCGCGGCTGGGCAGGATGGGACTGTTCGGGGAGAGATTGTTGTAGGTCCGCACGCCAGTTGCGCTGGGCTGGTTGATGTTGACCGGTTGACGCAGATGCCGCCCTACGGAACCGTAGTAACCAACCGAGGCAACCACGCCGAAAGGCAATGCCTGCTGAATGTTCGCGTTAAAGGTTTGCGTATAGGCGTTCTTGTAATTGCGTGCGACCGCCGCAACCGCAATACCGGCGGCACCAGCTGACGCATACAGCGACTCCACCGGAATGTATGGCGTAGCCGTTGAGTTGGTGAAAGTAACACTGTTTCTGTACGGAGGATTGCTGTTCAAGCCGCTCACCAGATTTGTCTCCGGTTGATCGGCCATGAAGCCATAGGCGGCACGCAGGACGGTCTTACCCTCGCCGCTTACGTCGTAGGCAAAGCCCACGCGCGGCTCAAAATTATGGTTCTGTTTGTAGGGACTGTTGCCATAGCCGTTAGTGCCTACCTGCACCAGACTGACAGAACTAGTGTCAAAGACGGTGAGGCGATTCTTACCCTCCACCGGCGCACCGTTCCATTCGTACCGGAAGCCAAGTTCCGCGGTAAAGTTGGGTGTGATCTTCCAGGCATCCTGCACAAAAGCGCCCACAGCGTTGACGTAGAGCCGATTGCTGATGACGTTCGGAGTAATGCTAAACGTCGTAGCGCGTCCCAACTGGAAGTTCGCAACAGAGTTGAAGCCGAGCGTTCCCGTGTCACCAGAGAAGTTCGCGTTCAGAAAGCGCCGGAACTCGCCGCCAAACTTGATGGAGTGCTTGCCAGCCACATAGGTCGCGGTGTCGGAAAAGATGCCGAATGTATCCTCACGCCCCTGGGGAAATCCAGATGGGCCACCAAAGTTCAGGCTGGGGCCGCTGATAGTGATTTGTGGCAGGCCCACGTTGCCGGATGTGCCGGTACCAAGGCCGATGGAAGAAGGATCGGTGGTGACGTTCGGGTTGAATGAGATCGCGATGCGATTAAAGCCAATGCGAGCCTCGTTCACCAGCTTCGGCGAGAACACGTGCGTTTCATTCAACGTAAGGATCTGCCTGGTTGCAGCACGGTTGTCACCAAAGCCTGACACACTGTTGCCCTGCAGAGTGGGTTCTGTTCGTACATCTTTCTGAATGGCGTAGAAGCCATGCAATGTATCGGCCGGGCTGAAAGTATGTGCAATGTCCAGCGTGCCCTGGTCTGTCTTGACGGGTCCGCCGGCGATGCCGACAAAGCTATCGGGAACAGTTGAGGTAGAGGAGGTTGAGTTTGGCAGCGGAATGTATGCCAGCAACTGCCTTGAAACTGCGTTGGTCACACCCGCGCGCTGTGCGAGTGTAAGCACACCGCTGTTGACCACCAATCCCTGGGACTGCCGCAGACCCTCATAGCTGCCGAAGAAGAAAGTATGGTTCTTCCAGATGGGACCGCCAAGCGCGCCGCCGAAATTATTGCGCTTGAAGGGCGCAATGGTTGTGCCCTTGGGGTTGAAGTAGTTGCGCGCATCCAGCGCTTCATTGCGGAAATAATCGAATACCTCGCCATGGAAGGCGTTCGTGCCGGTGCGTGTGCTGACGTTCACGATGGAGCCGGAAGACCTTCCATACTCCGCGGAGAAGGTCTGGTTGTTGATCTTGAACTCGGACGTGGTGTTGATCGATGGCTGAAAGGTGATTTGGTTCTGTACCAGGTCGTTCAGGTTGACGCCGTTGATCTGGAAGTTCACTGAGTCGTCGCGATTACCTGCCGTAATGAATGAGTTTGCGCCAAGGCCGCGGCTGGGTGCCGTCAGGTTGCCATTTGCAGGCGCGGTTACGCCGCCGACAGTCAACACCGTCAGGTCAAGAAAGTGACGCCCATTCAGCGGCACCTCCTGCACGGTTTGCCGATCAATCACCTGGCCCACCGTGATCGACTCCGAGTTGATCAACGGTGCCGCACTTTCCACCTGCACCGTTTCCCCCGCAGATGCAGGTGCAAGGGGAATGTCCACGCTTGCCTTGGCATCGACTAGTAGCGTGAATCGCTGCACAGTATAGGCGGAGAAGCCGGTTGCAGTGACTCGAATGGAGTAGTCGCCCGGCGGCAGCGAAGGCACAACGTACTGACCTGCGCCGTCACTTTGTAAACTGCGTTCGACCCCGGTGCTCAGGTTGCGCAGAACCAGTTGCGCGCCCGGCAAGACGGCTCCGGACGGATCCTTCACGGTACCCGAGATGGTGCCGGTGGACTGAGCAGAGACAATGGCCGGCACTGACGACACAGCCGCCAGTACAAGCATTGAGACGCGGTGCTTCATGTTGCCTCCAGAACAGTAGTTGCTTTCTTCACGTGCGGTTGCCGCACGCATGATCCTGTGAGGTACGAAGACGTGCAGTGTCCAGGTCCTCGCAATGACGCGAGAAGAAGGGTCGTTCTTCGCCCTATACGAGTAGCGCGGTTCGAGCGGGTAGAGAGATGAATTACTGGGAACTTGAAGGTACTATAGCAACATTTCCATTCCCGTTTGCGTGAGATCGGCTGGAGAAGAAGCTTCTTGAACAGTTCAGAGCTTAGCGGCAGGTGCGCCGTTGTCATCGGTGGCACTTCGGGGATTGGCAGGGCTCTGGCACTTGGCCTGGCGCAGGCCGGCGCGGATGTGATTGCATCGTCGCGTTCGGAAGATGGCACGTTGCAGCTTGCCGCTGAAATAAGTGCACTGGGTCGCCGCTCTCTGGCGCAGGCGTGTGACGTGCAGGATCGCAGCTCACTTGAGCGGCTGCGCGATATCGTGCTGCAGCAGTTCAATCGCGTGGATATCCTGCTGAACTGCGCGGGACGCACTCAGCGGGTGCCAACGCTGGACTGCTCCGAGGATTTGTGGCACAGCATCCTGGACATAAATCTGACCGGCACACTGCGTGGTTGCCAGGTTTTTGGTCGCCACATGATCGAACGCGGCGGCGGACGCATCATCAACATCGCTTCGCTCTCCACCTATGTGGCTTTCCAGGAGGTCGCGCCCTACGGCTGCAGCAAGGCAGCAGTCGGTGCGCTGACCCAGTCGCTGGCAGTGGAGTGGGCGCGGTACGGGATCCTGGTTAATGCAATTGCGCCGGGCATCTTTCCCACGGCGCTCAACTCTGCTTTGCTTGACTCACCGCGCGGTCAAGAACTACTGCTGCGCACGCCCATGGCTCGCTTCGGTGCGGCCGCCGAACTTGTGTCTACCGCCATTTATCTCGCCAGCGAGCGCACATCCTTCACTACAGGACAGATCATCGTGGTGGATGGCGGCTTCCTCGCCAGTGGGGTCAATCAGTAAGTCTTGAGGCGGCGTTGGCTCAGCGCTTGTCTGGTACGCTTCCTTGGTTGTGACTCCCCACGATAAGGGCATGTCACCCATACCCTGCCCTGTCAGACACTCATGAGTTGAAGCTGTTGTGTGACCTAGGTGTGCCGAGGGGCTCGCTGGTTTTTAGACCGATGTAGCATTTGCGTCATGAAGATCACCGGTGCGCGTCTCATCGTCTGTTCGCCCGACCGCAATTTCGTTACGCTCCGTATCGATACGGATGAGGGTATCTACGGTTTAGGCGATGCAACGCTGAATGGCCGCGAAATGGCAGTGGCGGCGTACCTGAACGAACACGTCGTCCCATGCCTGGTCGGGCGCGACCCGTTCCAGACAGAGGACATCTGGCAGTACCTGTACCGCGGAGCCTACTGGCGCCGTGGACCGGTCACCATGGCGGCCATCGGTGCGGTGGATGTGGCGCTGTGGGACATCAAGGGAAAGGCCCTGAACACGCCTGTCTACAACCTGCTGGGAGGTGCCAGCCGGCAGGGCTGCATGGTGTACACCCATGCCAACGGCGCGGACATTGCAGAAGCTGTCGACTCCGTGCAAAAGCACATGGCCGAAGGCTACCTTGCCGTACGCGCACAAGCTGGCGTCCCAGGTATCACTTCCAGCTACGGAGTTCCGAAGGCAGGCAAGCCGTACGAGCCGGCGGAACGCGGTCTGCCGACGGAAAGCCGCTGGTCCAGCGAGAAGTACCTGCGCTTTGCGCCCCGGCTGTTTGAGGCGGTGCGTTCGGCAGTTGGCGAGGACGTACATCTGCTCCACGACGTACACCATCGGCTCACGCCTATCCAGGCGGGGCGGTTGGGTAAGTCCCTGGAGCCGTACGACCTGTTCTGGATGGAAGATCCCACGCCTGCGGAACTGCAGGAAGGCTTCAGCTTGATCCGGCAGCACACCACCACCCCGATCGCCGTCGGTGAGGTGTTCAACTCCATTCATGATGCTCACGCGCTTATTCGCAATCAGTGGATCGACTACCTGAGAATGACCATCGTGCACGGCGGCGGTTTGACACCGATGAAAAAGGCCGCAGATTTCGCCGCGATGTACCACGTGAAGACCGGCTTTCACGGCGCGACGGACCTGTCTCCCGTGACCATGGCAGCGGCATTGCACCTGGGTCTGGCCGTGCACAACTTCGGCATCCAGGAACACATGCCTCACACCGCCCTGACGGACGAGGTGTTCCCGCACAGCTACCGCTTCGAAGCCGGGTACATGCACCCGGGTGACGCTTCGGGCCTCGGCGTAGAGATCGATGAGTCCCTTGCCGCGAAGTATCCCTACCAGCGAGCGTACCTGCCGGTGGCAAGGTTGCTGGACGGCACGCTCACCGACTGGTAGCCGCCTATAAGCAGAACGGCAACCGACAATGTCGTTCGGAGTGACGAAGACCCGCGAAGTTCAGAGCTCGCCGAGTTGCGGATACTGCGCGAGCAGAGCGGTGTTGTAAGCCTGCTGCGCCTGGAGGTAGGCAGCGGCCTTCGCAGAATCGGGCAGGGCGATTTTGTCTTTGTCCACGCGCACGAGTCGAGAGGTGAGGCTTTCAAACGGCTCGGGTTTGCCCTGCGCATGGCCGTAGGCGTACATCGCCTGGATGATTGCGCCCAGGCAGCCTGCTTCTTCTTCGGTGGGCACCTGGATGGTGGCTCCGGTTGCGTCTGCGACAAGCTGTCGCCATGCCGCAGAACGCGCGCCGCCTCCAATGATCAGCACGGTCTTCGCCCGCTCGCCCTGAAGGATGAGCTTCAGTCCGTTGAGAATGCCGAAGGTGACGCCCTCAATGATTGCTCGTACCAGATTGTCGGGATTCCAATTGGTCGCGGCGATCCCCACGATGGAGCCGCGCGCTTCTGGCAGATCCGGTGTGCGCTCGCCGTTGAGGAAGGGGAGAAAAATCAGGCCACCGGCACCGGGCTCAGTTGCGGCAAGTGCGCCCTCAATCTCGGTGACAGCCCTTCCGAGCAGCCGGAGTGTTTGCGTCACCACATTGGTCGCATTCATGGTGCAGACCAGAGGGAGCCATCCGCCAGAGGATGAGCAGAACGGTGCCACGGAGCCGGTCTGATCGTGTGCGGGAGCGTCGCGATAGCTGTAGACAGTGGACGAGGTACCCAGGCTTAGCGTGACCACACCCTCACGCACGTTGCCGGTGCCGATGGCGCCCATCATGTTGTCGCCGCCGCCGCTGCCCACCAGGCAGCCATCGCCGATGCCGAGTTCCGCGGCACGCTCCGGCAGCACCGTTCCGACCGTCTCCTCTGGCTTCAGCAGTGGCGGAAGCGCGGCAAATAGCTGGCCGGTGCCGCCGTCGACCTCGTCCAGAACTTCACGGATCCATGTTCGCGTCCTGCTGTCGAAGAAAGCCGTGCCGGACGCATCGCCGTACTCGGCTGCTAGACGGCCCGTGAGCCAGAAGTTCAGGTATTCATGAGGCAGAAGGATGTGGCGGATGCGTGCGAAGTTCTCCGGTTCGCGCTCCTGCAGCCAGAGCAACTTCGACACGGTATAACCGGTCAACGGCAGCGTCCCGAAGCGCTCCAGAACCGCTTTTTTGCCACCTAAACGCGCAATCAGCGAAGCGTTTTGCGCAGCCGTTTCTGTGTCGTTCCACAACTTGGCCGGACGGATGACCTCCCTGTGCTCGTCCAGCACCACGAGGCCATGCTGCTGGCCGCTGACGGCGAGCGCCTGCACCTGATTGCCCCCAGCGGTTGCCAAGGCTTCCTGAACGGAGATGCGCAGGGCGGCGACCCACCACTGCGGCTCCTGCTCCCTCGCTCCATTGCTGCGCTCGATGATGGAGTGCTTGGCATAGCCCCGCCCAAGGGCTTTGCCGCTCTCGTCCACCAGCAGCGCTTTTGTGCCTTGCGTGCCGCAGTCGATCCCTAAGTACATAGAAACAGTCTTTCTCAGCGTAAGAGCACGAATAACCAGCGGCAATCGTAAGGTCGGTTAGAGCGCGGCTTCAGGAATGGCTTGTGACGTCTCGGCATTCACCAGAAGTGGTGTTGTTGCTGTGGCGTCATCGTCGGCCTCCGTATCCTTGAAGAGTGCAAGAAACAGGAGCAACACGACGGCTGAACAAGCCGCGCCCACGATCCATATAGCGTGCCAGTTGTGCGATGCTGAGCCGTCCGTTGCGACCGCGGCGAAGCGATCCACGGTGACACCCGACAGCCATGAGCCGAGCAACATGCCGGCACCGTAAGTGATAAGCGTGATCAGGCCCTGCGCGGCAGAACGGTAGGCCAGCGGAGCTTTACGGTCTGTATAGATCTGGCCGGTGACGAAGAAGAAGTCATAGCAGATACCGTGCAGCAGAATGCCGAGCCACAGCATCCACACACCGGCACCAGGGTTGCCGTAGGCAAAGCAGATGTAGCGCAGCACCCAGGCTCCCATGCCGGCGACCAGCATCCACTTGACGCCGAGTCGGCGGAAGAAGAAGGGAATCAGCAGCATGCAGCCAAGTTCCGACATCTGCCCACCGGTCATCTTGCCTGCGGCATTGGCTACTCCAGCCTGGTTCAAGAAAAGGTTGGTGAAGGCGTAGTAGAACTGCAGCGGCACGCAGATAAGAAACGAAGCGATGGCAAAGATGAGGAAGCCGCGGTCGCGGAACATGCGGCGCACTTCGACCGGAAAGAGCGTGCTTACCGAGAACGCTTCCTTTGCTTCAGGCGGTGTGTGCGGCAAAAGGAGAGAGTACAGTGCCAGGATGACCGAGGCACCCGCAGCCAGGCGCAGTGGCAGCGCAGAGGCGTCGGCGCGCATATGGCCGACGATCAGGCCTGCACATATCCATCCAATGGTGCCCAGCACGCGGATGGGGGCGAACTCTGTCTTGGAGTCCTTGATCTGACGAAAAGCGATGACGTTCGCCAGCCCGAGCGTCGGCATGTAGACGATGGAATACAGCAACACAAAAACGTACAGCGGTCCAAAGTGCGTCTGTTGCGACGCAAAGTAGAGCAAAACCGCACCCAGCGCGTGCAGGACCGAAAGCATGTACTGTGCCGGCAACAGATTGTCGGCGACCCAGCCTGCGGCAAACGGCGAAATAATGGCACCCACGGCCGTAGTCCCTGCAATCAGGCCGATTTCGCTGCCGCTAAAGTGCAGGGTTTGCCCTACCCAGGTGCCAATGGTGACATACCAGGCGCCCCAGACGAAAAACTCCAGGAACATCATGAGCGCGAGTTTTGCTTTTGTCATTCTGCCGATCCTTCGTTAGGGCGTGTCGCCGCATGTCTGACTCGGTCCGCGCTTGCAGTCCGGAACCCAAGTGCAGCCTGCACAGAGTAACGGCTTGACATCATTCCGCGCCAGTCGCCGTCACATTCTGCTCGGGCGTCGATTTGGTAAGGTGTCCATCCTGCGGCATCGCAGGCGCATCCATGTGTGCATATCACCTGTAAGGAAGCCCTACTTCAATGAGCCGTACCGTTCTGCCCGGAAGACCGTACCCCCTTGGAGCAACACCCCGCAGCAAAGGCACCAACTTTGCCCTGTTTTCAGAACACGCCACGTCAGTCAAGGTGTGCTTCTACAACGAGGACGGTAAAGAAACCGACTGTGTTGAGTTAACAGAACGCACCGCATTTGTGTGGCACGGCCTGGTGCGCGACACAAAACCGGGGCAGCGCTACGGTTACCGGGTAGACGGGCCCTGGGATCCTGAACATGGTCACCGTTTTAACAAGAACAAGGTGCTCGTGGATCCCTATGCCAAGGCGATCACCGGTGACGTTGACTACAAGCAGCCCATCTTCCCCTACGACGTAACCAGCGGCGATGACACAAACTTTGACGAACAGGACTCCGCGGCCGGAGTACCCAAGAGCATTGTGGTGGACAGTCATTTTGACTGGAGCGGCGATTGTCCGCCGGACGTCCCGCTGTCTGATTCTGTCATTTACGAAATCAGTGTGCGCGGTTTCTCCGAGAAGAACAGCCTGGTGCCGGACCACCTGCGCGGCACTTACGCAGGTCTGGCTTCTGAAGCGAGTATCAAATATCTGAAGATGCTTGGCATCACCGCCGTAGAGTTGCTACCGGTGCACCACTTCATTGACGAAGGGCACCTGGTAGACCGCGGCCTGCATGATTACTGGGGCTACAACACGCTCAGCTACTTCGCTCCCATGGCTCGCTTCTCTTCGTCCGGAACCGCCGGGCAGCAGGTGCGAGAGTTCAAGGAGATGGTGAAGACCCTGCACCAGGCCGGCATCGAAGTCATTCTTGACGTGGTGTACAACCACACCTGCGAGGGCAACGAAAAGGGTCCTTTGCTGTCGATGAAAGGCGTCGACAACGCGACGTACTATCGCCAGGTGCCGGACAAGCCGCGCTTTTACATGGACTACACCGGGACCGGCAACACGCTGAACGTGAGCCATCCGCAGGTGCTGAAACTGGTCATGGACAGCCTTCGGTACTGGGTCACGGAGATGCACGTGGACGGTTTCCGATTTGACCTGGCGAGCACGTTAGCGCGCGACGAAGAAGGCGTGCAGAAGCTCTCCAGCTTCTTTAACGTCATTCACCAGGACCCCATTCTGCAGAATGTGAAGCTCATTGCCGAACCCTGGGATGTGGGCGAGGGCGGCTATCAGGTGGGCAACTTCCCGGTGCTGTGGGCCGAATGGAATGGCAAATACCGCGATACCGTGCGCCGCTTCTGGAAGGGCGACAGCGGCCTGCTGTCGGACTTCGCATACCGGATTACCGGGTCGAGCGACCTCTACCAGTCGGATGGCCGAAAGCCAAACGCCTCGATCAATTTCATCACTGCGCACGATGGTTTCACACTGTGCGACCTGGTCAGCTACAACGAAAAGCATAACGAGAACAACGGCGACAACAACACGGACGGCGCGGACAACAACGATAGCTGGAACATGGGCGCGGAAGGTCCGACCGACGACGAAGGCATTAACGAGCTACGTGAACGGCAGACACGTAACTTCCTGACGACGCTGGTTCTCTCGCAAGGTGTACCCATGATCTGCGGCGGGGACGAGGTTGGCCGGTCACAGCGCGGCAACAATAACGGGTACTGCCAGGACAATGAAATCACCTGGTACGACTGGCAATTGGACGCGCCCCGGCAGCGCCTGATGGAGTTCACCAGCAAGCTGATTGCGTTGCGCTCCAGGCACCCGAATCTGCGTCGCCGGAAGTTCTTCCAGGACCGCACCATCCGCGGCTCCGTGGTGCGCGATATTGCGTGGTTCGGGACTGATGGCAACGAATTTCCCGACGAAGACTGGAACGCCGGGTGGAAGAACTCGCTCGCGTTTCTGTTGAACGGCAAGACCTTGGGCGTGATGGATGACGACGGCAAGCCAATCTCTGACGACACTTTCCTGTTCCTGGTGAACGCCGCAGCAGAAGGGGTGGAGTTCACCCTTCCCAAAGCTCCTGCGGATACTTCCTGGACTCAGGTGCTCGACACCCAGAACATTGACGATCCTTTTGCAGAGCAGGAGATCGGCGACAAGGTCATTGCGGGCGGCCGATCCATCCGCGTGTTCCGCGATGGCAAGGGTTAGAGGAGGACGGGCAACTCAACTACTGAACCGCCCATCCGCTCTGCGGCTATGCTCTTTGCATGCACGAAGCAGACATTGCAACCATCCGGCAGCAGGAAAATGAACTGAAGCTGCCTGCATTTTCTAAAGAGATTGCATGGCAGCTTGGTTCGTTGGCTCGGGCCATGGCAGCGGAACGCGGATACGGCATCGGCATCGAGATCTGCGTGGCAGGCGCGCCGATTTTCACTACGGTGTTCGAGGGGACGTCTCCCGGCACGGTGCGCTGGCTGCGGCGCAAGGCTGCCACAGTCGCGCACTTTGACCGCAGCAGCTATGCGGTTTGGCTGCAACTGCAGAGCAAAGGGCAGACGCTTGCGGGTCGCCACGCCCTGCCAGACGCTGAGTTTGCAGCGGACGGCGGAGGTTTCCCGCTTCGCGTACCCACCGCCGGCTTGATCGGTAGCCTGACAATCTCAGGGCTGGACATGCGCGGCGACCACGAGTTTGCGGTCGAGGTACTGTGCCGGCACCTTGGCAAGGACTACTCCTCACTCGCTCTGCCAAAGGCCGACTGAAGGCCTGGAGTGACAAACACGGAACTCCGTCCCTATGCTTCATGGATGGGTTCCACGCTTTACGCGATCGCTCCGCTGCCGCCTTCCTCTCACGCATACCCGGTGGACACCTTCACCGAAGCCGCCTCGCTTGAGGCGGAGCTTCGCCGTGTGGTCACCGGAGAAGTGCGGTTCGACCGCGGCACACGCGCCATCTATTCGACCGATTCCTCGAACTACCGGCAGTTTCCCATCGGTGTGGTGCTGCCCCGCACGCGCGAGGACGTGATCAACGCCGTCGCGGTCTGCCGCCGCTTCCGCGCACCGCTGCTTTCGCGTGGCGCGGGAACTTCGCTCGCGGGGCAATGCTGCAACGTGGCGGTCGTACTCGACTTTTCCAAGTACATGAACGGAGTGCTTGAGATAGACCCCGTGGAGCGTTGGGTGCGTGTGGAGCCTGGCATCGTGTTGGACACTCTGCAGGTGCAGGTGAAGCCGCACGGGCTGTTCTTTGCGCCAGACCCGGCGACGCACTCGCACTGCACGCTGGGCGGCATGCTGGGCAACAACTCCTGCGGATCGCACGCACTGTATGGCGGCAAGACGGACGATAACACCCTTGAGTTGGAGGTGCTGCTCTATGACGGCACCATCCTGACCGTGGGGCCGACCTCAGAGGAGGAGTTGCAGGCGATCATCGCTGAAGGTGGTCGCCGCGGTGAAATCTATGCGGGCCTGCGACAGCTCCGCGACGAGTACGCCGGGCTTGTTCGCGAGCGATTTCCGGACATTCCGCGACGCGTGTCCGGCTACAACCTTGACGACCTGTTGCCGGAAAACGGTTTTCACGTAGCCCGCGCGCTGGTTGGGTCAGAGGCTACGTGCGTGGTCGTTCTCTCTGCCAAGCTGCGACTTATGCAGAACCCAAGCTGCCGCACGCTTGTGGTTGCGGGATACCGCGACATGTTCGATGCGGCAGATGCGGTGCCGTCGATTCTGGAGCATAAACCCATCGCTCTGGAGGGTGTGGACCGCACGCTGATCCGGCAGATGCAGAAGAAGTCGATGCTGGCGGAGAACATCGCCCTGTTGCCTGGCGGCAATGGCTGGCTCTACGTCGAGTTTGGCGCAGATTGCGCAGAGGCCTCACACCAGCAGGCGCGCGATTTTATCGCGTCGCTACCGCCGGATGTCCAAAGCAAATTGCTCTTCGAGACGGCTGACCAGAAGAAGCTCTGGGAGGTCCGTGAGGCTGGACTGGGTGCCACCGCCATCACTCCCGGCGAGATGAACCGCTCCGAAGGTTGGGAGGACCATGCCGTTGCACCGGAGCAGCTCGGCTCTTACCTGCGCGGATTTCAGAAGCTGCTGGATGAGTTTGGCTACTCCACCGCGTACTACGGCCACTTCGGCCAGGCGTGCGTGCACGTTCGCATCAATTTCGATCTGCGGAGCGCGCCGGGTATCCGGCACTTTCGTGCCTTTATTGACCGTGCGGCAGACCTGGTGGTGGCGCATGGCGGCTCACTGTCCGGAGAGCACGGCGACGGTCAGGCGCGCGGCGTGCTCTTAGAGCGCATGTACGGGCCGGAGCTGATCCACGCTTTCGAGCGGTTCAAGGACCTGTGGGACCCGGCAGGCATGATGAACCCCGGCAAGCTTATTCGCGCGCGCCAGCCGCATGCTGACCTGCGCTTTGGAGCCGATTACGCCCCGGCGCGTCCGAAAACGCACTTTGCGTTTGGCAAGGATGAAGGGCTTTTCTCGCAGGCTGTGGAGCGCTGCGTCGGTGTAGGCAAATGCCGCAAGGAAGACGCAGGAACCATGTGCCCCAGCTACATGGCCACGCGTGACGAGCAGCACAGCACACGCGGCCGGGCTCACGCGCTCTGGGAAATGCTGCAGGGAGAAGCAATCGGGCAGCGGCCAGCGGGTGCTTCGGTGGCAGAGGCGGACGCCGCCATGTGGAACGACCACCACGTAAAGGAAACGCTGGACCTCTGCCTGTCCTGCAAAGCATGCAAGTCTGAGTGCCCGGTCTCTGTCGATATGAGCACGTACAAGGCCGAGTTCATGTCGCACTTCTACGAGCACAATCGGCGGCCCCTGCACGCTTACGCATTTGGATATATCGACCGCTTTGCCCAGGTGGCAGCGGTGGTTTCGCCGGAACTGCTCAACCTTTGCTTGAAGGTTCCCGGCGTGGCAGCGACGGGCAAGCTGCTGCTCGGAGTGGCGCAGGAACGAACGATTCCGGAGTTCGCGCCCGTGTCTTTCACCGCTGGCCTGAGGGGCGTTCCGCCAAAGAAAGCGGATGCGCGAGCGAAAGTAGTGCTTTGGCCGGACACATTCAACAACTACTTCGATCCGCAGGCAGCGTCGGCTGCGAAGGCGGTACTTGAGCGTGCCGGGTTCCGCGTGCATGTGCCGCGCGAACACGTGTGCTGTGGGCGTCCGCTGTACGACTTTGGCTTCTTGGAAGAGGCCAAGCGCTACATGCTGCGCAATGTGGAGCGCATCGGCGCTGCCATCGACGTGGGACTGCCGGTCATCGTGCTGGAGCCGAGTTGCGCCTCGGTATTCCGCGACGATGCTCCGGATCTGTTGCCCGGCAACGCGCGCGTGCAGCGCCTGGCGAAACAGACGTTCCTGCTCTCGGAGTTCCTGGAGCAGTTCGCACCCGATTGGACACCGCCGCAATGGCCGGTAGAGGCTGTCGTACAGGGTCACTGCCACCACAAGGCGCTCATGAAGATGCGGGGTGAGGAAGCCATGCTGCGCCGCATGGGTGCAAAAGTGGCGGTGCTGGACAGTGGTTGCTGCGGCATGGCGGGGCCGTTTGGCTTTGAGGCTGACAAGATTGAAGTCTCGCAGGCGCTAGCCAACCGCGTGCTGGTGCCGGCGGTGCAAACCGCACCGGCGCACGCCGCCATCCTCGCGGACGGTTTCTCCTGCCGCGAGGCGGTCAAGCAGAACTCGCACCGGGAAGGCATTCACCTGGCTGAACTGCTGGAGCTTGCGCATCGGGCAGACCGTGACAGCGCTTCGCCAGAGGTGCTGGCCCGCGCTCCGCTCTATGCGGCGCGCAGACAGGTACGCACGCGCATTGTCCTGACCGGCTTGGCTCTCGCAGCTGGCTTTGTCGCTGCAGTTGCACTGCGCAGGAGCAGGCGCTAAATACAGCCGCATGGTCGACGGACCTGAGTGCGTGCTGATACCTTTGCACGAACAAATTTTTCACGTCAGGAAGTCTTCTGTGATCTCTCGTATGA
>CAXTBQ010000029.1:0-37430 GCA_964242065.1 uncultured Terriglobus sp. | reverse complement strand
CGCAGCACGCTGCAGAATGCGTGGATTGTTGCTGTCCACCTCTCGCGCCTGCTGGACCAGTCGGTCAGCTGCGGCGGGGTCCACGGCCCGCTGCTGGGCTGCCTTTTGCAGAAAGATGGTGACCAGGTGCTCCCGCGCTATCAGGAGGCTGGCGGTGTATTCCGGTTTTGCTGCGTTCAGAGCTACAGCCGCGGAGAACTGCTGCTCCGCCTCGCGGAAGCTGCCGCTCTGCAATAGTTTTGCACCACGCAGGAAGGCATTTTCGGCCTCGCCTTTGCGTTTGGCAGTGACAGGTGCCGGACGTGTCGCGTTGGCAGCAGGAGGTGTGACCTGCGCCATCTGGGCATGGCTCACAGGAACGGCAATGGCTGCTGTGCAGACAGCCAGGTTTAGCGCGGAGAAGTACCACCGTGTGTGGATGTGCCGGGGCATGCCTGCAGCGTTAGACGTGCGCTGCGTCGCTCATCGCGTACGGGCAATGTGCATGCGAGGGGAAGGCTGCGAGCGATCGCTGCGCGCGGGGCGCTTTAGACCGTTGCGGATCTGTGCAGAATCCATCTCGAGTTCGGTAAGTGTGCGGCTTAGCGTGTTGCGATGCATGCCAAGTTCCTCAGCGGCTTTGCACTGGTTGCCACGATGGCTCACCAGCACTTGCAGCAGGTAGCGCCGCTTGAACTCGCGTACGGCTTCTTCGTACGAAACGCCGTCCGCATGCATTTGGCCCACCAGAAGATCCATTTCCCGCTTCACCCGTACTCACCTCGATGGTTCCGGTTATGCGCCTGCTACCGCGTTGAAGCACGGATGCCGTCCAGCCATAATACCCGCGTGAGCGGATCGACCGGTCGATGCGTAACTGCAAGGTGTCGCGGCAACACGAAGGATATCCCATGTGCGGCTGGAAGCAAATAGGGCAAAAGGACCGATGAGCGGGCGGCTGTAAACTGCTGAAGATAAGGGAAGAGCGGTAAGAGCAGAGCCGCAAGCAAAAGTGCGCCTCGGGCGAACCCGAACACGGCACCGCCGAGCCGGTCCAGAAATCCAAGCCCCACCGCGCTGAACGCACCGCGCAAAAGGCGGCCCAGCAGAGCCGCAACCAGGTACACAGCCAGCAGGATGAGCAGGAAGGCAGCAATGCGGGCGAAGGGCGCTACGCCCGTCCAGCGCAGCAGGTACGGCGACACCCGCGGAGCATACAGGGTGGCCGCAAAGACGCCTGCAAGCAGTCCGGCAAGCGAGATTACGGACAGGATCAGCCCCCGCACGAACGCGGTCACTGTGGAGACAGCGAGCGTCACGGCGATGACCCAGTCCAGCGGGTTCATGCCGCTGAGCGCAAGACCCGTTCTGTGAAGCAGGGAGTCCATGGACTACTCCGGCAGCTCCGGCCTGCCGGTAAGCAGGGTGTACGCCTGCAGGTACTTCGCACGCGTCTCTTCCACCACTTCGTCCGGCAGCGCAGGTGCGGGCGGCTGCTTGTCCCAGGCAATGCGCTCCAGGTAGTCCCGCACGTACTGCTTGTCAAAGGAAGGCTGGGCGCCACCCGGTGCGTAGCCGCTGCTGATCCAGTAGCGCGAGCTGTCAGGCGTGAGCACCTCATCTGCCAGCACGAGCAGTTCATCGTCATTTCCCGCGGGTACAAAGCCGAACTCGAACTTGGTATCGGCGAGGATCAAGCCCTTGGACTCGGCAAAGGTGGCCGCTGCCTCATAGATGGCAAGCGTGAGCCGTTTGAGTCGCAGCGCAAGGCTGCTGCCTACCAGTTCCATCACACGCTGAAAGGGGATGTTCTCGTCATGGCCAGCGTGGTTCTTTGCAGCGGGCGTAAATAATGTTTCGGGCAAGCGGTCGCTCTCGCGCAAACCAGGTGGCAGCGGGATGCTACAGACTGCGCCGGTCTGCTGGTAGTCCTTCCAACCAGAGCCAGAGAGGTAGCCCCGCGCCACACATTCCACCGGCAGCATGCGAGCGCGCTGCACCAGCATGCTGCGTCCCCGCAGATCTTCGGCAAAGGGTTGCAGGTCCGCAGGGAAGCGGCTTACATCTGCGGTGATCAGGTGATTCGGCACAATGTTCTTCAGGTAGTCAAACCAGAAAAGCGAAAGCTGCGTGAGCACTTTGCCCTTGTCCGGGATGGCGCTGCCCAGCACATGATCGAACGCAGAAATGCGGTCGCTCGCAACAAACAGCAAGCTGTCTTTGCTGACTTCGTATAGGTCACGTACCTTGCCGCTGAGGTAAGGTTTGCGGCCGCCAAGACTCACTTCGCTCATGCTCAGATCATCTCACTGCGGTTCGTTGGGCTACGCTACGCGTCTGGATTCTGCACGGTTCAGGTTTACGCTGACGATCTTGGAGACACCGGGCTCCTGCATGGTTACGCCGTAGATCACGTCGGCTTCGCTCATGGTGCGCTTGTGGTGGGTGATGACGACGAACTGTGTTTCGCGGCTCATCTCCTGAAGCAGGCGGGCGAAGCGGCCGACGTTGGTTTCGTCCAGCGGTGCGTCCACTTCGTCCAGAATGCAGAAGGGACTTGGCTGGAATTCGAAGATGCCAACCAGCAGCGACAGTGCAGTCAGAGCTTTCTCGCCGCCTGAGAGTAGGAGAACATTCTGCAGCTTTTTGCCCGGCGGCGATGCAACAAGGTCGATACCGCTCTCGGCCGAGTTCGCCTCATCGGTGAGCTTCATGAACGCCTGACCGCCGCCGAACAGCTTGGTAAAGGTTTCCGCAAAGTTCTTGTTGATGATGCCGAATGCCTCGTCGAATTTAAGCTTGCTGATGTCGTCGATCTCGCGGATAGCGTTTTGCGTGTTCGCGATGGAGTCGAGCAAATCCTTTCGCTGCGTCTGCAGGAAGCCGTGCCGCTGCGAAGCTTCTTCAAACTCTTCCAGTGCCATCATGTTTACGGGGCCCATGGCTTCTAGCTTGCCCTTGAGCGTGCGCGTCTCCTCTTCGGCGGCGTCGAGTTGTGTTGTTTCCAACGCTGCAACATTCGCATCCGCGCAGAGGTCTGCGGCAGGCAGGTTCAGGTCCTGCAACGACTGCGCTTCCAGGTGTTCGATCTCAGACACGAGCCGGGCAATGCGCGCCTGCAGCGTTCCGCGCTGCTCACGCATCCCGTCCAGTTCCGTGCGGAGTGTGCGCAGGCGACCGCTCTTCTCTGCGGTGGATGCACGGAGAGTGGTTGCTTCCGTGGTCAGGCGTGCTGCCTCGGCCGTCAGGCCCTCGCGCTGGGCGGCGAGCGTTTCTCGCGTGGTGTCAAGTTCCACGTTCTCATGCTCGCGCTGTGCTCGTTCTGCAGCGGCGTTGGCAAGCTGGCCGTCCAGATGGCGCATGCGTTGCTCGGTGGTGTTACGCATGCGCTCGTTATTCTCGAAGTTTGCGGAAGCATTGCGGCGTCGCTCCTCTAATCCGGCCAGCGCCGCGGCTGCTGCGGCAGAGGCGGCCTGTGCCTCTTCGCGCTGACGGCGCAGATCTTCCACACGCAGGACTGCTTCGTTGACTCGCGCGTCCACGGTCTCACGCTCGGCGGTGAGTCTGGCTGCTTCGCCCTGCTTGGCTTCGATCAAATCCTGCTTTGCGGCGCGTGCATCGCGATTGCGCTCGCTGTGCAGCGACCAATCAGCTAGACGCTTCTCAATGCGAGAAGCCTCAGACTCAATCTGCCGAAGAGCTGCGCCGCTGTTGGCAGCTTCACGTTCCGCCTCGCGACGTTCCTGGCTCTTGCTTTCCACTGCGTGCTGCATTTCGCCGATGCTCCTTGCCAGTGCGGCGACGCCAATCTCTGTCGAGGAAAGCTCCGCCTGCAGCCCCTCCAGGCGAGCCTGTGCTTCACGAAGTTCGCGCTTGAGCGCGAGCGGACCTTCGCTGCGTGCCTTGCCGCCAGATACGGTCACATTGTGAAAGGTCTCACCGTTCGGCGAAAGAAAGTAGGCGTATGGGTGTTCACCTGCCAAGGTGCGCGCGGTTGCAGCATCCGGTGCGATGTAGCCCCTCTGCAGCTTGGGCAGGATTGCCTCAAGGGACCGGCCAAATCCGTTCAGTACGCGGATACAGTCGCGCAGTGGCTTAACGCCCTGTACGTCTACAGCAGTGCTCGTCGGTTCGGCGCTTGCGAGATCCTTCGCGTGGACGAGAAAGGTGGCGCGGCCCTCCACGTTGCCTTTGAGCAGGCGAATCCCAGCTTCTGCTGACTCCCAGCCCGACACCACGACGTAGTTGAGTTCATCCTTCAGAAACTCGTCGACCAGCGCGCCGTACTCGTCTTCCACCTCTAGAAAGTCGGCCAGCGTGCCTAGCGGGGCAACGCTAGTAGCTGTGCCGTTTGCTTTGAAGATCTTGCGAACGGTCTCGCTCGAATAGCTGTGATCCCGGATGAGCGATTCCAGCGAATTGCGGCGTCCGGTGAGCGTGGCTGCTTCCGCTCGCAGGTGATCCCCGCGACGGCGTGTTTCCATCTCCTCGCGCCGGGTCTTATCCAGGTCGAGCCGCAACTGCGCAATCTCTGCTTCCAGTCGCTTGAGCCGGTCGGTGACGGACTCAAAGCTCAGCGAAACCTGACCACGCTGACGTCCCAGGTGCTCCAGTTCGTGCCGGGCCTGCTCGCTTTCCGCTTGCAGCCGCTGTGCTTCGCGGTCCAGCCCGGCCAGAGCTTCTGCGGCCTGCGCTTCTTCACGATGCACCTGCGAAATGCGGTGCATCAACTGCATGCTGTTGTGGCGCCCTTGCGAAGCCTCGCGGTCTGCGTTGTTCACCTGCGCCTGCGCTTCGTTGGCCTCCCGCTGGCGTGCCTGTGCGTCCTCGCGCGCCTGCGTGGTGTCTGCCGTGGCGGTCTCCAGAAACAGTCGCAGGCCGTCACGATCGGCGTTCAGCGATTCGATCTGCTGCTTCAATCCGGCGAGTTCGTCGGCTCCGCCTGCCAGGCGAGCTGCCAGGTCGCTGATACGTTCCGCGTTGCCGGCAGTGCGGCTGACGGCTCGCTCGAACTCGACGCGTGTTTCATGGATGCGTCCCTGCGCTGCCCGCAACTCCTCGTCCAATTCATACCCACGAGCCACCCCGGCTGCATGGTCGGCGTCGAGTGCCTCTGCGTCCGCGGCTTGGTTGTCGATCTTGCCGGAAAGCTCATGCACGGCGGCTTCCGCCAGCGTTCGTTCACCCTGCTTCTGTAGCAGTCGGCTGCGCAGCACAATGCGCAGCTTGCCGCGAAGCTCGTCCCGCAGTTCGCCGTAACGTTCTGCCTTGGCCGCCTGGCGTTTGAGTGAGGCCATCTGCCGCGTGACTTCATCGAAAATGTCGTCCACGCGTGACAGGTTCTGCTTGCTGGCTTCCAGCCTTAGTTCGGCTAATCGCTTTTTGGTCTTGAAACGGGTAATGCCGGCGGCTTCCTCGATGATGGCGCGACGATCGAGCGGCTTGGACGACAGCAACTGGCCGATGCGCTCCTGGCCGATGATCGCGTAGTTTTCGCCGGAGAGGCCGGTGCCGAAGAAGATGTCCTGAATGTCGCGGAGCCGGCAGATGCGGCCGTTGAGCAGGTACTCCGACTCGCCGGAGCGGAACAGCCTGCGTGTCACCGTGATTTCACCGGCACGGACCGGTGCGCGATTGAACTTGCGGCGGCGAATTTTGAGTACAACGGGGTTTTCTACGCTGCCGTCCTCAGAGGCCGCAGCAGGCGCATCCACTTCGATCTCCTCAGCCTCTTCGCCCGGCGGGATCGGGCCGGGCTGTGCCTCTGCGACTGCGGCAACGGTGGCTTCCGCGCGCTGGTTGCGTTCGGCGTCCTCATCCCAGTCGTGCGGCTCGGCAGGACGGCTGCCAGCGCTGGCGATGTTGACCGCCTCACCACTGTCCTTGCTGTCGTACACGTCAGGATCGACAAGGGTCAACGACACCTCAGCCATACCGGTCGGCTTTCGGTCCCGTGTGCCGGCAAAGATGACATCTTCCATCTTGATGCCACGCAGGCTCTTTGCACTCTGCTCGCCCAGCACCCAGGTGATGGCGTCGGAGATGTTGGACTTGCCGCATCCGTTCGGCCCCACAATGGCCGCGATACCGCTGCCGGAAAGCTGCACGTCCGTTCGGTCTGAAAACGACTTGAAACCGAGAATCTGAATGCGTTTGAGTTTCAGCAAAAGCCGTACTCCCCACTTCCACCTGTGAGTACCTGCTCACAGTTCACCACACAAGATTAGGTGCCGCTGACAGCAGAATCAAGGCATACAACCGCATGGTGTGTGGATAAGCAGGTCGGGACCACAACCTATTGGGTCGGCGCTGCACATCTTGAGCTTGACTCCAGTGCTCTCCGTGAGACCTCAATAACGTGCGAGGAGGTCACACGGCAGCTAAACACTCAAACGAAGATTGCGTCTCTATGCTGCCGCTGTGCGAGCGCCAGGTGCGGTACCGCTCTGGCAAGGAAGCCGCTGCGGCAGAGCTCACAAGCCGGGTGCTATGGGTGAGGAAGCGACACCTGATACAGTGCAAGCATCTACTGATGTCTAAGCCGCGTCGGTAGCGGGTGAACCGGCTGGACGTAAAGATGGAAGAACCAGGGAGAAATCGATGAACAAGGTATTCCTCGCCTCGATGTTGGCAGCGGCATGCGTCGCGGTGCCCATGGCAAATGCGGCTGCCCAGGCAGCAGCACAGGGTGCACAGGCGGGACCGCAGTTGTCACAGGAAGAGTACACGGCGTACAACGCGGTGATTACAGCGACCGACCCTGCTGCGAAGGCGACAGCGGCCGAAGCATTCCTCACGAAGTATCCTCAGTCGACCGTGAAAAGTACGGTGCTGGAGCAGTTGCTGGCCGGGTACGCCGGCGCTAACAACGCTCCCAAGGCGCTGGACGCAGCGGACCGGCTACTGCAAGTGGATCCGAACAACATCCGCGCACTGGCGCTGGAGACCAGCCTGCTAAAGACGCAGGGCGACAACGCAACCGATCCCGCCACAAAGCAGACGGCCTATGACAAGGCAGCTGACGCTGCCAGCCACGGTCTGAAGGCGACCAAGCCGACCGCAACGGCAGACGCAGACTGGGCGGCGATTCAAAAGCAGGTAACGCCTTACTTCTATAGCGCTATCGGCATTGATGCGCTGACCAAGAAAGACAGCGCGGGCGCGATCGCGGCCTACACCTCTGAACTGAAGGCAGTGGATGTGGCGCAGACCACGCAGCCCGGACCGTTCCTGCAGGACACATATTTCCTGGGGCAGGCATACTACATCGCCACGCCTCCGGACTACCTGAACTGCACCTACTTCACAACGCGCACCGCCCTGCTTGCACCGGACCAGTTCAAGTCGCAGTTCCAGCCATTGGCGACCTATTGCTACAAGAAGTATCACGGTGGCGAGGACGGTTATGACGCGGTAAAAACCGCTGCTCAGGCCAACCTGTTTCCTGCTGCTGATTTTGCTACCAGCGTGAAGCCGGCACCGACTCCGGCCGACCAGGCGACCTCTGTGTATGAGGCCGACAAGAAGGATGATCCGGCGCTTGCCAAGGCAGCCCTTGCCGATCGCGAGTTCGTTATGTCTTACGGCACGCAGGAACAGGGCGACGCCGAGTTTGCACCCATCAAGGACAAGGAAGTGAAGGTTGAGGGCAAGGTGGTCAGCATTGCCGACACCACGCTGACCCTGGCCGTATCCGACGATGCCAAGCAGGCCAACCCCGCCACTGCCGACTTCAGCGTAACGCTGAAGGAAGCACCCAAGACACCGCCCACCGTAGGTGCGGAAGTTGCCGTTGTGGCAACCTTCGCTTCTTATACGCAGAAGCCGCTGATGATCACCATGACCGGTGGTGAAATCCAGGAGAAGGCTGCTGCCAAGACACCGGCAAAAGCCGCACCGGCACGCCGCGCTCCCGCGCGCCGTCGCTAACACTGAAGCCGTTCACCATAAAGGGCAGCCGAGAGGCTGTCCTTTCTGCCTGCACCCGGGTTAGTCATTCGCCTAACATGATGCGACGAATGAGGTGTGCGCGGCCGGTGCTGCCTTCGCATTCGACAACCGCACCGCACATTTTCGGATTGCCTTTGGCAGCCTCAAACTTGGCCGGCTGTCCCGTCAGGAAACGATGGATGACGGCCTCTCGTTCCACTCCGATGACGGAGTCATAGGGCCCGCTCATGCCCACGTCCGTCTGGTATGCCGTTCCTCCCGGCAGGATGCGCTCGTCGGCGGTAGGCGTATGCGTGTGCGTGCCCAGCACGGCGGTCACACGTCCGTCCAGGTACCAGCCCAAGGCGACTTTCTCGCTGGAGGCCTCGGCGTGGAAGTCCACCAGGATAACTCTACTGCGAATTGTCGTCAGCAACTCGTCGGCCTTGCGGAACGGGTCGTCATTGTTCTGCATAAAGACGCGACCCTGCAGGTTAAGAACGGCATAGGTTTGCTCATTCGGAAGGATGCCTTCGTACACGCCGAACCCAGGCGTCTTCGGCGCGAAATTCGCGGGTCGCAAGATGCGGCGGGGCCGCTCATGCGAGTCGGCGGGTACCTTGATGTACTCCAGCAACTCCTTCTTATCCCAGAAGTGATTGCCTGTCGTGATGACATCTGCGCCGAGATCGAACAGGTCGTCCGCGATGGCTGGCGTGATGCCGAAGCCACCCGCGGCATTCTCGCCATTCATCACGCACAGATCGATGCTGTTGGACTCGAGCACATGCCCTATATGTTCGGCAACAATGCGGCGACCGGCGGAGCCGAACACGTCGCCAACGAAGAGAATGTTCACGCCTGCTCCTGCTTTGGAGCTTCTTCCGGCTTTTCAACGGGCGGCTTCTTGGCTGGGCGAAGGAGAGGAAAAAGGATCACGTCGCGGATGGAGCGCGAGCCGGTCAGCAGCATGGTGAGCCGGTCGATGCCGATGCCTTCGCCGCCGGTGGGAGGCAGGCCGTAGGCCAGCGCGCGGACGTAGTCGGCGTCCATTTCGTTGGCCTCGTCATCGCCCTTGTTCTTCTGCTCCATCTGGTCTTCGAAGCGGCGCAGTTGGTCCTCGGGGTCGTTCAACTCGCTGAAGGCATTGCCCACTTCAAAGCCGCCGATGTAGAACTCGAAGCGCTCGACCCAGTCCGGTTCGTCTGGCTTTACCTTGCTGAGTGGGGAGACTGCGAGAGGGAAGTCGTAGATGATGGTGGGCTGGATCAGGTGCTCTTCCGCTGTGATTTCAAAAGCATCTGAGATCGCTTTCCCAAGTTGTCCGCCGTGGCTCAAGTCGTGAAGGATGTTCTCGAATCCCAGCGTGAGGAGACTAAGTCTTGCAGACCGTCCAGCCCGTTCCCAAGCTGCCCTTGCGGTCTCTGCGACTTGCTTAAACTTCATTTTGCATGTTTCGAGAGAGCCGAATTCAGTGTGAATAGGTTGCCCACACAGGTCACTTGGCCAGTGCTTGATAATCGCTTCCTTCATACTCAGCCGTTCCCATTTACCAAGATCGATCTGCACCATCTCGCCCGCGCGCGGACCCTTGGGCAGCGGAAAGTCGATGAGCGTGGTCCCATTCACCTCCATCGCGACGAACTTTACGAGCTCTTCCGTCAGGTCCATCAGATCGTGGTAGTTGGCGTAGGCCTGGTAGAACTCCAGCATGGTGAACTCGGGGTTGTGCTGGGTGCTGATGCCTTCGTTGCGGAAGTTGCGGTTGATTTCGTAGACGCGGTCCATGCCGCCAACGACCAGCCGCTTCAGGTATAGCTCCGGCGCAATGCGCAGGAACAGGTCCATGTCCATGCTGTTGTGGTGCGTGGTGAAGGGCTTGGCCGCCGCGCCACCTGCCACCGGCTGCATCATAGGCGTTTCGACCTCGAGGTAGCCGCGGCTATCGAAGAAGGTGCGCAGCGCTTTGAGGATTTGTGCGCGCTTTACAAAGACCTCGCGCGCGGGCAGACGCTTGAAGCCCGGCGTGGCTGCGGCTATAGCTTCGGGGTTGTCCTCGGAAGCGTTCGCTGCTTCGGAGAGAGAAGCAGGTCCCTCCACTCTGCTTCGCTCCGGGCGGGATGACAAATCTGAGGAGTGCTCCGGTTGGGATGACAAATCAGAGGATTGCTCTGGTCGGGATGACAAGTCCAAAGAGGCAGGTTGAAGCGAATCCGTAGAAGGTGGGTGCCCCACATCTCGCAGAGATGTGGGATGATCCGCTTGCACCGGCTGAGAAGCAGATCCCTCCGCTTCGCTGCGGGATGACAAATCAGAAGGGGAAGTCGGCTCAAGGTCTTCGCCGTTGTCCATGAACAGGTCAACGTAGCGCTGGCGATAGCGGAGTTCGATGTCAGTCAGGCCGTGGAACTTGTCTGGCAGCGCCAGCATGGCTTTGCTCAGGAAGGTCAGTTCGCGAACGTGCAGCGTCAGTTCGCCGGTGCGTGTGCGAAACAGGTAGCCCGTGACGCCGATGTGGTCGCCAAGGTCCAGCAGTTTGTAAAGCTCAAATGCGCGCTCACCCACATCGTCCTTGCGCACATAGATCTGCAGACGCGATCCATTTGCCTGCAACACGGCGAATCCAGCCTTGCCCTGCCGGCGATGTGCCATGACGCGGCCTGCAATGGCAGCATCAACGCGATCAGCTTCCAGCGTGTCGCAGGTGATTTCGGAGTACTCGCGAAGGATGGCCGGAACTTCATGGGTGGTGCGGAAGCTGTTGGGGTAGGTGGATTCCAGCGGCTTCAGACCGGCTTCCACGCCCAGCTCGCCGATGCGCTTCAGCTTGTCCTGGCGGAGCCGGTACTGCTCTTCTTCAAATTCCGATGCAAACAACGAACGGCCTCTTTCCTGGCGGGTAGAGCCCAGTATAGAAGCCGTGCGTGGTGTTGCTGCGTTTGCGCCTGTGTTGCTAAGTGGCTTTGCGCTGGAAGTTGGTCTTCTTGTGGCCGGCGCTGGCGGCGCCTTTGCTGCCGGTGCCGGATGCGCTGAAGTTCTGCTTGCCCCCGCCGTTCTTTTGCTGTTCCAGCTTGTCGCGCATGGCCTGCAGCTTCTGCGCTTTGGGACCCAGGCCGCCGATGCGCGGCTTTGCGGGTGTGGTGCCTTCCGTGCTCATGGAGAATCCTTTCTCGCGGACGAACAACTGCCGAACCGCGGCTACAAGGGCGAGTTTACTGCGACTGCTCTGCCCTGCGAAAGCCGGTATCGTAGCCGCGCAGGTACGCCGCGCGGTAATGATCGCGGTAGACCGGGTATGGTCCAAAGCGGCTATCGTAACCGGGCGTTTGGGCGTAACGTCTATCCCATGTCGGACGGTACTGCCGACGCTGGTACAGGTCGCGCGCACCATCCCGCTGGCCGTCTTGGAAGCCGTTGCTCTCTGCCATTCCAAGCAGTGGTGACGGACCATACGCTGGCGGAGGCGGCGGTGCCGCAGCGTAGTAGCGAGGCTGCGAGCAGCCGGTGAAGGCGAGCACGGCAGCGGTGCCGGCGAAAAGGGTAGACTTCATCAAGTCGGGCATGGCACGCTCCTGTGCAACACAGGTGTGGACACCGCTCACCGCAGAGGTTGCGCGCAACTTCTATCGGTGCCGGTGTTGCGCAACGCGTGGTGTAATGGTTTGCGATGAGCAACGACAAGAGCACTCCCGGCAAACCGAAGGGAACGCTGGCCGACCTGGTAAAGGCCGAGACTATGATCCAGCTGGCATTGGCACTGCCCATCGGGTGCTTGGTGGGTTGGTTTCTGGGCAGCCTGTTGGACCACCACTTCGGTACCAGGTACTGGGGCATTGTCGGTATCCTGCTGGGCGCAACAGGTGGATTTATCAAAATCTACGCCACGGCGAAGCAATATATGAGAGATCCCGAGTAGTGCTTTTGGAAGACGGTGTGCTGGGCAGCTTTACGGATGCGGACGCAGCCGCCGTCATCGACCGGGCAGTGCGCTTCGTCGCTGCAATGGCGGCTGTCGGTGTCGCATTCTGCTGGTTGAGGTTGGGATGGCAGTCGGCACTGCTGCTGCTGGTTGGCGCGCTGATCAGCGTGACGGGTCTGTGGGAGTGGCGGCGGCTGATGGTAGCCCTTATGGTTCGCATGGAGCCTGCGGCAGGTGAGCACCTCGCAGGCGCAAAGAGACCGTCTGTCGGCTTTGCGCTGGCCGGCTTCTTTCTCCGTTTGTTCGTGGTTTTCGGGGTGCTCTATGGTAGCCTTAGATATCTGAACGGCTCAGTTTTGGCGCTGGTTGCAGGGCTTGCCATGGGTGTAGTTGCCCTTACGATGGAAGGTCTGCGATTGCTGCGAAACGGCACCATGTAACGATGCCGCACCGCTGTTCAGCAAGAAAGAGTTATGCCGGAACAGCTTGCTTTTACCCGATTCCTGAATGCGCACTTCGCCGGGCCTGTGGATGGTCTGCTGCGTGCTATGCACGTTCAAATTGCGAATTCAGCCGCTCCCATCTCTAACGCGGTCGCCATGGAAGTTATCGTGGTGGTGCTGTTGCTGCTGTACTTTGTCGCAGTACGCGTAACGCTGAGCGTGGACAAGCCTGGCGCGATTCAGCACTCGGCGGAGATGGTGCACGAGTTTGTCAGCGAACAGAGTGAGAGCATCGTTGGCCACGGACATGAAAAGTTCGTCGGGTACTTGTCGACTTTGGCGTTGTTCATCCTGCTGATGAACCTGATCGGTCTGGTTCCGGGGTTGGAGTCGCCCACGTCAAATGTGGTAGTGCCTCTGGGCGTGGCACTGGTCACCTTTATCTACTACCACTATCATGGCATCCGCTCGAACGGGGCAGGCTACATCAAGCAGTTCCTCGGCCCGGTTTGGTGGCTGTCACCGCTGCTGTTTGTCATTGAGATCATTTCGCACTGCGCCCGTGTGCTGTCGCTCACGGTTCGTTTGTACGCGAACATGTTTGCAGGCGACCTGGTTACGCTGGCGTTCTTTTCGCTGATTCCGATAGGTGTGCCGCTTGTCTTTCTGGCGCTTCACCTGGGCGTGTCCGTCATCCAGACGTACGTGTTCATGCTGCTGGCAACAATCTATTTGAGCCTGGCCGTCTCGCACGAGCATTGATCTGCATAGCAGATCAGTCAGGGCTGAAGCCCTGACCTACCGATGAGTTTGACGTGCGGCGGCCCGCCTTCGCCACGCACGGGTATCAACCGCTCAAGCGTGAGGGGGTCAGCACGGTGAACCTCAACCACCCACTGGCGCGGCATTTCTGAAGGCAGGAGCAACATATATGCAGAATCTCAAGTACTTGTTTATGACGCTGGCAGCGCTGCTGATTGCAACGCCGGTCTTTGCGCAGGACGCCGCAGGAGCATCGCAGGCAGGCCTGATCTCTATCGCCGCCGGTATCGGCATGGCCATCGCAGCCGGTCTCTGCGGCTTGGCACAGGGCAAGGCAACCGCCTCCGCCGCTGAAGCGCTGGCACGTAACCCCGGCGCACGCCCCGGCATCTTCACCTTCCTGATTCTGGGACTGGCGTTCATTGAGTCGCTGGCACTGTTCACCTTCGTGATCATCTTCATCAAGGTCGGCGCCAAGTAACATACCGTTCTCGGGAGCACAATGCCCTCGCCAAGCGAGGGCATTTTCATGCGCGGCCACTATCATCATGCGCAGGTCATAAGCTCTGCTCCCCAGGGTAGATCATGCCAGGCACCCTGCAACCGCTCCAGCACCTTCCAGCTCTCTGACGAGCAGCTCCCGCCGGAAGAGCGCAGCCCGACGACCGCAAGTGTTCCGCTGGACGCGAACGCCACACGGCTCACTTCCCAGATGGTCGTCGATCCGTCGAAGAGAAGTTGATAGCGCCTAGACACTGCGCGCCTCCTCTTCTCAAGCTTTGGGGAGTAGACGTTGCCGCCGGGATAAAGAGCTTGGAATTGTGAGACGGCTTCTTTATCGAGCAGCCGAACTGGAAAATTGAACGCCGGGGTGTCCTCTAGGAAAGTCGCCTGCACTTGCAGGCTGTCGTTGTAGGCCGCCGCAAGGGCTTCAGCCTCTGAAACCCGCTCTGCAGGAGGGGCTAAGTAGGGCAGCTCCACTTGGTGCGTCGCTCGCTGCAGAGCCGTAGGCCTGGTGGCGAGCACAGTCATACGGCCTGTGCTGAACGGAGTTCTAGCAATCAGCAGCGGATGTTTGCTGTTCCTGTTGTACTGCGCCTTTAGAACTGTAACGATGACTTCGAGTGAGTCAGAAGGCAAGGGTTGTGAGGGCAACGAGAGCGGACGGACAGCCACTGACACGCAGCCGACGAACCCCAGGCGAACCGCGCGTCGTCGATTGAGGAGCATAGCTTCAACCCTCGTTGTGTACCCACGGCTTAGTGCAGGGCGGCCGGATCGTACGCGGTGTGCTGCGTCGCCGTTCCCGCGGGCGCCGTTGCAATGGCAGCAGTCTGGGCCATGGAGAGCACCCGGCCGGGCGCTACACCCAGCCACAACGTGGCAAGGGCAGCCGCAGCCAGAGCGATGTAAGCGGGCACGTTGGGAGTGCGCTCCATAGCTGAGTCGACACCGGCTACACTTGCGCTCACGGGAGCCTGCGCGGAACCCGCCACCGGCTGCGAGTAGATGCGCACGACCAGTCGCAGGTAGTAGGAGCACGCCACGCCGGAGTTCAGGAGACCGATGATCGCCAGCTTCAGATGACCTGTGTGAACCACGGCCGTGAAGACATAGAACTTGCCAAAGAAGCCGGCAGTGAAGGGGATACCGATCATCGACAGCAGGAAGAAGCTAAGCCCAGCACCAAGCACGGGATGACGTAGTGCCAGGCCGCTGTAATCCTCGCCGGTCCGCAGCCGCTCATCGCGCCCGCTGACCAGCGTGATGACGATGAACGCGCCCACATTCATGGCGGCATAGCTTGCGGAGTAGAAGGCTGCGGCCGCAATGCCATCCGTAGGCAGTGCGGTGAATGCTGCGATCAGATAACCGGCGTGCGCAATGGAAGAGTACGCGAGCATCCGCTTGACGTCCCGCTGCAGCAGCGCGCCCAGGTTGCCGATGCACATGGAAAGGATGGATACGAGCGCGAGCAGGATCTGCCAGCGCGGTTGGTAGATGGCGAAACCCGAAAAAAGAATGCGGAGCAGCACGGCAAAAGCCGCGGCCTTGGGTGCGGTGGACATAAAGCCAACCACCGGCGGCGGCGCACCCTGGTAAACGTCAGGCGTCCACACGTGGAAGGGCGCTGCGGACACCTTGAAACCAATGCCGATGATGATCATGGCGATTGCCAAAACGGCAAGTACCGGTGTCGTCGTGTTAGCAAGGGACGCTGCCACAACGTTGATGTTGGTCGATCCGGTCGCTCCAAAGGTGAGTGCAATACCGTAGAGGAAGAAGGCCGTAGCGAACGAGCCGAGCAGGAAGTACTTGAGCGAGCTTTCCGCTGATGCCGCCTTGCCTTTGCGAAAGCCAGCCATGATGTAGGTGGATATCGACGAAATCTCCAGCCCAATAAACACCATGAGCAGCTCGGTTGAGCAGCTCATCAGCATCATGCCCACGGTGCCAAAGCAAACCAGTGCGTAGTACTCGCCGGCATAGGCGTGCTCGCCCTCAAAAAAGTCGAGCGAAGTGAGCAGGGTACCGGAAGCGATGACGCCAACGAGCGCCTGAAAGAAGACAGAGTAGCTGTCCACACGAATGGAGTCGCTGAAGGCAGTCATGATGCCGAGGTGCAGCTGCCACAAACTTATGCCGGTCGCTATCGCCGTTCCAACTATCGCAAGCCATCCCAGTGGTCGGCGCGATCGTCCCGCAGGGAGCAGCGGCTCCGATACCATAACGAGCACTCCAACGATGGTCAGCACGTACTCGGGAAGGAGCGTCAGGACATTGTTGGAGACAGAGTCGAGCATCTAACGAACGTCTCCTTGGTTGTGCAGTTCTGACGGAGCCCGCACGATGTGCACGGACTCAGGCGAGTCGGCCGGTACAGGTTGGGCGAGCCGACTCTGCTGCATGCTGCTGGCGTAAAAGCTGCCCAGAGGGTTAAGGTTCCGCGTGAAGTTCGGTGACGCGACGCCCATGTAGAGAAAGAGGATAACCAGGGGCCAGAGCGCCAGGTGCTCGCGCGCGGTAATGTCCCAGCTGCGTTCCGTGTTAGCGCGCGGTCCAAGATCCGCGTAAAAGACGCGCTGGATCATGGTGAGCAGGTAGCCAGCGGAGAAGATCACTCCGGTCGTGGCGATCACCGTCCACACCAAGGGATGCTTCGCAAATACCGTGTGCGCAGAGCCGGACAGGATTAGAAATTCGCCCACAAAGCTGTTCAGCATGGGGAGGCCGACATTGGAAAGTGCAGTGAGAACGAACAGAGTTACCATCCATGGCAACTTGCCTGCCAGTCCGCCCAGTTCGCGCATATTGTAGGTGCCGTACCGCTCGTAGAGAAAACCCATGAGCAGGAAAAGCGCGCCGCCGGAAATGCCATGATTCAGGATCTGGTACATGCCGCCGTCCAGTCCATTCACGGTGAAGGTGAAGATGCCCAGGGTGCAGAACGACAGATGGCCAAGCGTGGAATAGGCGGCCATACGCTTTAGATCATCCTGCACCAGCGCCGTGCAGGCTCCGTAAACAATCCCGATAGCTCCCAGCGCGATGAGCAGGGGAGCTATGTGCCGCGACTGCTCCGGAAAGATACCGAATGAAAAACGCAGGATGGAGTACAAGCCCAGCTTGCCGGCAAGCACCATGACCGCCGCTGTGGGAGCTTCGCTGATGGCATCGGAAAGCCAGCCATGCAGCGGGAAGATGGGTACCTTCACTGCAAAGGCGAAGAGAAAGGCCAGTGACGTCAGCCAAATGGCGGTGGCTGAACCTGGAATGCTGTGCGCCGCCGCGAGCGTCATGAGCCGTGGCAATTGGAATGTACCAGTGGCGGCGTACACCCACAGAATACCGACCAGTAGCAACGCCGACGGAATAAAGGCATACAGGAAGTACTTGATCGCAGCGCGGTGGCGGTTCTCGGTTCTGCCGAATGTGGCGATGAGGATGGTCATCGGCACTAGCGCCAGTTCCCAGAATGCGTAGTACAGAAACAGGTCAAGCGACGCGAACACGCCCAGCATGGCCACTTGCTGCAGCAGAAATAGCGTGTAGAACAGCTTGCGGCGCGATGCAATCGCGTTCCAGGACGCTAGCACGCCGAGCGGTGCCAGCAGGCCAGACAGCACGATGAGCCACATGGACAGGCCGTCCACGCCCAGATGGTAGCGGATGAGCGGTGCGGGGATCCAAATGCGGTTTTGCTCAAACGCAAAGCTGGTGACGCGCAAGCAAGGTTCGCCGGGAACGCAGTGAAGCGTGTTGTTTACGGTCTGCGCAGCCTGGAAATGAGCGGGCAGGTGCAACGTTAACAGGAAAGTAAGCAGCGTGACGCACAGCGCGACCCACTGCTGCACGCGGCCGCGATCCGGCAGCAGCGCGAGGACTACCGCGCCAACCAGCGGCGTAACGAGAATAAGCGAGAGAATCATGCCGTTCCAATGGTTCATGGCGACCTACCGGTTCCCGAAGAGGTTCACAGGCAGATGCTGAACCAGCGTCGAGTGCCTTGCAAGAGAGGTGTACGTCATGAGCAGGATGACCGCCGCCGCGCCACCCGCAAGCCAGCCCGCATACGAGCGAATGTTGCCAGATTGCATGCGCCGCGCGCCTTCGCCTGCGGAACGAGTCAGGAACGCCGCCAACGCGCCGGTGCCATTGACCAGGCCGGAATCCACCAAACCCATCAGCAGTAGACGAGAGATCACCATGACTGGCATGACCACGGCCACGTAATACAGCTCGTCAATGTAGTACTTGCCTGCGACCAGACGATAAACAGGGCTCGACGCGAATCGTGCGCCCAGCGTACCCGGCTTCTTGAAGTAGAAGAGGTACGCAACGAATAATCCCAGCAGGGCTGTAAGCATGGACACGCCGGCAAGACCCAGTTCCAGACCGTGCGAAACCTGGTCGGCGTTGACTGCGTTCTCAGGCGAGGTGGACAACGCAAATACAGGATCCAGAAAGTGCTCGAAATGATTGGAGCCGGCAAGCGCCTGTGGGACGCCGACCCAGCCGCCAGCAATGGAGAGCAGCGCAAGCAGTACAAGCGGCAGCAGCATGACCCTGGGTGACTCGTGCACGCCATGTGCGTGTGCCTGACCCTCATCGTGCTCGTTCTCACCGGCATGTGCTTCGCCCAGGTGGTGCTCGTCAAAGCGTTCCACACCGAAGAATGTCTTGAACCAAAGACGAAACATGTAGAACGAGGTCATTCCGGCGGTGAGCAGACCTACCGCCCACAACACAATATTGAGCGAATGATGTGGGGCGAAAGTGCGATAGAGAATCTCATCCTTGGAGAAGAAGCCAGCAAAAGGCCAGATACCTGCGATCGCGAAGACGCCTGCCGTCATGGTCCAGAATGTGACCGGGATACGGCGGCGCAGTCCGCCCATGACCCGCATGTCCTGCTCACCGGAGAGCGCGTGTATTACCGAGCCGGCTGCAAGGAAGAGCAGTGCCTTGAAGAAGGCATGGGTCATCAGGTGGAACACGGCGGCTGAATATGCGGCCACGCCGCAGCCCAGGAACATGTAACCCAGCTGAGAGATGGTGGAGTAAGCCAGCACGCGCTTAATGTCGTGTTGCACCATGCCGATGCTCGCTGCAAACAGTGCTGTCAGCGCGCCGATGATGGCCACCACGCCTAATGCAAAGGGCGAGCGATCAAACAGGACGTGCGAACGGGCCACCAGGTAGACGCCTGCCGTGACCATCGTGGCGGCGTGGATCAGCGCGGACACCGGCGTAGGTCCTTCCATTGCGTCTGGTAGCCAAACGTACAGCGGAATCTGCGCCGACTTGCCTGCAGCACCGACCACCAGCAGCAGGGCGATCGCCGTAAGAAAGCCGCCATGCAGTTCCGGATGACGGTCGATTGCCGAAAAGACCTGGACAAAGCTCAGCGTGCCGAAATGATTGATGAGCAGGAACATGGTCAGCAGGAAGCCCAAGTCGCCGACCCGGTTCACGACGAAAGCCTTGCGTCCTGCGTTATTCGCCGCTGGCTTCTTCCAGTAGAAGCCGATCAGCAGGTACGAGGCAAGACCCACGCCCTCCCATCCAACAAAGAGCAGCAGGAAGCTTTCTGCCAGCACCAGCACCAGCATGAAGAACATGAAGAGGTTGAGGTAGGCGAAGAAACGCCAGTAACCCTCCTCATGAGCCATATAACCAATGGAGTAGAGGTGAATCAGGAAGCCCACGCCAGTGATTACGCTCAACATGATCAGCGTCAGGTGATCGACCGTGAAGGCAAATCGAACGACGAAGTTTGAAGTCTCAATCCACGGGCGCGAGTTTGCAGTGATCTGCAACACGTCGCCTGACAACATGAACGCCCAAAGCCGTGCGACCCAGATGGCTGGTAGTGCGGTGAAGAACAGCGCGATGGCGGCCACGCCGGTACGGGAAAGGCGTCGGCCGAGCGTGCCGTTCAGTAGGAAACCCACGAAGGGGAAGAGCGGAATGAGCCAGAGTGTGTGTTCGACGGTCATTGGGAACTCTGTCTCCGGCTCAGTTTTTCATCAGGTTGATGCTATCCACGTCCAGTGTCTGGCGCGTGCGGAAGATGGCAATGATGATGGCCAGGCCCACTGCAGCTTCAGCCGCAGCCACGACCATCACAAAGAAGACAAAAATCTGACCCTGTACCGCGCGGTGCACATGCGAGAACGCCACAAACGTCAGGTTAACCGCGTTCAGCATTAGCTCGATCGACATGAACACGGTGATAACGTTTCGCTTAATCAGGAACGCGCCGATGCCAAAGGAGAAGAGGATCGCGGCAAGCACCAGGTAGTAAGAGATCGGCACCATGGCTAGTTGTCCTTTCGTGCCAGTACCACCGCGCCTAGGATCGCCACCAGGATCAGGATGGACGTGACCTCAAAAGGCAGCAGGAGGTCGGTGAACAGCACCTTGCTGATCTCGGCCAGGTTCGAACTGCCGTTGTTCAGCCGTCCGCCAAGGTTGGCGTAGCCCAAGAGGGAGCGCTCATGCAGAAACGTATAGGACAGCAGCCCCGCCACGCACAGCACCCCCGGCATGCCTACCACATACGCCACCTTTGAACCGCGCGTCTTCACCTCTTCGCCAGCATTCAGCAGCATGATGACGAAGGTGAACAGCACCATGATCGCGCCGGAGTACACGATGACCTGCGCGGCTGCCAAAAACTCCGCTCCCAGCGTCCAGTAGATGACGGCAAGCGATAGCATCACCACGACCAGCGACAGCGCCGAGTTGATGGGCGAACGCTGCAGCAGCAGGTTGAGCGCACCCAGCACGCAGAGCACGGCAAAGATGAGGAACAGCGCTAACTGCATAGGTCGTGCAAGTCCTTACCGGGGTGAGAGCTGCTGGCGGTACATCCGAGTATAAACGCTGCGCGCTGCTCCTTATCCATGGAACGCGAGAACCAGGCTGGTAAGCAGAATGTTGACCATCGCCAGTGGCAAGAGCCACTTCCAACCAAAGCTCATCAACTGGTCATAGCGGAAGCGCGGCAGCGTGGAACGCACCCAGATGTACAGAAAAATAAACGCAAAGATCTTGACCACGAACCACAGGATCGGAAAAACAGGTGCCAGGAAGCGGCCACCAAAGGTCTCCGGTAGCAGGTGTCCGAGCGGAGATGACGCGCCGCCGAAGAACATCAGCGTGGCGACACACGCCACAGTAATCATGTTGGCGTACTCCGCCATGAAGAACATGGCGAACTTCATCGACGAGTACTCCGTGTGGTACCCGGCCACGAGTTCCGATTCTGCTTCCGGCAGGTCGAACGGAGCCCGATTGGTCTCTGCATACGCCGCCATGAGGTAGATAAAGAAGCCGAAGAACTGCGGCAAAATATTCCAGCTCAGCGCTCCATGATGAGCCTGAGAGCTGACAATGTCGCGCATCCGCAGTGATCCTGCTCGCAGCACCACACCCACCAGCGAGAGACCCAGCGCAAGCTCGTACGACACCACCTGCGCCGATGCCCGAAGCGAACCCAGCAGAGAGTACTTGTTGTTGGACGACCAGCCGGACAGCGCGATGCCGTAGACGCCGATGCTGGTGATGCCAAGGACTACCAGTAACCCGATATTGATGTCGGAGATTTCGAACAGGCTGACGCCGCGGTAGGTGAACAGCCCACCAAACGGCACCACTGCGATGGACACCAGAGCGCATGACAGCGCGATCATCGGCGCAATAATGAAGAGTGGGCGCTCGACCGCGAGCGGCATCAAATCTTCCTTCAAGAAAAGTTTGATGCCGTCGGCCAGCGGCTGCAAGAGGCCGAACGGACCGGTACGGCTCGGCCCCCAGCGGTTCTGCATAAGCCCGATGACTTTTCGCTCCAGCAGCACCGTGTAGGCTACCGCGGTCAGCGTAATCACAAGCACCACCGCGATCTTCAGCACCGTGAGGAGTAAGAAAATCTGAAAGTTTGAGAGGTGCATGGCGTCGTTCTCGTCCTGTTCTCTGAAATCAGTCTGCCGGAATACCGACGGGTTCGTGGGTGTACTTGTCGGCCAGCTCCACCAGCTTCGGCGAGTAGCGGCCCAGCGTGCCGGAGGTGAAGAGCGTGTCCTCGGCTGGCAGCACCAGGTCACGGCGCGCGCCTTGGATCTGCACCAAGTCTGCCGGTGCAGCGGGAGCAAGATGCTGGTCGTTGCCGCTCATCAATTGCAGCCGTAGCAGGTCGTAGCCAGGTACGAGTCGCTGGATCTCGTCCAGCACGGCGAATGGGTCAAATGGTGACAGCTTCGGCTCCAGATTATTGGAGGTCAGCCATACCGCGTGCCGGTCCGCCTCGCCTGATTGCGCGCCGCGGGTCTGGCCCAAGTCGGCGCGGATGCCGTTTGCCTGCGGCCTTTTGCCGAAGGGCACCAGCTTGCGCACGTCCGCACTCATGGCGTCCGCCACGCGCACCAGCAACTCCAGATCGGTGCGCACGCCTGCGCGGTCCGAGGCTTTCTTCACTAATTGCAGGTCTCCGTAGCTGTTGGTCACGGACCCGGACTTCTCATACAGGTTGGCCGAGGGCAGGATCACGTCCGCCAGCCGCGCCGTTTCCGTCAGGAACATGTCGTGCACCACGACGAACGTGTTCTTTAGCGAGGCCGGGTCGACCGAGTAGCGCGCCACCGGGTTGGCATTGACCACGTACAGCGCGGCAAGTTCACCCGCCTGCGCTGCGTCGAACATGCCGACCATATCGCGGCCCGGCGTGTTGCTGAAACGCTCGCCGTATTCGCTGGCGTAGTCGTGTGTGCCGCCCAGTGGCTGGAAGCCGGGCAGCATGTCCGGCAGCAGGCCCATATCAGCCGCGCCATGCGCGTTCACGTAGTCGCTCAACAGGGCGAACTTCGTGTTTGGCAGAGATAGGCCAAACTCGATGAGCCGACGCAGGTCGCTGCCGCGCAGTTCCGACCCGATCAAGATCAGCAGAGAAGCCTCGTTTCGCAACGCGTCGCGGAAAAGGTTCAGACCCTCACTGTCGTGCGCCGCTGCCGGAGCCGCGCCTTCCTCGCCCGCCAGGTAGGCAGCGACCGCGCCGGAGCCAAAAGGTGCAATCTCCAGGAAGGATCTTGCCTGCCGCCGCAGCTTGATAGGCGCGTGGTTCGCCACATACAGGCGAGAGCGGTTCAGCCGCACGTTGGACCGTAGATTCCACGCTGTCAGCGGAGCCTCGTTGGTCGGGTCGCCGCCGATCAGGAGCACTGCCGGTGCCTTCTCATTGTCGTGCTGCGAGGCAAAGCGGTCGCGGTACCCGCTGAGCGCCGCGGCAAAGGTCACGTAGTCCGCCGTGCGGTGGTGGTCGATGTTGTTCGTGCCCAGCACGGACCGCGCAAACTTCTGCAAGAGGTAGGCTTCCTCGTTCGTCAGGCGGTTACCGCCAATTACGCCCATGCTGCTGCCGCCGCGCGAATCGCGGATCTCACGCAGTTTGTTGCCGGTAAAGTGCAATGCCTCGTCCCAGCTCACGGCCTTGTGGCTGCCGTTTGCCTGCTTCAGCATGGGCTGGGTGATGCGTTCCGGCGAGTTTGCGAAGTCGAAGCCGTAGCGACCCTTGTTGCAGAGGAAGTCGCCGTTGATGCCGCTCTTGTCGCGGTTGTCGCCGCGCACAATCTCTGAGCCGTCAATGGTCGCGCGCACCCCCAGGCTGGTCTTGCAGCCATCGCCGCAGTGCGTGCACACGGTGGCCACGTGGTTCATCTCCCACGGGCGCGTCTTGTAGCGGTAGGTGTCGCTGGTCAGCGCGCCCACCGGGCACACGTCGATGCACATGCCGCACTCTTCGCAGTCCAGGTGCTGCAGACCGTCTTCGCTCTGCGTGGCGGGAATATTGGGCGCGATCACCGCCGACGAACCGCGGTTCTGGATGCCAAGCGCGTACACGTCCATGCCTTCGCCGCACATGCGCACGCAGCGGTAGCACAGGATGCAGCGCGGCCGGTCGAAGTACACCGTGGGCGACCACTGCTGCTCTTCGCGGTGGTTCTTCGGCTCCTGGTAAAAGCTGTGCGCCGCGCCATACTTGAAGGTCATGTCCTGCAGTTCGCACTGGCCGCCCGCATCGCACACGGGGCAGTCCAACGGGTGATTGCCCAGCAGCAGTTGCAGCGTGGCCTTGCGCGCCTGCGCAATTTCCGGCGACTCGCTCGAAACAACCATGCCCTCGGCGACCGGCGTGGTGCATGCGGTCTGTAGCTTGGGCATCTTCTCGATGCGGACCACGCACATGCGGCACGCCGCCTGCAGGCTCAGGCCGGGGTAGTAGCAGAACGCCGGGATCTGGATGCCTGCGGCCTTGCAGGCATCAATCAGCAGCGTGCCCGCGGGTGCGGTAATCTTCTGGCCGTCTACGGTGAGCGTTACGTCTGGCATTCGTGTTCCTCAGATGTGTGTGAGGCGGTGCGGAAATTAGTGCGCCGCCCCAACCAGTTCGTCTGTCGTGATGAAGGCCTTCTCGGTCCGCGTGCCGCCCAGGTACTCCTCGAACTCATGCCGGAACTTCTTCACGAAGGCGATGGTTGGCATCGCCGCCGCATCTCCTAGCGGGCAGAAGGTGCGGCCCATCATATTTTCGGCCAGGTATTGGATGTTGTTGATGTCTTTCGCAGTACCACCGCCGTTGTAGAAGCGCGTCAGCGTCTTCTTCAGCCAGTCCGTGCCCTCGCGGCAGGGGATGCACCAGCCGCAGCTCTCATGCTGGTAGAACTTGATGGTCCGCAGTGCAAACTCCACCATACTGACCGTCTCGTCCAGCACCACGATGCCTCCGGAGCCTAGCATGGTGCCCGCCTTGCCCATCTGGTCGAAGTCGAGCCCCACGTCGAGTTCGTCCGCCGTCAGCACCGGGCAGGAGGAGCCACCGGGCACCACAGCCTTCAGCTTCTTGCCGCCCTTCACTCCGCCCGCGACCTCGTAGATGGCCTTCTTCAGGTTGTAGCCCATGGGCAGCTCGTAAATGCCGGGGCGCTCCACCATGCCGCTGATGCCGAACAGGCGCGTGCCGCCGTTCCGTTCGCTGCCCAGCTTGGCGTACGCCTCGCCGCCCATCAAGAGGATGTGCGGAGCGCTGGCAATAGTCTCCGCGTTGTTGATGACCGTGGGGCCGCCGTACAGGCCGACGACAGCGGGAAAGGGAGGCTTGATGCGCGGCACGCCACGCTTGCCCTCCAGCGACTCCATCAGCGCGGACTCTTCGCCGACCTCGTACGCACCGGCACCGGTCTGCGTCACAATGTCGAAGTCCACACCCTCTTTGCCAAAGATGTTCTTGCCCAGCACGCCCTTCGCGTAAGCATCGGCGACTGCCTTCTCTACGATCTTGAGCAGGTAACGGTACTCGCCGCGCAGGTAAATGAAACCCATCTTCGCGCCGATGGCCAAGCCCGCGATCATGGTGCCTTCGATGATCGCGTGCGGATCGTGCAGGAAGATGACGTGGTCCTTGCACGTGCCCGGCTCGGACTCGTCGCCGTTCACCAGCACATACTTGGGCTTCTCACTCTGCTTCGGTACAAACGACCACTTCATGCCGGTGGGGAAGCCCGCTCCGCCGCGCCCACGCAGCCCGCTGGCCTTCATTTCGTTTATGACCCACTCCGGGCCAAGCTCGATAGCCTTCTGAACGGCCTTGTAGCCATCCAGCTCCATATACTTGTCGATCTCAGCAGCCCCCTGTCCGAAGCGGCGGGAGAGGACCTTGACCTCGTCGGGATGGGAAACAAGCGTCGGCATTACTTCACATCCGTTCCGCGGCCCGCCGCATAGTCGTCCAGAATGGCGTCCACCTTGGCGGGCGTCAGGTTGTCGTGAAAGTCGTAGTTCACCTGCATGGCGGGTGCCCAGCAGCAGGCACCGATGCACTCAACCTCTTCCAGCGAAAACTGGCCATCCGGCGTCACTTCCTTATGCCCAATGCCAAGTCGTGCCTTGCAGTGGTCCAGGATGTCATAGCCGCCAACCACCATGCAGCTGATATTGGTGCACACCTGCACGTTAAACTTGCCCGCGGGCTGCGTCCGCAGCATGGAGTAGTACGAGAGCACGCCACGCACATCCAGCTCAAGCAGGTCGAGCCGGTGCGCTATCTCGGCCACGACGGCATCCGAGACGTAGCCCACCTCGTCCTGCGCGTACAACAGCATCGGCACCAGCGCCGAGCGTTTGACGGGGTACAGCGTGACGAGTTTATCGAAGCGCGCGGCCGTGGCCGGCGAAAAGATGCTGTCCGTAACGGTGCTCACGCATTGATTATCACCGATGCAAGCCGTTCTGCGTGGAGGTCCATCTCGTCTTCGTCGTCGCCGATGCGCGCGCGTCCGTTTACCGTCAACGCAAAGGGTACCGCGGTTCCATCCGGCGCAACGTACTCGGCCGGCGTGAAGCGGGCGGACCGCTGGCCAAAGCGGATGAGGATCGTTGCGTCGGAGACCTCAATGACTGCGTGTTGGTCCTTGCCCAGGGCGTGCACCGCGGCGTACGACCGCAGCAGGGAAGCCCACGACGTCCAAAGTTCCTGCTGCAGTCGCTCGGTCACCGCTGGCCCGCGGACAAATCCGCGGCAGGCGAGTCGTGTACATCCGGCGTCTCCCCGTGCACCTGCGTCTCCTCCGCAGGATCGTCGGTCAGCAGGTTCCAGCCGTCGTAGCTGCCGTTCATCCCGGCGGCGGTATGGACCAGATCGGCCACAAACTCCTCGCGCACAGCATCGCGTAGGCTGCGCTTTACGCCCACGCGGATGTGAAATCGGCCATCGTCCTTCTTTTCCGGCTCGGCCTGCAGCACGCGCGTACCCTTGGCAAAGAGCGCCCGGGTCATCGCCGCCGCGCAGGACTCCTCCGACGATGAAAAGCAGAGTACCAGGCTGCGCGTGATCTCCACGTTGAACTGGCTATCCACCAGCTCGTTTATGCGCGCGGTGTTGTTCGCAAGCTGCTCTTCCAGGTTGGCCTTAGCTCTGGCGTCATTTGGCATCCGTCACCCCTGCAGGCCTAGGATGCCTGTGAGACAAAACCGGTCAGCCTGTCCAGCCGATCAGGCCTTTGGTGCCGCATCGATCTCCTCGAAGATGTCTGCAAGAGCAACCCGCACCGGAGTGCCCGCGATCGTGAAGGCATCGTCCAGCATGGGTAGCACAGCTCCGGTCGCGGTCATGGTCCAGCACTCGCGCGTCTTCGGGTCCACTATCCAGATGTTCGCAACACCCATCCCCAAATATTCCTGCGCGCGCGTGACGACGCGGTGCAGGCGGTCCTCCGGAGAGAGGACTTCAATACAAAGAACTGGCGGCTCGGTGAGAACTCCCCGGAATGGTTTGTCTGTAGGAACAGCACAGACATCGGGAACACGGAAACGGGAGGGTGTAACTCGCACCCGTTGTTCCGTGTAGGGCCGCAGTTGCCATGTCTTTCGGTTGTTCTGGAAGATGGTGCCAATGGCAAGTTGAACTGCGGAGTGCCACTCTTCGCCCAAGTTGCGCTCCTGAAGTTCGCCGTCCACATAATCGCAGTCAGGGCGGTAGCTTGTCTGAAGATAGTCGCTCACCGGGATGTGGACTGCGGTCGCCATGCGGTCAGTATCCTCCTGCAACGCTACGCGGTAAAGACAAAAGCGCCAGCCCTAACCCTTTCAGGCCTGAACCGGCGCTCGGAACGTACGAATAGGCTAGCGGTCAATTTCACCCAGCACAATGTCAATCGACCCGATGACCGCAACCACGTCGCCCAGCAGCTTGCCTTTGCACATGGTCTCGAGCGCCTGCAGCGTGGCATAGCTGGGATTGCGCATGTGCACGCGCAGTGGCTTGGCCGTTCCGTCGCTCACCACGTAGTAGCCCATCACGCCACGGGGCGACTCCACCGTCTGGAAGACCTCGCCCGCCGGTACGCCGAAACCTTCCGTGACGATCTTGAAGTGATGGATGAGAGATTCCATTTGCGTCTTCATCTCTTCACGATCCGGCAGGATGATCTTTGGCGCGTCCGCCGTGATGCGGCCCTCCGGCATGCGGTCCAGCGCCTGCTGTGCGATCTTGACCGACTCGTACATCTCTTCCAGCCGAATGGTGTACCGCGCCCACACATCGCCGTCATGCGAAATGGGCACCTTGAAGGTGTACTTCTCATAGCCGGTATAGGGCATATCGCGGCGCAGGTCCCAGTCCACGCCACTGGCACGCAGCGGGGGCCCGGTCACGCCCAGGCGCACCGCGTCCTCCGGCGACAGGTAGCCAACACCCTTCAGCCGCGAGTACCAGATGGGATTGCCCGACAGCAAACCCTCGTACTCCGCGATTTTCGACGGCATGATGTTCAGGAACTTCTGCACGCGGGCGAACCAGCCTGCGGGTGGCTCCATGCTCAGGCCGCCGATTCGGAAGTAGCTGGTCATCATGCGCTGGCCGGCCACGGCCTCGAAAAGGCGTAGCAACTCCTCACGCTCGCGGAAGCAGTACAGGAACACTGTGAGCGCGCCGATGTCCATGGCGTGCGTGCCCAGCCACACCAGGTGGCTCTGAATGCGCGTTAACTCATTCAGCAGCACGCGCATCGTCTGCGCGCGCTCTGGGATCTCCAGCCCGAGCAGCTTCTCCACCGCCAGGCAGTAGCACAGGTTGTTACACATCGGCGACAGGTAGTCGATGCGGTCGGTCAGTGGCACGACCTGCTGGTAAAACTTGGCTTCCGCCGTCTTCTCGATGCCGGTGTGCAGGTAGCCGATATCCGGCGCGAGCGAGACGACCGTCTCGCCGTCAATCTCGAGCACTAAGCGAAGCACGCCATGGGTGGAGGGGTGCTGGGGACCCATGTTGAGGACCATGGTCTGATCCTGCGAGGGGTCTTTGGAGTGGCGCGCGGCGTCAGCAAGGACGTCGTCAATGCCTGGATTGACCATCTCTGGGGCGGCAACTGGAGACATGGGGTGGGCCCTCCGGGGCTCTCGTGCTGGTCAGGTCGTGCGTGGAACAGCGACTAGCGGTAGCCCTCGACCGGGTAGTCCTTGCGCAGGGGGTGCCCCTTCCAATCGAGCGGCATCATGATGCGCGTGAGGTTGGGATGCCCTACGAAGCGGATGCCGAACAGGTCGAAGACCTCGCGCTCATAGAAGTTGGACGAAGGCCAAACCGAGGTAATGGAGTCCACCGCTGGATCGTCGCCGTCCAGCAGCACGGCCAGCCGCACCCGCTGCTTCATGGTGGTGGAGACGATGTGGTACGTCACCTGAAAGCGTGGCTCGCTGGGGTACCAGTCCACCGCGGTGCAGTCTTCAAAGAAGTTATAGCCCGCCGCCTGCACCGCGCGCGTCGCCGCCACGATGTTGCTCGGCGCAACCGTCACCGTCAGTTCGTTGCGGTCCCACTTTGCATCGGCTGCCAAGTCGCCGAGCGCCTTCAGGGCAGCATTGTCGGGGAGGGCCTCCCGTACCGCGTCCAGTGTCATCAGAGCGTCAGCCATTACAGGTCCGCCTTGTCATTGGCCCAGTCCAGCACGCCTTTTTTCCAGGCATAAAACAGGCCCACGGCCACAAAGGCCAGATAGACCACCATCTCCCAAAAGCCAAAAAACCGCGACCCGGTGATTGCAGGCAGCTGCCGGAAAATCACCGCCCACGGCAGCATGAAGACCGCTTCTACATCGAACAGAATGAATAGCATGGCCACCATGTAAAACCGCACGGAGAACCGCCCGCGCGCATCGCCAATGGGCTCCATGCCGCACTCGTAGGCACCCGCTTTGACCTTGCTCTGCCGCTTTTTGCCGATAAAGAACGACCCGGCAACCATGCCGAAGGCAAGACCCAGTGCCACCAGCATCTGCAGCGCCAGCGGCAGGTAGTTCCAAATGTAGGGATGACTCGGATTCATGCTGCCTCGAAATCGATTCTAGCCGGAGCTGTGCCCAAAGGAAACCGCGCTGGTTCAACGGAGCAGGCGGAGGTACCAGTCGATGAAAGAGGCACCGGTGAGCGCCGCCAGCAAGCCTCCTACCGCCATAAAGCTGCCGAACGGCAGACGCGTGGCCGCAGTCGCTTTCCCGCGTGTGAGCGCTACCACCCCGTACACCGCTGCGAACAGGGTTCCGGCGAAGAACGCCAGCAAGGCCGGCGCGAATCCCGCAAAGCTGGCGATCATGGCAAGCAGCTTGGCGTCGCCCAGGCCCATGCCGTCGCGCTTGCGTAGCAGCCGATATACCGCGCGTATGCCAAAGAGCATCAGAAAGCACCCGGCAATGGCGAATACGCGGCCAAACACGAGATGCTCCGGACCGGTCAGAAAGACGTTTCCCGTGCTATGCCCGGAGTTCGCCGCATTGATATTGACTCTGCGTTTCAGCACGAGGTCGTACTCACCGGGAGCCAGGAACAGGGCATCCGCGCAGGTCAGGAAGAAGCCCAGAAGCACGCCAGGGATCGTCATGGCATCTGGCAACCGGAGGTGCTTCCAATCCATGACCATGAGCCCGATGAGAAAGAAGCCGAGGGTGCAGAAGGCAACCTGGTGAATGAGGAGCCGAAAGTAGCTGTCACTCCACGGCATTCCAGCAGAAAGCGGCAGAACACCGAGCGCGAACCAGATGCCAAGCGCGAGTTCAACTACAGGGTATCGCCAGCCGATCGCGGAATGGCAACTGCGGCACTTACCCCGAAGCAGCAGAAAGCTGAGCAGCGGAACATTGTCGATCGCACGCACAGGATTGCCGCAGGATCGGCAGTGCGAACGCGGCGTGACGATGGATTCTTCTACCGGCAGACGCGAAATGCAGACGTTGAGAAAGCTTCCGCAGAGCAGGCCGAGAAGGAGACCCGCGAGGCCCAGGACTAAAGGATGCGCCACAGCCGCAGTATAGGGCCGGACCGAGACGAACCATTGGACTTAGCGGCTCTTTGCGCCGACAACCACCAGGCCGAGCCCGGCCAGGATCGCGACGCCGCTCACGACCGGCGCAATCGGCACGTGCTTGGTTGATTCGTGGCTGATCTGGATGGGGCCGGCGTCCACGTCCTTCTTTTGATGAGTGAAGGAGAAGCCGCCCGTGATTAGGCTGGCGATGCCGCCGACGATCAGAACGATACCGACGATGAGTGCTGCTCTCAAGAGTTTTCTCCAGGTAAAGAATGCACCGTCCGACGCTTCCCCAGCCAGAGTGGATGCCTCAACCTGACCCAATTCGGCAAGGACCGCGCTTGCATCCGCAGAGTGATCGGCGTAATGTGTTGCTTACACGGGAAAGGAGGATGATCCAGCCTATGAAATCTGATAGTAGTTTGTGTGGTTCAACAGTACGTGAGGTGACTGAGGCTTAGAGCGTTCGCTCTAGACCTGGCATTTCGCCGAACTAGCACGATCAGTCGGCAATCTCCTGCCGAGGCCCTCCAACGAGTGGACGCCTCAGGTCAATCTCAACAGTTCACCGAAGCTTGCGGCTCGCGTCCTTATACGGCGCGGGCCGTTGCTCTTTCGGCCGATCATCGGCTTTAGAATGGACATCATGGAACCACTCGTCATCGCTGGCAAGGCCTTTCAGTCACGCCTGATCGTCGGCACAGGCAAATACCGCGACGGAGCCGAGACGCGTGATGCCATCGAGGCGTCCGGTGCGGAGATGGTAACCGTAGCAGTCCGGCGAGTGAACCTGGACCGCTCCAAAGAGTCTCTGCTGGACTTCATCGACACGCAGCGCTACTTTATGCTGCCCAATACGGCTGGCTGTTACACCGGGGAAGAAGCGATCCGCGCCGCCCGCCTGGGCCGGGAAGTGGGTCTCTCGGATTGGGTAAAGATTGAGGTCATTGGTGATAAGCGAACTCTCTACCCGGACGTAGCCGGAACGCTGTTTGCAACTCAGGTTCTGGTAAACGAAGGCTTTACAGTTCTTCCGTATACGTCTGATGACGTTGTATTTGCGCGGCGTCTCATCGATGCTGGTGCGGCAGCGGTAATGCCGCTTGGCGCACCTATCGGCTCTGGTTTAGGATTGCAGAACCTGGCGAATCTGCGCATCCTCCGCGAGATGATCACGGAAGTGCCGCTGATCGTCGACGCCGGTGTGGGTACGGCGAGCGACGCGGCTGTCGCTATGGAAATGGGCTTTGACGCCGTTCTGATGAACACTGCGATTGCAGAAGCGCGCGAACCGATCCTTATGGCTGAAGCCATGGGCAATGCGGTGCTCGCCGGTCGGCAGGCTTTCCTTGCCGGTCGCATGCCTCGCAGGCTGTACGCATCGGCCAGCTCACCTCTGGAGGGTGTCTCCCGGTAGGGTGTGTCAACCTGTTGTCTCCAGGTATTTAAGACGAACTTTACGGTTTAGCCCCAGAAAGGCTTGCCACTCGACATCAGGCGACGCTCCGTTTACGGCGTATTCAGCGTGCTGCCATTTTCTGAACGCAGGCTGTAAGCAGCCCGGTACTTGGTTATGCTGCCCAGCTTTGCTCGCCAACAGCCTCTACTGCGGCGATCGCTGCTACATTTGCTTCTCTGCGGCTTCGCGCCAGGCAGGCAAGGCCGTAAGTAACGGCTGCGACCATGATCGGTTCAATCGGCTGGCGGTAGTCCATGGAGGCGTGAGTTACGTAGTATGGCAGCGGGAATACCGCAAACGTTGTCAGGTAGGGGAACGCCGCTTCGCGGTCCGACTGGTAAAGCCGCCATGTGCCAAGTCCCATCAGAACCAGAAGGACCGAGCAGAGCGGCACATTCGGAACATCCAGAGCCTCATCGGCCAGATACCCGTGTGAAAAGCTCCAGTAACCGGTCCAAAAGCGCAGCACCCGCCGCAGGCTGACCAACACAAAGGCGCCCGGATACTGCTGCACGCGCTGCACGGACAGGGTACGTTTCCACGACATGTAGCCGGTTTCGCCCAGTTCCTGGTACTTGTGCATTTCGTGGATGCTACTGGCAGGGTGCGTCCAACCGGGATTGCTATGGCTGGTGTCGCCCGCGTTGCCCGCATAGAACTCTCCCCAGAAGCCATCCCGCATCAGGACCGGTTGGCGCATCACCCGGGTATTCCGGATGGTCCAAGGAGCCACGGTTACCAGCAACAGAGCCGCGAAAGAGAGAAGCGGTAACCATACGTTGCGGCTGCCCTTGTGACGGATCCAGAGAGCCCAAAGCACAAGGAAGGGAATCGTGCTCAGTACTGAGGGATTCGAGAGGGCCGCCAATCCAACCAGCACGCCGAAAGCCGCCCATCCAGGCAGTCGCATGCGCGGCAATCGATTGATCGCCAGAAAAAAGCAGCAGGCAAAGAGGAAGGACGTTAGCGCGCAATCCCACAGGTAGGCTGCCGAATAATACACGGCATAGGGATACAACGCCCACATCCAAGCGGCGCACCTGGCGGTTTTTTGCCCAAAGTTACGCCTCATGCCAAAGAAGATCACCGCCGCGGTGAGCGACGAAAGAGCAGAGTTCGAGGCAAGTGCCACGAAGGCAGAGGCGTAGCTATAAATCCCGAAAATCTTGAAGATACCGGCAAGCAACAGCGGGTAGAGAGGACATACCAGTGCTGTGGGCCCTGTGCGTGGAAAGAAAGGTGAGCTAAAACCCTGCCCCAGCGCCAGACTTCGTGCAGTCCAGCCCATTTCCGCGCCAAAGCGCTCGAAGTGGTCGGACGCCGGCAGGTTCTTGTAGGTGAACAGAACAACAGCAAGACGAAGAAGGAAGGCAACGCTTAGGATCGGCAAAACTGCCCGGAGTGCGCGCCTTGAGCGGGATGCGGTGCCACGTACGATGAGGACGCGATCCTGCAGGTCCGCGGGAATCAAGGTGGTAGTTGCCAGAAGGTGACTCCGATCTGCGTGGAAACTGCTGCACCAGTATGTCGCACGGAAAGCGCAGACCGAAACAGAATCTGCCACGGTACATAGATTGGGACGGGCAAACGGCTGACTGGACTACCGTGCGACGGGCCTTCAGCGAAGAAATACTCCCAATTCGTTGGCTGCAGCTCGCAGGTAAGGCAAGAAGTTGGTCTGCATCTCCATCATGGGCATGCGGGGCGCGTGACCGCTTAGGTTGATGGTGGCGATCACTTTGCCGCTGGGCGCATACACCGGCACCGCCATCGAGCGCAGGCCTACCTCGTACTCCTGATCGCACACTGCATAGCCGTTGCGCCGCACATTGCGCAGCAGCATCCTCAACTTCTCCACACTGTTTACCGTGCGCGGCGTGAATGGCTTTAGCTCTACGCGTGACAGATAGCGCTCCACTTCATCCGGCGGCTGTGACGCGATAAGGACGCGACCCATGCTGGTGCAGTAGGCGGGTAGCCTGCTGCCAATGTGCAGATCCACGCTCATCACACGTTGTACCTGTGTGCGCGCAATGTACACGATCTCGTCACCGTCCAGCGTGGCGACGGAGAAGCTTTCGTTGAGCTTGCTACTGAGCCGCTCAAGAATCGGTTGGGCCGCGCTGGAAAGCGTGTTGCTGACGGTATAGGTATGACTCAGCGAGAGCATCTTTGGCCGCAAAGAATAGCGCTGGCCGTCTTCAGAACCCACGTAGCCCAGTTTGGACAGTGTGTAAAGGCAGCGGCGCACAGCCGCTCTACTCAGGCCTGTTTTCCCGCTGAGCTGCGAGATCGTCATCTGCGGGGTTTGCTGGGTGAACGTCTCAAGAACGGCTAGCCCTCTCGCCAGCGACATCATAAAGTTGGCGTCACCCACGTAGACGTTCAGCGCTCCCGCGGGGGAAGACTTCACAACCGGTTCCGAAAGAGCTGTTGCTGCAGTTTCCGTTTTCATAATGTGCGTCTGTGCGAATAGCGCCCATACTGCCGGTATTCGCACTTCCAGTCTACGTCCATGTCATGGTTCGCTTCAAGACGGTGGGCGCACATAGAGCTGGCGAGCACATACGACAAAGCCGCTTCTGCAGCATCTGTCAGGTCAAAAGGCGCATCTACAACGCCATAGGAGAGCATGATGGGTTCGTTCGATTTGCATGTAGCGCTGCCTTCCGCGTTGGAAAACACTGTTGCAACCACGGCTGCCGAGTGGCAGACAAGCGGCAAGCTGGATCGGCTGTGGCAGAAGGATGCTTCTCTGTGGACGAGCGGTGAGGGTAGCGACGACGAGTCAAAGTGGTTGGGCTGGCTCGACATCGTGGAGCGTCAACATGCAGACCTCGCCAGCTTCGCAGCCCTACGTGAAGACATTCGAAGCGCAGGCTTTACGCACGCTCTGCTGCTGGGCATGGGTGGATCATCCCTCTGCCCAGAGGTGCTGGCGTTCACCTACGGTCAGCAGCCTGGCTTTCCGAAGCTCCACATCGTGGACTCGACAGACCCGGCGCAGGTGGCTGCGGCACGCGCGGCTGTTGACCTCAAGCGCACTGTTTGCATCGTTTCGTCCAAGTCCGGATCTACGCTCGAACCCAACATCCTGAAGGATTACTTCTTCAGCGAAATGCAGAAGGCCGTGGGTGCAGGCGAAGCAGGTAAGCACTTCATTGCCGTGACCGATCCAGGATCGAAGATGGAGCAGGTTGCGAAGGCTGACGGCTTCCGCCACATCTTCTATGGCGACAACACCATCGGCGGCCGGTTCTCCGCGCTCTCTAACTTCGGCATCGTGCCCGCAGCAGTAGCGGGTCTGGACGTGCCGCGCTTTCTCGCAGAGGCGAAGCGTGGCGTGGACGCGGCGCATACGAAAGAAGTCGCCAGCAATCCGGGTGTGCTGCTCGGCATCGTTCTGGGCGATGCGCACAACGCAGGGCGCGACAAGCTGACCTTCTTTACCTCGCATGAAATCTTTGACATGGGTGCGTGGCTTGAGCAGCTGATCGCTGAGTCCACCGGCAAACTGGGCAAGGGAATCACACCCGTGGACCGCGAGCCCATCGGGGTGCCGAGCGTGTACGGCAACGATCGTGTGTTCGCTTACATTCGTCTGACGACCGCTGATAATGCTAGGCAGGATGCGGCTGTGAACGCACTCGCCGCGGCTGGGCATCCTGTGGTGCGCTTCGACATCAACGATGTCTACGAACTGCCGGCCCTGATGTACCTGTGGGAGATCGGGGTGGCTGTGGCCGGTTCGGTGATCGGCATCAACACCTTCAATCAGCCCGACGTGGAGGCTGCCAAAATCGAGACGCGCAAGCTCACCGACGAGTACACACAGACCGGCAAGCTGGCCGAGCACCAACCCATCCTTGAGGCGGACGGCATCAAGCTGTATGCGGACGAGAGCTACGGGCTGACGCTCAAGACGACTTCGTCCTCAGAGTCACTCGTCGACTTCCTGAAGGCGCATCTTGCGCAGATCAAGCCGCACGATTACTTCGCCACACTCGCCTACATCCAGATGACCGACGCGCACGAGGAGGCCATCCAGCGCTTCCGCCTGATGGTGCGCGACAGGAAGACCGTAGCGACATGCCTGGGCTTTGGACCTCGTTTCCTGCACTCCACCGGGCAGGATTACAAGGGTGGACCAAACTCGGGCGTGTTCCTGCAGATCACCGCAGACCACGCGGAGGACCTTGCGATTCCCAACGCCAAGTACACATTCGGCGTGGTGATCGACGCGCAGGCTGCGGGCGATCTGGCCGTGTTGCAGCAACGCGGACGGCGCGCACTTCGGGTCCACCTTGGCGAGGATGTTGCCAAGGGTCTGCACACGCTGGGGATCGCCATCACGACGGCTCTGGCCTAGTGAACGCGCTTATCGATTGGCTGGGAGCGGAACCCGAAAGGTGATGCCCGCTCCCAGCCGCACGTTGCGCTGCCGATTGTCCTCTCCATTCGGAAGGTTGGTTTGCAGAAAGTCAACCTGCACCGCGCGAACGGCAACGGAGCGCGTGAGGCGGTACTCCGCAAAGCCGCCCAGCGCCATGGCGAAACTGGTCGCGGTATCGGCGACTCGAGTGCCGCTGGTGAAATCTGCATCGAACCCGCGCACAGCTCCGAACAGCGCCTGACCGGCGATCGCCAGTCGCCCCTCAGGCACCACGTAACGAGGACCGGCAAGCAGGGTGATGGTGCTAAGCCCACGGCTCGTTCCAGCAACCTGACTTCTCGTTCCACCCGCCACTTCGACCACGGCTGCTGCATGCGCAAAGAGCGGCAGCGCTCCGTCAGCGGCTCCGCCATTCAAGTAGAAGCAGCAGGTACCGGAAACCGTCTGCGCCCTGGTCGCCAAAAAACGGAGGCTCACCGTAAGCCCGGTGGTTTTCTGCGCAACGGCCGTGACTGCGAAGAGGCTCAGAGCAAGTGTGACAAGCTTTGTTTTCAAGGTGTAATGACCAATCCTACGGACGCAGTGTGCGCCAGCGGCGTGCCCAGCACGCCCGTTGTTGTGGCAGTGACTACGCTTGTGTAGGTGTGCTGTCCCGAGAGGTCGGCAGCAGTCACACCCGCGCGGAAACCGCTTCCACAGCCATTCAGAGACGCGATGCAGAAGCAGAAAGTGCACCGAACTGCCATTCGTCTACGCCGGAGGAACAGTGCCAACAGGCCTGCAACACCGGCCAGAGATGGGAGCAGGCCATGCGCTTCGTTATGCAGGCTGAGCGTGGCGGGCATTTTCAGGGTGAGCGTTACGGGGGTGGAATCGCCACCGAGTGTGATCGTCGCGGGAGCGAATGTGGCAGTTGTACCCGGAGGCAGACCCGTAACCGCAAACAGTACGGGGCGGTTCAGCGTACCGTTGATAGGCAGCAACGTGATCGGGACGGTAACGATGCCGCTCGCCTTGCCGCTGAAGCTCGCGGCACTGGTGTTGATAGTGAAGTCCGGTGCTGGCACAACGGTGAGCGCCACGGCAGGCGATGTGCTGTTGCTGTACGCAGCGTCACCGCTGTACAGCGCGCGCAGGCTGTGTGCGCCTGCCGCAAGCGACGCCGTCTGTAGCGTGGCCGTAGAACCGCTCAG
>CAXTBQ010000028.1:0-37864 GCA_964242065.1 uncultured Terriglobus sp. | reverse complement strand
CCTGCACCCCCTGCACCCGGTGTCCGGTTACGGCCAGCGGCAAAGCGTGCCGCGGCCTCTGGCGGCAGAGCGCGCAGGTCAGATTCCACGCCGATGGTGACCGTCTCGTTCTTCTTGGTTGCCAGATCCTTTACCGTCAGGCTGCTTGCCGCTGCATTCACGGCCACGATGGTGCCCGACAGGTTCTTGAACGAGCCGGAAACAATCTCCTCCGCCGTAATGGTGGTACCGTCCGGCGAGCGATCGCCGCGGACGCGCAGCTGGTCGCCAGAATGGAGATCCGCGAGCGTGCTGGGTTTGGCTTCCTCAAATTTCACGGAGCCGGGAGCGTAGCGCCGAAAAACCGTCGAACTCTTCGTCTCGACCGTGATCTTGCGCGTGCCGGAGCTGAGTGAAATGGCTCCGGTCACCGGATCCACCGCGGTCACAATGCCGCCGCTGCCGCGACGAGTCCAGTCCGCCTGCGTGCTCTGGTTGCGCTCGGCAATGGCCGCCGCCTTCATCAGAACCACGCGCGTTGCGGTGAGGGTGCCGGGATCGCCGGGCGTGCCACCGGCCAGCACGCGATCGCCCACGGCAATCTGGTCTGCTGTGCTGGGTTGTGCGGTCTTGATGTCGGTACTACCCGGCGCAAGCTGCTGCACGCGAACAGTGTCGCCTAGCGTAACGGTGACGGTGGCACCCGCGTCCGTTACGACCGTGAGCGTGTTGCCTGCAACAGACTTCACCGTACCTAGCGCGCTTTTCGCCGATGCTGCCGCTGCGGGAGCCTGCGCTTGAAGCGCTGCCGGCACTGCTGCGCCGACACACAGGACGGACGCAACCGCCAGGTGCGACACGCCACGACCCAACTTCTTCGGAAGAAACTCCACCTTCTTCACGACACGCTCCATGAAATGGTTTGCGGCGGCCATACCGCTACACATGGAGGTACGTTTCAGGCGGATGAAAGTTTCTGCCGCCGCAAAGGATTTCCGGAAAAGGAGCTATTCCGGCGGCTCCTGGTCCAACGGCTGGGGCGGCCAGTGGTAGATCGCGACGCTGAGCGGCGGCACGCGTACACAGTCCTTGTCACGTTCCGGTGCCGGACCCGTGCTCAATAACAGTTCCGAACCTTTGTCGATAGCGAACTCCGTCTCCGTCTCGGCGAAGTTGATCATGGTGCGCACATTGCCGCGGTCCGTGTAGATCCAGCGGCCCTGCTCGTTGCATTCCACGTGCATGCGGCTGAAGTCACCCAGGTTCAGCGCCAGCGTTTTCCGCCGCAGGTGGATCAGGTCGCGATAGAGCTGGAACATGGCGCGATGCTCGCCTTCGTCAAGCTCGCCCCACTGGAGCTTGGATCGCTCGAACGTCGCGGGATCGCCCGGGTCCGGCACGTCGTCCTTGTCCCACCCGAAGTGGCTGAAGTCATTCTTGCGCCCTTCCGAAACGTCCCTGCGGAGTTGTGGATCCTGGAAGTCTGCAAAGTACTGCCACGGCGTGCTGGCCGCCCACTCTTCGCCCATGAACAGCATGGGGATGAACGGCGCGGTGAACACTACCGCAGCCGCGAGACGAGCCTTTTGTGTGCCCACAATTTGCTGTACCCGCTCGCCTTTGGCGCGGTTGCCGATCTGATCGTGGTTCTGGATGTAGCCGAGGAACTTGTGGAACGACAGCTTGTGCGGCTCGCGCCCGTGATTGTGCTGGCGAAAGCGCGAGTAGCGTCCGTCGTACAGGAAAGCTTGCCGCAGCGCGGTGGCGAGCTGCTCAACCGTGCCGAAGTCTTCGTAGTAGCCGAACGGCTCGTGCACCAGCAGCGTGTACAGCGAGTGGTGAAAGTCATCGCTCCACTGTGCATCGAGGCCGAAGCCGTTGGCCTCGCGCGGCGTGACAAAGCGCGGATCGTTCAGGTCGGTTTCGCCGATGAGGAACAGGCAACGGCCCAACGACGCGGAGAGGTCTTCCACTTCACGCGATAGCTGCTCCAGAAAGTGCATGGCCGAGCGGTCAATCAGCTCGTGCACCGCGTCCAGCCGCAGGCCGTCGAAGTGGTAGTCGCGCAGCCACATGAGCGCATTGTCAATTAGATAGCGGCGCACCTGGTCTGACCCGCCCTCTTCCAGGTTCATGGCCGCGCCCCAGGGCGTCTTGTGCCGGTCGGTGTAGTACGGGCCGAAGTTCTGCGTGTAATTGCCGGCCGGGCCGAAGTGGTTGTACACCACGTCCAGGATCACGCCCAAGCCCTTGTCGTGGCAGGCATTCACAAAGCGCTTGACTGCTTCCGGGCCGCCGTAGGTTTCGTCGGGTGCATACGGTGCCACGCCGTCATAGCCCCAGGAAAAGCTGCCCTCATACGAAGCAATGGGCAGCAGCTGCACATGCGTCACGCCAAGCTGGTAGAGGTAGTCGAGCCGCTCGATTGCACTGTCCAGCGTGCCGGTGTCCGTGAAGGTGCCCACGTGCATCTCGTAAATCACGGCAGAAGGCAGTGGGACGGGCCGGAACTTCTGGTCGGTCCATGGAAACTTCTTGTGGTCCAGCACGCGCGAGGCGGAGTGCACGTCCTTCGGTTGCCAGAAGGAACGCGGGTCCGGGTAGGGTGTTGCTTCGTCGTCCAGCAGGTACGCGTAGTCGGAGCCGTGGCTTGCCTCTTCGACGTCCTTGGTCCAGAAGCCTCGCTGCGACGGGCCTTCCATCGGGTAGTCCTTGCCGTCCACGCGAACGGTGACCTGCTTGCGACGAGGCGCCCAGACCGAAAAATGGTGCATTCATCCTCCCGCGGCTTCAGGCCGCTTCTAAGCAGCGTAAATGCCTTTACGCGCGGGCAGGACCGCGAACGTCTTTCCCTTGTGTGGATTCGCTGTCGCGCACCAGCAGCGCCACCGGAAAATGATCGAGCAGCGTTGCCAGCTTGAGCGATCCACCGCCCTCAAACACTTGCCCGGTGAAGCGGTCGGTCCAGCGGCCCGCCGGCAGTGGCAGCGTGGTGCCACTCCAGTTATTCGCCAGGCGGTGCGGCAGCCGCGGAGCCACAGTCACCACATCTTCCGAGCGCCGGAAGGCGACCACATGATCTGCCTTTGGGCCCGCCGCTTGCAGCGGCGTGTAGCTGCCGCTCGCGTCAAAAGATGTGGGCCGTTCCAGCCTCAACTGTAGTGACTGCGCAATGACCCAAAGCTTGGGATGGCCCTCACTGAAGTGCTCGAGCGCAAAGCGCGCCGCATCCTGTACGGAACGGTTGCGCAATTCATCCAGCATGGCGCAGCGCTGCTTGTAATCCACCGGGCGGCGATTGTCCGGGTCAACCAGGGAGTGATCCCACAGCTCGCCGCCCTGGTACAGGTCCGGCACTCCCGGCGACGTGCACTTAAGCAGCGTCTGGGTCAGCGAGTTGGTGCGGCCGTCCTGGTTCAGGCGATCCACAAAACTCTGCAGGTCGGCGCAAAAGGATTCATCTGCCAGGATCGATTCCATGAAGCTGTTCAGCGCGTCCTCGTAAGCCTGGTTGTTGTTTAACCACGAGGTTTCGCGCTTGGCTTCGCGCATGGCTTTCTGCATGTAATCGTGCAGGCGGTCCAGCGTGATGGGCCACGCACCGATCAGGGTCTGGTACAGGAAATATTCCGTGTTCGCGTCCGGGTACTGGCCCTTGCGGTACTTTGCGTTGGCGCGCGACCAGCGCTTGAGCTTGGCGGCCCAGCGTGTGGGTGCTTCGCTCAGCACGGCCAGCCGCGCCCGCACGTCATCGGCCCGCTTGGTGTCATGCGTGCTCAGCGTGAGCATGGTAGTCGGGAACGTTTCCTGCATGTGCGCGTTGTAGCTGTGGAACGCATCGATAGAGATGCCGTTGAGCCCCGGGTTGCCGCCGACCTCGTTCAGTGAGACCAGGCGGTTGGAGCAGTAAAACGCCGTGTCTTCAACGCCCTTCGCCATGATGGGCGAGGTGAACTGCTGGAAGCGCGCCACGAACTCGGCTTCCTTTTCACCCGTCACCTTGCAGGTGAGCACGTCGTGCATGAAGTCGAACAGGCCGGCATCCACATCGCTCTTGCGCCGTTTCGCCTCCTCAACTGCTTCGGTGATCTCCTTTCGGTCTTCTTCCGTGACTTCGATGGCTGGGCCGTCCGCCACCACGTAGGTGCGGTAGATGCCGAAGCAGGCGGCGACCCCGCGAATGGCGCGACGGATCTCCGCGCGCGTGTAATCACGGCTGTCGCGGTTACTCTCGCAGATGGAAACGAATAGGTTTGCTAACCGGTTTACGTCGCTGGCCAGGGTTTCCTTGGCGATCTTGTTCTTCTTCTCGAACGCAACTTCGTGGAAGGTCTCGCGGTCGCCGGTAAATTCGCCGTAGATGGCACTCAGTTGCTCCATCCCCTCCGGGTACACCAGCAGGCCGTTGCACTGGTTCATGAAGTCGTAGCCGCTGGTGCCCTGCACCGGCCAGTCTGTGCGCAGCCACTCGCCGGGCTCAAGAATCTTCTCGGCAACGATCCATGCGTGCGGTGCGCGTGCGCGTAGCCGCTGCAGGTACTGCCGTGGGTCACGCAGGCCGTCCGGGTGATCGATGCGGATGCCATCCAGTACGCCCTTGTCGAGCCAGTAGAGGATCAGTTCGTGCGTTTCCTCAAAGACGTACTCGCGCTCCATGCGCAGGCCGATAAGCGAGTTCACATCGAAGAACCTACGGTAGCCAAGCTCCTGGTCTGACGTGCGCCAGAAGGCCAGGCGGAAGTTCTGCGCATTCAGGATTTCATCCAGCGCGTCGATGTTGCCGTTCAGTTCCTCGAGCGCCTGGTCGATGGAGCGGCACACACTCTCTTCTTCCGCACACAGCCGCGTGAGCAGGCCCTGCAGCACCAGCTTGTCGCGGTGGCGCGCAAGCTGCACGGAGCGGCCCGTGGAGTCTGGTGCGGGAAGGCGAGCAAACGACACGGCCAGGAAGTTCAGCGTATCGGACGGGGTCATTTCCGCGGCACGCGAAAGAATCGTGCTGAGCGAACGCGGTGCCACCGGGAACGCCTGCTCGCCGTACTGCACCAGGAAGTTCACGCCCTCGCGCACGATTCTGATTTCGCCGCGCGAAAGCACACGGCCGTACTGATCACCCAGCACGGGCATCAGCACCTTGTCGCGCAGCTTTTCTTCGACGGAGTTCCAATCGATGTCAAAGAAGGTGGCAAAGCGGCTGGACGGCCCGTTTTCCAGCACGTCCCACCACATGCGATTCTGCCGGTCGACCGACATGTGGTTGGGCACGATGTCCAGCACCTGGCCCAGACCCAACGATCCCAGCCGCTGCGAGAAGCGGCTGTGCGCCGCCTCACCGCCCAACTCGCTGTTGATCGAGTGGTGATCGACCACGTCATAGCCGTGCATCGATCCCTTGCCCGCCTGCAGGTAGGGCGAGCTGTACACATGCGAGATGCCGAGCGCGCGGATGTAGTCCGCGATGGCCGCTGCCTGGTCGAACGTGAATCCGGCATGGAGCTGCAGCCGATATGTGGAAAGTGGTGTGCGCTGCATCCAGGTTCCTGTCCCACCGTAGCCATGTTTCGGCTGTACCGCACAACGCGATGACAAAGAGCCGAGGCTGGGTGTTCTCTGGCTTAGGTGCGGCAGCACTGCCCGAGGTTGCGTTTCGCAGCCCTGGGCAGAACGCCGAAATGGCAGGGAACCGCCAATTTATGCACCCCTTAGGGCGTTAGCAGTGCGCGTCCGTGTGCATCACGTCAGTCCAGGGGCCTTCGCCGCCCTCGAGCACAATGGCGGCGTGCACCAGCGCCAGGTGCGTCAACGCCTGCGGGTAGTTGCCCACCTGGCACTTGTCTTCCACGTTGTACTCCTCTGAGATCAGGCCCAGCGGGTTGCGCAGATCGAGCAGCCTTTGGAAACGATGTTGAGCCTCCTCCTTCCGGCCGGACAGGTACAGCACGGCCACGTGCCAGAACGAGCAGGCGAGAAACGTGCCTTCGCCCGGCGGCAGGCCGTCCGGGTTCTTCTCCGTGTCGTAGCGCAGCAGCAGCCCATCACGCATGAGGTCTTGCTCGATGGCCGCGACCGTGCCCTGTACGCGCGGATCGTCTGCGCGCAGAAAGCCGACCAGCGGAATGCGCAGCAACGCTGCATCCACATGCTCCGATCCATAGGCCTGCACAAAGCTGTTGCGCTCCTTGCTAAAGCCGCGCTCGCAAACCTCCTCATGGATCGCCTGCCGGGTGTTACGCCAGCCCTCCAGCCGCTGTTGCATCTCCGGGTCGGCCGATTCACTCTGTTTTTCGAAGGCGCGGATGGTGCGGTCATATGCGACCCAGGCCATGACTTTGGAATGCACAAAATGCTGTGGTTCACCGCGGACTTCCCAGATACCGGAGTCCGGCTGCTGCCAGATGGCCGTCAACCGGTCGAGCAGGTTGTGGACCATGCCGTACACGGCAGGCGTCCACTGGTCGTTGTCGTCCACCGGCGTTTGCGCCAGGGCGGAAATCACCTCGCCAAATACGTCCAGCTGCACCTGGTCCGCGGCCTTGTTGCCCACGTACACCGGCTGGGAGCACTTGTAGCCGGCCAACCAGTCGGCCTGCCACTCGTTGTTCATCCGTTCGCCGCCCAGACCGTAGAGCGACTGCAACTGCTCCGCCGATCCGGAGATGGAGCGCAGCAGCCAGCCGCGCCATGCCTTTGCTTCTTCCACGTAGCCCACGTACAACAGCGTTAGCAGGGTAAAAGCGGTGTCCCGCAGCCAGCAGTAACGGTAATCCCAGTTGCGCTCACCACCAGCCTTCTCCGGCAGCGCCATGGTGGGTGCCGCCACCAGGCCGCCGGTGGGCCGGTAGGTTAGGGCCTTCAGCGTGATGAGAGACCGCTCCACCGCTTCCCCGTACTCGCCCTGGTGCTTGCTCTGCGCGGCCCACTCCGTCCAGAAGCGTTCTGTGTCGTCGTAGGCGGCGTATGCGTCGAAGCTCTCTGGATCGTCCTCGACGGAGGAGCCGTACGACAGCTGAAAGCAGATCGACTGGCCCTCACGAACGGTGAAGTCACTCACCGTGCTCATGTCTTCGCCGTGCAGCGGAGCTTCAGTGCGCAGTACTACTTTCTGCGGCCCGGCTACTGCGCGCTGGTGGTGGTCCACGCGCTCTACCCAGGGAATGGTGCGGCCGTAATCGAAGCGCAACATAAGATCCATGCGCATGGCCACTTCTCCGCGCAAGCCGCGCACGATACGCACCACATCCGAGTGCTTGTCGCGGGGCGGCATAAAGTCACTTACCAGCACTTCGCCATTGGCGGTCTTCCAGGTTTTTTCCACGATGAGTGTGTGCGGCTTGTAATGCCACTCGTCGCCCAGCACCTGCTCCGACTTCGCCGGCTTTAAGCTGAAGTAGCCGTTTTCGCGTGTGCCCAGCAGGCCGGCAAAGCAGGCACCCGAGGAAAACGTGGGCCAGCAGAGCCAGTCCACCGAACCTTCGCGACACACCAGCGCCGCTGTTTCACAATCGCCGATCAGCGCGTATTCCTCGAGCGGAGCGCCCAGCAAGTGCTCCCGCTGTTCGGTTCCGGCGTTCTTGTTTACTGTGTCGCTCAAGCCTTCAACCCCTTCTACGTTGTCACGCGCCTGTCACACGGCAAGCTGCACGTATGGGCAAACGCCTCTCGGTAGAGGTGCATCTGTACACAAAAGCTTGGCGCGTCGCTGCGGTCTGCGGTCATCATCATTCGATGCTACCGGGTGCCGCATGGACTGCGAGCATGGAGATCCGCTTGAAACCGAACGAAGGCAGAAGTCGCGTTGTTATAGAAGAGATCAAGCCGCAGATCGACGCCGGGCGGTACGCGGCCAAGCGGGTCGTTGGCGATCGTGTGCGTGTTTCCGCGGCCATCTACACCGACGGACACGACCAGGTCGCGGCGCGTCTGCTGTACCGCCGCACCGAAGAAAAGGCGTGGCGCGACACGCCCTTTCGTGAGCTCGGCAACGATATGTGGGAAGCCGAGTTTACGGCAGATACCGTCGGTTCCTGGACGTACACGGTGCAGGCATGGGTCGATCACTTCGGCACGTGGATTCACGACTTGCACAAGCGCATCGACGCGCAGACAAAGCCGGAAGCACCGGTGCCTGCGCCCGGCGGTCCGGAGCAGAACGATGGCGTGGCAGCGGCCGACCAAACGACCGTGGCCATACAGGACCTGCCCGGCATCGGCCGTGAGCCGCAGGAAACGCCGTTCGTCGCAGCAAAGCCGCAGAGCGACGTAGCCCTGGCGCTGCGCACCGGTGCCATCCTGCTGGACCAGGCCTCGGCACGCGCTAAAGACGCGGATGCCCGCAGCCTGAAGACCCAAGCCGGCGCGCTTCGTAACCTGGCGGAGAAGAACCTTAACTATTACGACTTCCCCTTGACGGACGACGCTATCGAGTTCGGCCTGCGCTACCCGGACCTGAGTTTTGCCACCACGTTCGAGCGCGAACTGCCGCTGTGGGTGGACCGTGAGCGCGCCCGCTTCTCGAGCTGGTACGAGTTCTTTCCGCGCTCCGCCGGTGCCGCAGGCATGCACGGCACCCTGCGCGACGCCGCCGCACGCCTGCCGGAAGTGGCTGCCATTGGGTTCGACGTGGTCTACTTCCCGCCCATTCACCCCATCGGCACGGCTTTCCGCAAAGGCAAGAACAACTCCGTGGTGGCAGAACCCGGCGACGTGGGCAGCCCCTGGGCCATCGGCAACACGGATGGCGGTCACAAGGCGATTCTGCGCGAGCTGGGCACCTTTACCGACTTCGCCTTTCTGATGGAGACCGCCGCGGCGAACAAGATCGAAATCGCCCTGGACATCGCGTTTCAGTGCGCGCCGGAGCACCCATGGGTGCGCGATCATCCCGACTGGTTCAAGATCCGTCCAGATGGCACCATCCAGTACGCCGAGAACCCGCCCAAGAAGTACCAGGACATCTACCCCATCAATTTCGAGTCGAACGACTGGCGCGCGCTGTGGCAGGAGCTTTACTCCGTGTTCGCGTTCTGGGTGGACAAGGGCGTGCGCGTATTCCGCGTGGATAATCCACACACCAAGGCCCTGCCCTTCTGGGAGTGGTGTATCGCCGAGGTTCGCAAATCAGCGCCGGACGTCATCTTCCTGGCCGAAGCCTTCACTCGCCCGCACGTGATGTACGGCCTGGCCAAGGGCGGCTACACGCAGAGCTACACCTACTTCTCCTGGCGTACGGAGAAGAAGGAACTGGCCGAATACATGACGGAGATCACCACGGAGCCGGTCTCTGACTTCTTCCGCGGAAACCTGTGGCCCAACACGCCGGACATCCTGCCCGGTTTCTTGCAGACGGAGAACCGCGCCGCCTTTGCACAGCGCGTGATTCTGGCGGCGACGCTCGGAGCGAGTTACGGTGTCTACGGCCCTGCCTTCGAGTTGGGCGAGCACCTGCCGCTGAAGCCCGGCAGCGAAGAGTATCTCCATAGCGAGAAGTACCAGCTTCGCGAATGGAACCATGACGACCCGACGAGCTTGGCACCGTTGCTGACCACGCTCAACCAGGCACGCCACGAATATAAGGCGCTGCAGACGAACGACACGCTGCGCTTCCACACCATTAGCAACGACAATCTCATCGCCTATAGCAAGTCTGACGCGGAGCACACCGTGCTCTGCGTGGTGAACCTTGACCCGGAAAACATCCAGACCGGCTGGACCGAGCTCGACATGGCAGCCCTGGGCGTGCCCGCCGTCGGCACCTACGACGTGGAAGATCTGCTAAGCGGCGAGACCTACCAGTGGAGCGGCGCGCGCAACTACGTCGCTCTGGATCCGCTGAAGTCGCCCGCACACATCCTGGTACTTCGCAGGAGCGGTTTGTCAGATACCCTTGCTGGAGAGAGTGTCGAAGATTGAGCACCGTGATTGCACGTCCAGCAGCGAAGAAGCGCGCCAGTGCCACCGATCCGCAGTGGTATAAGGACGCCATCATCTATGAGTTGCACGTCAAGGCGTTCGCTGATGGCAACAACGACGGCGTTGGAGACTTTGCCGGCTTGCTGGAGAAGCTGCCGTACCTGCAGCAGCTTGGCGTCACCTGCATCTGGCTGCTGCCGTTTTTTCCCTCACCCGGACGTGATGACGGCTATGACATCTCCGATTACCTGAACGTCAACCCGGCCTACGGCAACATTGACGATTTCAAGCGATTCCTGGCCGTGGCGCACGAACGCGGCATGCAGGTGCTGATCGAACTGGTGATCAATCACACCAGCGACCAGCACCCTTGGTTTCAGGCAGCGCGCCTTGCGCCCAAGGGCTCACCCGAGCGCGAAATGTACGTGTGGAGTGATACGGACAAGCTCTACAGCGGCGTCCGCATCATCTTCACCGACACCGAGAAGAGCAACTGGACGTGGGATCCGGTAGCCGGGCAGTACTACTGGCATCGCTTCTTCTCGCACCAGCCAGACCTGAACTTTGACAACCCGCGCGTGATGGAAGAAGTGCTGAACGCCATGCGCTTCTGGATGGACATGGGCGTGGACGGCCTGCGGCTCGACGCCATCCCCTACCTCGTCGAGCGTGACGGCACCTCCTGCGAGAACGTGCCGGAAACGCACGACAGGATCAAGGCCATTCGTGCCGTGATCGACGCGGAGTACGAGAATCGCCTGGTGCTTGCCGAAGCCAACATGTGGCCGCAGGACGTCTTGCCCTACTTCGGTGACGGCGACGAGTGCCACATGGCATTCCACTTCCCGCTGATGCCGCGCATCTACATGGCGCTGCGTCAGGAAGACCGCCTGCCGATTACGGAAATCATGGCGCAGACGCCGCCCATCCCCGAGCCGTGCCAGTGGGGCCTGTTCCTGCGCAACCACGATGAGTTGACGCTCGAAATGGTGACCGACGAAGAGCGCGACTATATGTACCTTGCGTACTCGGCGGACCCACGCATGCGCATCAACGTGGGCATTCGCCGCCGCCTGGCGCCGCTGGTGGATAACAATCGCCGCCGCATCGAACTGCTGAACTCGCTCTTGTTCTCGTTCCCCGGTACACCCATCCTGTACTACGGCGACGAGATCGGCATGGGCGACAACATCTACCTGGGCGACCGCAACGGCGTGCGCACGCCCATGCAGTGGAACAGCGACCGCAATGCCGGCTTCAGCCGCGCCGTACCCGCAAAGCTCTACTCGCCCGTGATCATGGACCCCATCTGGGGGTACGAGGCCATCAACGTCGAGGCGCAGGAGAGCGACACCAGCAGCCTTCTGCACTGGACGCGCAACATGATCGCGCTGCGCAAGCTGTTCCAGGTGTTCGGGCGCGGCACGCAGGAGTTCCTGAAGCCCGAGAACCGCAAGGTGCTCGCCTACATTCGCGAGTACGAGTCCGAGCATGTCGTTTGCGTTGCTAACCTGTCGCGCTTTGCGCAGCCCGTCACGCTGGACCTGAGCCGCTTTGCCGGCATGGTGCCGGTTGAAATGCTGGGCTACGTGCCCTTCCCAAAAATCGACGAGACACCCTACGCCATCACGCTGGGGCCGTATGCATTCTTGTGGCTGGAAATTCAGCCCGCGGAGTACGCCGAAGCAGAGAGCAATCCCGCCGATCAGCAGACAGCACTTACCCTGCCAGCCACAGACCTGCACACCGCGCTTACCGGTGCCAGCGCGCAACTGCTGCAGGAAAGCTTCCTTGCGAAGTACATCGTCACGCAGCGCTGGTTCGGTGCCAAGTCTCGCACGATCAAGGACGTCTGCCTCGATGACGTGCTGCCCATCGGTTCCGCAGACGCGGCTATCCTTCTGCTGCGCGTGGTCTACACAGAAGGCGCTGAGGATACCTACACCCTGCCAGTGGCCGTGCTGCGCGATGGCAATGCCGCGGACGCCCAAGCCACCGCGCCGGAAAGCATCATCGCGCCCATTCAGGCTGGGGCCGTGCTGGCCGACGCGCTCACCGTCCCAGCAGTGCGCGAAACCTTACTGGGGATGATCGGCAGCGCAGAGAAGACGCCCACACGCAGCGAAGGTTCGTTGAGCGGCAAGCCAAGCTCCGCGTTCAGCCTCCTGCGTGGAGTGGATGCGCTCACCTCGCGCAAGGGCTCCGCAGAGCAGAGCAACAGCTCGCTACTGTACGGCGGCAAGCTCATCCTCAAGCTGTTCCGCCGCCTGCAGACGGGCGAGAACCCCGACGCGGAGATTGGTCGCTTCCTTACGGACGTGGCGCACTTTGGCCACATTGCACCGTTTGCCGGGGAGTTGCTGTACACCGCACCAGGCTCTGGCGAGCAGACCACGGTCGGCCTGCTGCAGGGTCTCATCGCGAATCAGGGCGATGGGTGGGACTGGACATTGGAACGCATCAAGGAAAAATCCGCGGATTACAACGACGGCGCGCGCCTGCTGGGCCGGCGCACGGGCGAGATGCACCTGGCGCTCGCCACACCCACCAGCGACGCAGCGTTCGCAGCAGAGCCGGCGACGGAAGCCGCACTGGCAAGCGATGCGACTCGCTTAGAAGCGCAGATCGACACCGCGACCCAGACGATCAAGAACCGCTTCAGCACCCTACCGGACGATCTGCTTGGACCGGCCGCCACGCTGCTCAGCCGCCGCAAGGAAATGCTTGCCGTGGCAAACAGCTTGCGCACCTTGTCACCGGAAACGGCAGGTAGCCGTACCCGCATTCACGGCGACTATCACCTGGGCCAGGTGCTGAAGACGGCAAGCGACTTCGTTCTGCTGGACTTCGAGGGCGAACCGGCCCGCTCGCTGGAAGAACGCCGCGCCAAGCAGTCGCCGTTGCGTGACGTGGCGGGCATGCTGCGGTCGTTCTCCTACGCCGGCGCGGCAGGCTTCGGTACAGAGCCAAACCCGGAGCGCACCGCATGGGAACAGGGTGCCGCAAGGGCGTTTCTTGACGGCTACATTGCCGCAGCCGGGGGCAACGTGCAACCCCAGCTTTTGCGTGCGTACCTGCTCGAAAAGGCGCTCTACGAAATCATGTACGAGGTCAACAACCGGCCCGGCTGGATTGCAATCCCGCTCTCCGGCATTCTGGACCTGCTCAACTCAGCAGGAAACCGTGAGGTGGAGGCATGAGCGCAGTCGCGGGCACCACCGCAGAAGTGGAATTGCAGCAGGAAAGCAGCCAGCGGGCGCAGGCACATGCCAGCACGGCAGACCTGGTTGTTTGCCTGGGACCGTCGTACGAAAATGCTTCCGCCGACCACCTGGAGCCGCTGATCCATGTGTTGCGCGAAGCTCTGGGTGACAACGCTTCCCGCGCGCTGGTGGCCTATCCCGTTCTTGATCCGCAGGCCACATCGTGGGAGCACGTAGGCATGCTGTTGCAACCCTACCTGCCCTCAGCGCGCTTGCAGACGTGGGTGGTGCAGACGGCCACCGCATACGTTGGGCTCTACGAAGTCATGCGCGCGCACTCCGCTGCCTGCGGCCTGTTGCTGGGCGCAGACGCACACACGCTGCAGCCCGCTGCCATTCGCGCCATGGTCGAAGCCGTAATGAGCGGCGGTGCCGACCTCGCGATTGCGCGTTATGCCATTGGACCGAATCAAGGCCTGATCAACGCTTCCGTGCTCCACCCGGTAACGCGTGCGCTGTTCGGGGTAAAGGCATCCATGCCGCTCGCCCTGGACCTTGCGCTCTCAAGCCGCATGGCAGAGCGCATGGCGACTGCTGCGCAGCGGTTTACCGCGTCGTCACAGCCGGAAGCGATTGTCTGGGTCGCCTCAGAAGCCGCGGTCGCAAACTTTACCGTTGCAGAAGTCAGCGTTGGTTCGCGTGAGCTGCCGCATCCACCTTCGACGGAACTCTCCACCATCCTGAACAGCACCGCATCCTCGCTGTTCAGCGACGTGGAAGCGAAGGCGGCCTTCTGGCAGCGGATGCGTCCGCAGTCAAACCTGCTGAGCATTTCCGCCGTGCCCGCGCCAATCGCAACGGCCGACCCGGTCAGCCCGGACGAGATTTCAGAACTGATCACCAGCTTTCGCATTGGCTACGGCAACCTGCATGAAATCTGGTCGCTGGTTCTGCCGCCGCAAACGCTGCTGGGCTTGAAGCGCCTCTCGACTACCGCGCCCACCGACTTCGTTCTGAGCGACGCCCTCTGGGTACGCATCGTGTATGACTTCATCCTGGCGCACAGGCTGCGCACCATCAACCGCAGTCACCTGCTGGGCGCGTTTACGCCGCTGTACCTGGCGTGGGTGGCCTCGCACATTCTGCAGGCGAAGCCGAACGCGGCGGAAGACCTGGCCCGCGCCTTTGAAGCGGACAAGCCCTACCTGGTTTCGCGCTGGAGATGGCCGGACCGCTTCAACCCGTAGAGCGCGCGCCCCGCTGCCCTGACGCCAGACGACACACCTCCGGAGGCACCCGATGTTTTCGCAAGTGAAAGACGCACTCCTCGATTCCTTTAGCCGCGTGCTGACCCGGCTGGCCGTGTTCCTGCCCGGCCTGCTCGCGCTGATCCTCGCCGTGGCCATCCTTGCGCTCATAGGTGCCGGCCTGGCCTGGGTCATCCGCCGCCTGCTCGGCCGCGTTCAGTTTGACGAGCGCATCGGCGCGCGCAACTCTGCCGGCGTGGCAGACTGGTCGCCCTCGCACAGCCCCACGCTGCTCATCAGCCGTGTCGTGTTCTGGGCTTGCGTCCTGCTCGGCCTGACGATTGGCATCTCCGCGTACGACGCGGCGGGCGGCACCGGCGATCTTTCGCCGTTCATCCTGCCCTACTTGGCTCATACCGTGGGAGCGTTCCTGATCCTGGTTGCGGGTATCATCCTGGCCCGTTATCTCTCGCGTTCGGTGCTCATCAGCGCTGTGAACGCCAAGCTCAACTATGCGCGAGCGCTGTCACTCGCGGTCAAGTGGCTGGTGCTGGTGTTCACTGGTGCCATGGTTCTGGACCACCTGAACATCGGCGGCCTCATCGTCGAGCTTGGGTTCGGCATTCTGTTCGGTGGTATCGTGCTGGCGCTGGCGCTGGCTGTGGGTCTGGGCTCGCGCGATATTGTGGCTCGCTCCATCGAACGCACCGCGGACCGTGCCACGCCCATCGACCGCGCCGCCGCCACAACGCAGCCGGAAGCACCCAGGAGCCTGCGGCACTTCTAGCCATCGCACCGGAGCACACGGTCTTTGCTATGCTTGGACAACTTTCGTCCACATGGTTGAAACAGCGCACCTCTCCCGCAACTCCACCACGCCGGTCGGCGAGAACGTGGTGCGGAAAGAGGGCGAGGGCAAGGTGCTTGGCCGCGCCCAGTATGTAGACGACCTTGTCTTCCCGGGCATACTGCACGGCATCACCGTGCGCTCAAAGATTGCACGCGGACGCATCCTCGACATTCGCTTCCATGACACCGTGAACTGGGATGAGTTCACCGTTGTCACTGCGCGCGACATCCCCGGCAAGAACACCATCGTTCATCTCGCAGAAGACCATGTCTGCCTGGCCGATGGCTTTGTGAACCATCCCGAAGAACCCATCCTTCTGCTGGCCCACGCGGACAAGGCCGTGCTGCACGCCGCCGCTGCCGCCGTCGAGATCGAGTACGAATCGCTGCCTGCCGTGTTCTCCATTGAGGAAAGCGAACGGTGCGATCCGGTGATATGGGGCCAGGACAACCGCTTTCGCAGCTACCTGCTTGAGAAAGGTGATGTGGACAGTGTGTGGGCCACCGCCGACCACATCGTGGAAGGCGAGTACAGCACCGGCGCGCAGGAGCAGCTTTATATCGAGAACAACGGCTGCATCGGCTTCTGGAGCGACACCGACGGTGTGACCGTGCAGGGCTCCATGCAGTGCCCGTACTACCTGCACCACGCGCTGATGCTCGCGTTCGATCTGCCTGCAGACAAGTGCCGCGTGATCCAGACGGAAACCGGCGGCGCGTTCGGCGGCAAGGAAGACTTCCCTTCCGTGATCGGCACGCACGCTGCCCTGCTGGCCAGGAAAGCAGGCAAACCGGTTAAGCTTGTTTACGATCGTGGCGAGGACATGGCCGCGACCACCAAGCGCCACCCATCGCGCACGCGCCACCGCACTGCCGTGAGCAAAGACGGCAAGCTGCTTGGCTGCGAAATCGACTTCGCCATTGACGGCGGCGCGTACATGACACTCTCACCCGTCGTCTTATCACGCGGTACCATCCACGCAGCGGGCTGTTACAGCTGGCCCGCGGTACGCATTCGCGCGAAGGCCATGGCAACCAACGTGCCGCCGCACGGCGCATTCCGCGGCTTCGGCGCGCCCCAGTCTTTGTTTGCGCTGGAGCGGCACATGGACGAGATTGCAAAGGTGGTCGGCATCTCGCCGGAGGAGCTGCGCCGCCGCAACTTCCTCCACACGGGCGACATGACCGCCACCCATCAGATCATTCACGATCCCATCGACATGGACGCCATGCTGACGAAGACGCTGGCGGCCGCCGACTACCACGCGAAGCAGGCGCGCTTTGTCGAAGGGAACCGTAGCTCAGCCATCAAGAGTGGCATGGGCTTCGCCACTTTCTTCCACGGCGCGGGCTTTACCGGCAGTGGCGAGCGGCGGCTCAACTCGCTGGTCAGGATCGAAGTCGATGCGCAGGGCCGCCCCGTGCTGCTGGTCTCGTCCACGGAGTTCGGCCAGGGCACCAACACCATCCTGTGCCAGGTCGCCGCGCAGGTGCTCGGCATACCGTATGAGCAGGTGCTGATCGCGCAGCCGGACACGCATCGCGTGCCCAACAGCGGCCCCACCGTGGCAAGCCGTACAGCCATGATCGTGGGCAAGCTGGTGGAGCAGGCCTGTGCCAATCTGCTTACGATGCTGCGCGAACATGGCCTGCTGGCCGAGCAGCATACACCGCAGCACTTCTGCCAGGCCGCGCTGGCCTACCGCGCGGAGCACGGTCATCTCACTGCTGAGGCGCGCTATCAGTCGCCCGGCGATATCTTCTGGGACGACGACAAGTTCCGCGGCGAAGCGTACCCGGCCTTTGGCTGGGCGGTGTACGTGGCGGAAGTCGCGGTGGACACACGCACCTACCAGGCCACCTGCACCGGCTTCTGGGCCATGCAGGAGGTGGGCAAGGTGCTGCACCCGGTGCTTGCTGCCGGGCAGATTGAAGGTGGCGTGGCCCAGGGCATCGGCTACGCGCTATACGAAAAATGCGAGTGGCGCAATGGCCGACTGCTGAACAACCAGATGACGAACTACATCATGCCCACCAGCGCGGACCTGCCGCCCATCCACGTGCTGTTTGAGGAGATCCCGTCCATCCACGGTGCATTCGGCGCAAAGGGCATCGGCGAGCTGCCGATGGACGGCCCGGCGCCCGCCATCCTGAACGCGGTAGAGGCAGCCACGGGCATCCGCTTCACGCACTGCCCGCTGCTGCCGGAGGACATTTTCGAACGCATGACGCGGAGCGACCACGGCGGCAGCGAGGACCTGCAACCCGCCCTCGCAGGACCGTACTTCAGCGAGGCCGTGGCGTGAGCCTCATCAGTCTTGACGTAAACAACGTATGGCACGATGTGGACGTGCCGCCCATGCGCCGCCTGCTGGACGTCTTGCGCGAAGACCTGCGGCTGACCGGCACCAAGGAAGGCTGTGGGGAAGGCGAGTGCGGCTCCTGTGCGGTGCTGATGAACGGAGACCTGGTGAACAGCTGCCTGGTGCCTGCGCTGCAGGCCGATGGCGCGGTGCTCTGCACGGTGGAAGGCATGGCGAACGATGGCCGTCTCCACCCCATCCAGCGCTGTTTTCTTGAGAAGGGTGGTGCGCAGTGCGGTATCTGCACACCCGGCATGATGCTGGCGACGCATCACCTGCTGAACAAGCACCCAAACCCCACCGAGGAGCAGATTCGCGAGGGGCTGGCCGGCAACCTGTGCCGCTGCACCGGCTACATGCGCATCTTTCAGGCCGTGCGTGAAGCGGCAAAGGTACAGCTGGGTTGAGATCAAACGCGGCGGAATACGACCTGATCGCACCCGCAACCCTCCGCGACGTGCTGCAGGCCATGAGCGATGAACAACGCACACCCCTTGCTGGCGGTACGGAATTGATGGTGGCGTTGTGCGCAGGAAGGCTGCCGCAAAGAAAGCTCCTCAGCCTGCAGCACTTGCGCGAACTGCGCTTCATTGGTAGCGGTGACGCACACACGTTGCGCATCGGCGCGCTCACCACATTTACGGACCTTCGCAGCAGCGCAGTCGTCGCTGCCGAGTTCCCGCTTATCGCGCAGACCGCAAGCTGGACCGGCTCCGTCGCCAATCAGAATCGCGGCACACTGGGCGGTAACATCGCCAACGGATCGCCTGCTGCGGACACGCCGCCCGCTCTGCTGGTCTACGGCGCGGAGCTAGAGCTTGTCTCTGCGCGCGGTGTTCGTACTCTGCCGTACCGCGACTTCCACCTCGGCTACAAACGCACCGCGCTCGCGCCGGACGAACTCATCCAGGCCATCCGCCTGCCGCGCCGCTTTGCGCAGCATCGTCACTTTGTGCGCAAAGTGGGTACACGCAATGCACAGGCCATCTCCAAAGTCGCAATAGCCTGCATCGCCCTGTTAGAAGAGGACACCTTCGTCGAGATCAACATTGCAGCGGCCAGCCTTCTTGACCGGCCGGCGTGGCTCGCAGCCACGGAAGCCGCGCTGCTGGGCCGCCATATCAACGACAGGGTGGCGCTGCAGCGTGCCTTGGAAGCGCTTGCGAACGAATGCGCACCCATCGACGACATCCGATCGACAGCGCGTTACCGCACCCGCGTGGCGGGCAATCTGCTGGAAGATTTCGTCCGCTCCTGCACAGCGCCGTGATGCACCTTCTTCCTGCGCCAAGCGGAGAAAGAAGGCTCACTACGCGAGCGCGGGATAATCTGTATAGCCTTCCGCCTCGTGCGTGTAGAACGTTTCCACGCGCGGCGGGTTGAGTGGCGCTCCTTCGCGCAGACGGCGCGGCAGGTCCGGGTTGGCGATGAACAGCTTGCCAAAGCCCACCGCATCCGCCTCACCGCGCTCGAGGACCTCGCTGGCGCTTTCCAGCGTGAACTTTTCGTTGTCCACGTACACGCCGCCAAACTGCTGCTTCAGCGTTGGGCCCAGGCTGTCCGGCCCCTGGTACTCGCGTGCCATCAGGAACGCGAGTTTGCGCTTGCCCAGTTCACGGGCCACATAGCCGAAAGTTTCGCGCGGGTTGCTGTCTGAAATTCCATGCGAGTCACCGCGCGGTGCCAGGTGCATGCCTACGCGACCCGCGCCGAACACCGCAATGGCGGCGTCTGCCACCTGCAGCATCAGCTTGGCACGATTCTCCACCGGTCCGCCGTACTCATCGTCGCGGTGGTTCGATCCGCTCTGCAGAAACTGATCCAGCAGGTAGCCATTCGCGCCGTGCAGTTCTACCCCGTCGAAGCCGGCGGTCTTCACACGCTCGGCGGCGCGGCCATACTGCTCCACCACGCCGTGCACCTCACCCAGTGTAAGTGGACGCGGCGTTTCGAACGGCGTCAGTGGGCGTATCAGCGACACGTGCCCCGAGGGTGCAATCGCGCTGGGTGCCACAGGCAAACGACCATCCAGGTAACTCGAATGCGAAATGCGGCCCACGTGCCAGATCTGAGACACAATGCGTCCGCCCGCCTGGTGCACCGCATGTACCACTGGTTTCCAGAGTTCCATTTGCGCGTCTGACCAGATGCCAGGGACCTGCGGGTATCCGACCCCTAAGGGATCCACGGGAGTGGCCTCGCTAAGAATCAAGCCGGCTGAGGCGCGTTGCGCGTAGTATTCCGCCATCAGTTCCGGACGCGGCAGGTGGTCCACCGTGCCACGCAGGCGAGTCAGCGGTGCCATGAAGATGCGGTTCGGCAGATCAAGATCGCCAACGCGAATAGGGTCAAACAGCTTCGGCAAGACAGGCTCCTGAGTCCAACAGGACAGACCGGACTTGGATGAGCCAGCAAGAGCAGATGATTCGCGCTACCTTCCGGTCTACAGCGCCGCTTCGATCTTTGCCAACGCTTCCGGTACCGTATCCGCAACCAGCAGAATGTCGCGCGCCTGCGGCTTCAGCACGCCTTCCGCAACGCAATGATCCAGAAAGCGCAGCAGGCCGTCGTAAAAGCCTGCCGTGTTTAAGAGGCACATGGGCTTGCTGTGCAGGCGCAGCGTTTGCCATGCCAGCACCTCAAACAGTTCCTCAAACGTGCCGAACCCACCGGGCAAAATGAGAAAGGCATCCGAGCGCTCGCCCATCAGCGCCTTGCGGGTGTGCATGGTGTCCACCACGTGCAGTTCCGTGCAGCCGCTGTGGCCCACTTCCTTGTCCACCAGCACGTGCGGGATGACGCCGATGACCCTGCCGCCACCTGCGATAGCTGCATCTGCTAGCGCACCCATCAGACCGGCCGTTGCGCCGCCATAAACCAGGCCGATGCCGCGTTGTGCCAGCAGTGTGCCCAGTTCCTTGGCAGCTTCACGGTACGCCGGCCGCGTACCCACGGCAGAGGCGCAGAAGACGCAAAGTGTTTCGATTGCCATAGCTCTCAAGCCTACTCGCCGCAGCAAAAAGGGCGCGGAACGTGATTGCAGCACGCTCTGCGCCCAACTTGTCCCGGCCGCCTGTTCAGCGGATCGGTGATTCGTGTTGTAGGGATTGGCCCCGTACGTCAGGATTTAGCGGAAGGAAGCGACAGCTCCGTTGTAATCCTTGACGATGGTCAGCTTTACGGTGTTGTCGGCGCCGTAGACCGCTGTGCCTGCGGGCACTTCCACCTTGGTCGACTCGTTCGCTGCGAGAGCCACGGGACGGCCCTGGATGACCAGGTTCTGCGTCAGGTTGCTCAGGTTCTTCAGCGTGACGTGGACCATGGGGCCCTTCGCCTGTGCGATGTTCGCATTGTTTTCAGCGGCGAAAGATGCCAAGGGTGCAAGGAAACAGCCCGCAAGGGCAAGTGTGGTGAGGGAACGATTCATGATGACTTCTCCGTGTTGCGTTGTAGCTGGCGAAGTCCCACTGCAATTGAAACAACGTCGCGCAGAGTGTTATACGCCCCGCACTACGAATTAGTCACGCTGTTTACAAAAAATAAATCTAAGTTTCTTAGGGTGCGTTCTTTTAGTACAGCAGGCAACCCAAGCCCATCTTTTTCTACACATTGTCATCTTGAGCGGAGCACAGCGGGAGTCGAAGGACCTGCTTTCTTCCCGGAGCAGCAACGCAGCCAATAGAAAACAGGTCCTTCGGCTACGCACTGCGTGCTCCGCTCAGGAGGACGCAAATGGAGAGAAGAAGCGTCTAGCGGAACGAGCAGGTGGTGCCGTTCAGGTCACGCGTCACCAGCACCTTGACGCTCTTGTCCGCGCCGTACACGTGGGTTCCTTCCGTCGCCTTCAACTCATATTCGCCATTGGCGGCGATGGTGATGGGCTTGTCCTCGATCAGCAGATCCATGGGAGCAGAGGTGCGATTCTTCAGCGTGAGCTTCACCATCTTGCCTTTGGCTTCGGTGATCGACGGCGTGGAACCTTTGCCGAACAGGGAGGCATGCGAAGCGAACGGTGCGAAGGTGGTGGCGGCGATTACGAGGGCGGCAACGGTCGAACGGATCATGAGACTTCTCCTTGGTGGTGCTCTGTTGCTGGCGAAGTCTCACTGCAGTTGAAACAACGTCGCGCATGGATAAGTACGCAGCGGATTGTGTTCCGTTCCACGATTTCTTGAAACTATTTTCAAGTGGGGCAGGCAGAATCAAACTTATAAGCAGCGCGCGTCACTAACCCGCGCCTGGCGCGCCATTTACAGTAGCTTCACGGAGCGTGCATGTTCTTTTCGCAGAGGTTTCTTCTCGGCTGGTTTGCAGTGTCGGCTCTTGTGCTGTCTCCAAGCCGCGGCGGCGCGCAGGAAGTCCACACCGCGCCCGGCGTGTACGACTACTACCTGCTCAACCTGTCATGGGCACCGGAGTTCTGCAGCACGCTGAACACGCTCACACCGGCGGAGAAACAAGCACGGGGCGACGCGGAGTGCTCCACGCCGCATGGCTTTGTGTTGCATGGCTTGTGGCCGCAGAACTTTGACGGCACGTATCCCGGCACCTGCTCGCACCGCGCCGGTCCTGCGCATCCGGAGCGTTACCTGGATCTGATTCCGGATGCATCACTCATCCAGCATGAGTGGACCAAACACGGCACCTGCACCACGCTTTCGCCGGATGCCTTCTTCTCCACCGCACGGCAGGCATTCAGCGCGGTGAAGATTCCCGCCGCCTTCCAGCATGTGAACCACGCCACCAGCATGTCTCCTGACGCAATCCTCACCCTCTTTCGCCAGGCAAACCCATCCTTCCCTGCAGAGAGCTTCGCGCTCTCCTGCGGGCGCAACCGGCTTACCGCGATCGAAGCCTGCGTCAGCCGCGACGTGCAGCCCATCGCCTGCCAGAAGATCCACACCTGCGCCGCACGGCAGGTCACGGTGGAGCCGGACGCATCGTTCGGTGTGGTGCAGTAGATAGGACCACAAAGGTTCCGGGCGGAACGTGCGGGCTGAAGGCCCGCGTTGTAATAGCCTGGGGCGCACCCCAGGATTCGGTCTGGCTACGCGTGCGGGCTGAAGGCCCGCGCTATGCCGCGAGAGCGGCCCTAGACCCGCCATCGCAGCCTGATCTCCGCACGGAGAGTGACGCGGTGTGCTGAGCTAGTAGTGCTTCGCAATATCGCGGGCCTTCAGCCCGCAACCGTTGGATCGCCCTAACCTGGGGCTACGCCCCAGGCTTTTACAACGCGGGCCTACAGCCCGGTGACATCCATCTATGCGTCGCGCGAGTGCACAAAGGTGAAACGGCTCTTCAGGCGCAGGAACGGCGTCTCAAGGAAGCGGTAGGACAACGCAGCCAAGCCGATCGTGAGCAGCATTGCCATCGCCATCTGCACCAGCGCATACGTCACGCCATGCAGATGGCTGCGGCGCAGCGCAACCTCGCACACCTGCAGTGCCAGCAGGTGGTACACATACAAGCCGTATGAAATGCGGCCCAGATAGACCAGCGGACTCTTCCCGGTAAAACTCTGCACGCCATAGAACGCGAGAAAGCAACAAGTTCCGGCAACGCCCAGCAACAAGAACGCCGCGAACAGCCCGGGCGTGTGGATGATGCGGCCTTCTGCCGCCACCGGAAAGCGGAACACCAGCAACAGGAACGCGGCAGCCGCACCCGCGCATAGCGCCACACGCATGGGAACCGACGGTTGAAACTCGCGCCGGTGCAGCACGAGCGCCAGCACCGCGCCTACGGCGAAGTAGGCAAACTCGATCAGGCTATTGGTCCAGTATTTGTTCACAGGCAGCACATGGTGGCCGGAGTACCAGATGGCCAGCGCCGACACACTCATCACCACGGGCACCACGATGCGCAGCGCCCGCTCGCCGCCCGCGCGCACCAGCCACGGCCACAGCAGATAGAACTGCTCCTCCACCGAAATGCTCCACAGGATGCCCACCGCAAACGGTAGAAATCCATACGCATAAATCCACCAGTTACCCGCCAGCGCCACGAAGGCAAGCAGCGCACTCGTGGGGAAGTATCCGTGGCCGAAGCGTGCCGCAATGTAGATCAAACCGATGAAGAAGAAGTACAGCGGCCAGATGCGCAGGATGCGTCGCACAAAGAAGGACGGAATGTGCACCGTGCCTGTCTTTTCCCGCTCGCGCAGCAACAGTTCTGACAGCAGATACGCGCTCAGAATAAAGAACAGTTGCAAGCCGCAGCGCGCCGCCTCGCCGAACTTTGTCGCCAGTGCCGAGTGGAACGATCCGCTGCCGTGATCGAAAAAAACAAGCAGGAAGGCAAGGAAGCGCAGCACGTCCAGCTCGGGCCGGTAGAACTTCTTCTGAGCAAGTGCGGACGTAGCGGGCATGAGTCGTTTGGTTCATAGTACCCGGCCATACCTGTACATCCCGCAGAAGTGATGCCGGGTAAAATGGGTGAGGAGCAGTTCCCCGCCGTGTCACGCCTCTTAGACAATATGAATCCGCAGCAGCAGGAAGGCGTCCTTTCTGTGGACGGCCCCGTGCTGTTGCTGGCGGGCGCGGGCTCCGGCAAAACGCGCGTCATCACGCACCGCATTGCCTACCTGATTGAGGAGCGTGGCGTCGCGCCCGACAGCATCCTTGCCGTAACCTTCACCAACAAGGCCGCTAAGGAGATGGGCGAGCGCGTCGACAAGCTCATCGGCCACAGTTCCCTTGCACGGCCAATGATCAGCACGTTTCACTCGCTGTGTGTGCGCATTCTGCGACGCGACATCGAAGCCTTAAAAGTCGACGGCAAAGGCCTGACGAAGAGCTTCGCGATTTACGATGATGCGGATCAGCAGGCCATCGTAAAGCAGGCGCTGAAGCGGCTTGGCTTCGATGACAAGCAGCTAAAGCCGCGCGTGGCGCTGGGCCGCATCTCGTGGGCCAAGAACCATATGATCGACCCGCAGGAGTATTTTCTGGCCTCGACAAATCCGCTCGAGGAGCGCATCGCGCACATCTTCAAGATCTACCGTGACGAGTTGTTCAAGAACAACGCGATGGACTTCGACGATCTGCTACTCGAGACCGTGCGCCTGCTGAAGACCAGTGCCGAAACCCGCGAGCGCTACCAGCGCCGCTACCGCTATCTTCTGATCGACGAGTACCAGGACACGAACCGCCCGCAGTACGAGCTGATGCGCCTGCTCAGCGGAGCGCACGGCAACGTGTGCGTGGTGGGCGATGAGGACCAGTCCATCTACAGCTGGCGCGGCGCGGACATCAAGAACATCCTCGACTTCGAGAAAGATTTCGACAATACCAGGATCATCCGCCTGGAGCAGAACTACCGTTCCACGCAGACCATCCTGGAGGGCGCGGGTGCGGTGGTGCGCAACAACACGCAGCGCAAGGGCAAGGAGCTGTTCACCACGCGCGAAGGCGGATCGCTAATCGGCTACTACGAAGCGCCCGATGGCGAGAACGAGGCGCTGTTCATCGCGGATCGTATGCAGACCTACCTGCGCGAGGCGGGGCAGCGCGGTGACACACCAAAGGCAGCCGTGCTGTACCGCACCAACTCGCAGTCGCGGCTGGTGGAAGAGTCGCTGCGCCGCTACAACATCCAGTACCACATGGTGGGCGGCTTCAGCTTCTACGAGCGTGCGGAGGTCAAGGACCTGCTGAGCTACCTGAAGCTGGTGCAGAATCCGCATGACTCGATTGCGCTGAACCGCGTGATCAACTCGCCCTCGCGCGGCATTGGCAAGACCACGCTGGAAGTGCTGGAGCGCATTGCGCTGACCACCGGCCTGAGCACGTGGGACGCCATCGGCCGTGCCGTGGAGCAGCAGCTGCTGCCCGCACGCGCGCTGACTGCGCTGCAGGGCTTTCAGCGCATCATTCTGGATGCACGCGCGATGCTGGGCCCAGGTTTCGGCGATGCGCTCGCGCAGGATGCCGGGAGTCCTTCTGCTTCAGCGGAGTTCGTCGGCACCGAAGAGAACGCCGCCACCAGCGACGCGAACGAGGATGCGAGCTTCGATACCAGCTTCAACTTCGGTTTCGACTTCGGCCCCAGCGAAGAGCGCAGCACGCTGACGCCGGAGAACGCGCAGATCGACGACGCGGACACCAGCTTCGCCTTTGTAGAGTCGGAAGAAGCGAACGAAACCGAAGACACCGGCTTCGATTTCACCTTCCACGACCAGCCGCTTTCACTCGCCGCAAGCGCAGAAGCGGCTCTGTCTTCGACATCTGAAACAAGCGAAATAGTGGGTGCCCCACGTCTCGCTTCTGAGACGTGGGATCAGGGTCAGAGCACATCAGCTTCCTTCAATCCTTTCGCCGCAATCCAGAAAAAGATCGCAAAGAAGTCAGCCGTCGGCGACCGCTTCGCCAAGCTACGTGCAGAGGCTGCACCGCTGCTCGAATCCGGCGTCCCCGCTTCTGAAATGCCGGTGAACAGCAGCGCCGCAGCACCCGAGACAAGCACACGCATCGATGGCTTTCGCGCACCCGGCGACCCGGCCACGCTGCCCGAGTTGATTAAGTTCCTGAACGATCGCAGCGGCTACATTAGGGTCCTCGAGGCCGAGGGCACACCCGAAGCGTTCAGCCGCATTGAAAACCTGAAAGAACTGGCCAACGCCGCGCAGGACGCGCAGGAGCGGGGCGAAACGCTGGCGGACTTCCTGGATCACGCCGCGCTGGTAAGCGATGCGGACGGCATCAACATGGACGCGCGCGTGACGCTGATGACGCTGCACGCGGCCAAAGGGCTGGAGTTTCCGCTGGTCTTCCTCTGCGGCATGGAAGAAGGGCTGTTTCCCAGCTCGCGCACCATGCAGGACCCCACCGGCCTGGAAGAGGAGCGGCGCCTCTGCTATGTAGGCATGACGCGCGCCATGGACACGCTGGTGCTCACACGCGCGCGGTACCGCCGCCGTTATGGCAGCGACATGCCGGACGCGAGTGTCGCCTCGCGCTTCCTGGAGGAGATACCCTCGCGCCTTATTGAGGACCTGGGCTCACCGGCAGAGCGACCGGCCTTCCGCAGCGAGTACGGCTATGGTGGCGGTGCGTCGCGCTTTGGCGGAGGCAATCGCTGGGGCAAAAAGCAGGATGACTTCGGCGGCGGACGCCATTACAGCTACGAGGATGAAGACCAGAGCGGCAGCGCCCCCGCGCAGCAGCCGCGCAGCAACTACGGCCTGCAGTTCGGCGCATCCAAGAAAGCCGTGGGCATAGGCGGCAGCAAGCCGGACTCCATTGACAACATCGCCAGCTTTTTCGGGGGCAAGACAAAGTTTGGGGGCGGGCCCGCGCGCCCGAGGATGGACGTTCCAGAGAGCAACGGAGCCACGGAGTTGAAGCGCGGCAGCCGCGTGCGCCACCCCAAGTACGGCGATGGCAGCATCGTTTCACGCGAAGGCGACGGTCCGGACGCAAAGATCACGGTACAATTTCAAGGGCACGGCGTGAAGAAGCTGGTGGAGAAGTTTGCCCAGCTGCAGCGGCTCTAAGTGCAGCCGCAAAAACGCCGACACAAGTTAGAAAAGAGAGCTTAGAACATGGCAAACACCAAGGCACTGTCCCACGAGGAGCGCAAGACCGCGAAGCGCACCGCACGCAAGAACGCAGCACCGAAGGCTCCCCGCACCACCCCGCGCGGCAGCAACAAGCAGAAGCTGAAGACCGCAGCCAAGGGCGCCAGCAAGCGCTAAAGACAGGCATTCGTCGCGGAAGGCTCGCCTCGTGAGGCGAGCCTTTTGCTGTTTCTTCTAACCTCTTTGTCATCCCGCAGCGCAGCGGAGGGATCTGCATGTCTGCCGTTCCCTCTACAAAGGCTGGTTGTGAGGATGCGGTGCCGCCGTCGGTGCCAGCGCAAACGCCCTGAGTTCGCCCACACCAGGCAGCGTGAGTGAACGCACACACATGCAGATCCCTGCGCTTCGCTACGGGATGACAAGCTGATGGTCTGCAGGTTATGAGCGGAATGGACTACTGCACTGGCGCAGTCGCCACGCCCACAAACGAGTCGGCACAGCCGTAGTACATCCACCACTTGCCCTGGAACAGCACTAGGCCCTCTGAGAACGTCGTCCCCGCCTTGTACTGGCCGGTCTGCTCAAACGGCAGTTCCGGCTTGAAGACCGGCGCGACCGTTCTGGCCGTGACCTGCGTCGGATCGTCTGGCGGGAAGGTGGCCACTTCCACGGCATAGGTCCCGGGCTTCAGCTTCGGATCACCACCCGCGCCATCCTTGTTCTTGGCGTTGTAGAGCATGACGATGCCCTGCTTCGTCAGCACGGGCGGCGGGCCTGCCTCCGGAAAGTCACTGTCCGGCATACCCGGCCGTGGAGCAAGGAGGATGCGCGGCTTGCCCGGTGCGTCTTCGAGTGGCACCCAGTGGATCAGGTCTGGCGACGACGCCAGCCGAATGCCGAGGTCGCCCCAGTACATCCAGAACTTGCCGTTGATCTTTGCGGCGACTAGCCTGCTATCGCGCTGCTCCGTGATGATCGCTGCGGACTTGTACTTGTACTCGTCGTACCGCCCATCGTACGCGCCGTGAAACGCCGGTCCCTGCTTGATCCAGGTGTGCAGGTCACGCGATGTCGCGACGCCGACCGAGTAGGCCCCGCGCTTGCGCGACCACTGCGTGTAGGTCAGCACGTAGGTGCCATCCGGCGCTTCCACGATGCGGGGATCTTCTACGCCGCCCGGGCTCTCTCGATCTTCCTGCGCGTCCTTTGCGGGATAGAGCACCGGCTGTGGCTCGCGCGTGAAGTGGAGGCCGTCACTGCTGCTGGCCAGCCCCAGTCGCGAGGTGTGCCCGCCGATCATCTCCGTGCCGGAGTCATCCTCCGCGCGGTACAGCACGTAGACCTTGCCCGCGCGCACCACAGCCGCGGGATTGAAGGTGTGCAGCGCCTCCCAGTGGACGTCTGCACCGCTCACAGAGTCATGGAAGATGGACGTTTTCACCGGTGCGATGACCGGTGACGTGACAGGCCGAGTCCACGCGCCAAAAGGAGTAGTCACGACCTGTGGCACCTGCGCTGACAGCACAGCGGTGAGTAGCGTTCCGCACAGCAAGGCGGTTGCTTCCAATAAGTTCCGCATCATCACACCACCCTGTGCTGCAGCATAACAGCGGGTGCCCCACGTCTCGCCCTTGAGACGTGGGTTCTGTTTGCGTTCCGCAGCAGCAAAAATCCCATGTCTCCAAGAGACATGGGGCACCCTTCGTGTGGCTGCACCCTGGAGCCGCTCCCACGCTAAACTACATGCGATCCACACATCCAGCGCACCCGCAGAGGACACCGCCCTGCCCCGACAGATTTTTGCCACCAAGTCCATCGACAAGCTCATCGACGAGTCGGAGCGGCCCGAGCACGCGCTGAAAAAATCGCTCGGCCCGGTGTCGCTCACGGCGCTGGGCATCGGCGCGGTCATCGGCTCCGGCATCTTTACGGTCATCGGCACGGCCATCGCGGGCAATCCAGCCATCACAGCCACCTTTTGGGACTCGCCCGTTATCGACTTCCTGCTGCACCACGGTGCGGTCGCGGGCAGACCGGGTGCAGGTCCGGCACTGGCCATCTCCATGGTGCTGGTCGCCATCGTCTGCGCCTTCACCGGCCTGTGCTACGCCGAACTCAGCAGCATGATCCCCATCGCCGGGTCGGCCTACACCTATACCTACGCCACGCTGGGCGAGCTGGTGGCGTGGATCATCGGCTGGGACCTGATCCTGGAGTACGCCTTCAGCAACATGAGCGTCAGCGTCGGGTTTGCCGCGCACGTGGTCGACCTGCTGGACTGGCTCGGCCTGCACTTCAGCCCCACGTGGCTCTCGCCCGCATTTCTGCCGCTCGGCCTGCAGGACCTCGCAGGGCACGACATCTACAAGCCCGGCTGGCACTTCGGTTTCAACATCCCAGCCTTCCTCATCGTCATCATCCTGACGGTGGTGCTGGTGCGAGGTATCCGCGAGTCGGCCAAGACCAACAACATCATGGTGCTGGTCAAGATCGCCGCCATCCTGGTGTTCATCGTCGCGGGCATCTCGTTCATCCACCCCGGCAACTATGTGCCGTTCTCGCCCAACGGCTGGCCCGGCGTGCTGGCGGGCGGCTCCATCATCTTCTTCACGTACATCGGCTTCGACTCGGTCTCCACGGCCAGCGAGGAGTGCAAGCAGCCGCAGCGCGATGTGCCCACCGGCATCGTGGCCACGCTGATCGTCTGCACGATCCTGTACATCGGCGTGGCGCTGGTGCTCACCGGCATTGTGCCGTGGAACTCCGTGGCGGGCGACGGCGCACCGGTCGTCAACGCGCTCAAGCGGCTGTCGCTGGAGACACACTCCGCCAAGCTGCACTGGGTGCGCCTAGTCGTTCTGCTGGGCGCGCTGGTCGGCATGATCTCGTCCATCCTCGTCTTCCAGTTGGGCCAGGCGCGGGTGTGGTTCGCCATGTCGCGCGACCGCCTGTTGCCCGATGTCTTCAGCAAGGTGCACCCGGTCTACCGCACCCCTGCGTTCGCCACCTGGGTGGCGGGCATCCTTGTCGCGATTCCCGCAGGGCTATTTGACGTGGGCACGCTGGCCGAGCTGTCCAACATCGGCACACTCTTCGCCTTTGTGCTGGTCAGCATCGGCGTGGTCGTCCTGCGGCACAAACAGCCGGAGCGCCACCGCGGCTTCCGCGTGCCCGGCGGACCGGTCATCCCGGCGCTCAGCGTGGTCTTCTGCGTACTGCTGATGACGGGCCTGCCCATCCGCACGTGGGAGCGCTTCTTCATTTGGCTGGTGGTCGGGCTCTTTGTGTACTTCTTCTACAGCCGCAAGCGCAGTGAGTTCGCCGGACAGTAGCGCGTGGACTTCAACTGGGACGAGCACAACCTGTTTCACATCGCCATGCACGGCATTTCGCGCGAGGACGCCGAGGCTGCGTTGACTCTTCATCCCATCCGCCTAGAAAGCGAGATCCGCAATGGCGAACGACGCACGTTGTTCACTGGGCATGACCTGAAGGGCGTATCTTGCAGTAGTGGTCACTCCGCGGGACCAACGAACGCGGGTCGTCACTGCATTCCCCGCGAACAAGCGATTACAGGCTGATTACGCCTACAAGCGGCGAGGTAACGCATGATAAAGATCGAAACACCCGCCTTTGCGAACGAACGGGAAGAGGCCGACTGGTGGTTTAGCAATCAGGATGTCATCGCCACAGCATTCGAGAAGGAACACGGGATACCAACCCTCGGTTTCGTAGCCATTGATCTGCAGGGCGAGGATGCACGCCTCATCAAGGAAAAGGCAGCAGCAGATGGAGTAGAGCCACACGTGTATGCAGAAGCTCTACTGCATGCGGCGCTCTACCGCGACGAAGCCGCTTGATGTTTTGCCAATGCGTGCAGCCGGTTTGAATGTTTGAGTTTAACTGGAACGAGTACAAACTGTTTCACATCACGCAGCACGGACTCTCGCGTGAGGATGTGGAGACTGTGCTCCATGGCAAACTTTGTTCATCAAGGATGAGGTCCGCAACGGCGAGAACCGGCGCACTGTGCTCGGCATGGCCGGTGACAAGCGTATTCTGGTGGTAATCACAACGCCGCGTGCTGGCAAAACGCGATGCGTGACTGCATATCGAGCAAACCGCTTCTTCAAGACGCTCTACGCGCTGAAGTGGCCAGGAGCGTAGCAATGGGCAAACTCAAGATGCCTGACTTCCAGACAGACGCCGAAGAGGCCGCCTGGTGGTTCAACAACCAAGATGCGATTGCAGAGGAGTACGCAGAGGAACATGCTGCTGAAATACTGGCGCTTGTCATGGACGAGAGCGATGTACAGACGGCTCTGGCACGCGCATCGGAACAGGGTATAAGCCCGCGCGACTACGTCCGGCACTTGCTACATACCGCACTCCAGCAGCAACTGGCTGCTTGAACGCACTCGCCAACCGCGAATGGCTGCGTGGCCTGCCCAAATGCGAGTTGCACCTGCACCTGGAAGGCACGGTACAGCCGGAGACTCTGGTCGCCCTCTCCACTCGGCATGACGCTGCACCACTCACGCTGGAGCAGGCGCGTGGCATTTACGTGTACGAAAATTTCCTCGGCTTCCTGATGGCGTTCAAGCAGGTGAGCGAGCGCCTGCAGACCGCCGCCGACTACGAACTCATCACCTACGAGATGATCCGCCGCCTGAGCCTGCAGGGCGTGCGCCATGCGGAGGTGTACGTCTCGTTCGGCATCATTCTCCGCTTCAAGCCGTACCTCACCGTGGAGGCGGTCACCGAAGCCATCGAGCGCGGGCGCATTCGCGGCGAGCAGGATTTCGGCACCACTGTCTTCTGGATCATTGACGCCGTGCGGCACTTCGGCGTGGAAGAAGCCGCGGTGGTGTTCCGCAAAGCGGCCGATCTGAAAGAGCAGTACCCCAGCATTATCGGCATCGGCATTGGCGGGGATGAGGCACGCGGCCCCGCATCCGACTTCCGCGATCTCTACGCCGAAGCAAGGGCAAACGGCCTGCACCTGCTGGCCCACGCGGGCGAAAGCGTCCCCGCAGAAAGCATCTGGAGCGCCATTAACATCGGCGCGGAACGCATCGGACACGCACTGACTGCGGTAGACGACCCGGACCTCCTCGACATGCTCGCGCAAAAGCAGATCCCGCTGGAACTGAACGTGACCAGCAACCTGCGCACAGGCTGCTGCCGCTCGCTCGAGTCGCACCCCGTGCGGCACTACTTTGAGCGCGGCCTGATGATTACACTCAACAGCGACGACCCGCCCATGTTCGGTGCAGACCTGCTCGACGAATACGAGCTGGTCCAGCGCGAATACGAGTTCACGGACGAGCAGATGCGCGAGCTAGCCAGCAACAGCGTGGAAGCCAGTTTTCTACCGCCGGACCGGAAACTCGCCCTTTTGGCTGAGGTAGAACGCTACCGCTGACGTTCGCCTGTCGACAGGACCGGAAAACGGGTCTTGTTGGAAACAGCAGTAAGTGATGCAATGGCTCTAACCGTGCGCAGGCTGATTGCACTTACGCTGCTGGCCCTTTTCGGCCTGCCGTTTGCCACCTCGCTGCTGGCGATGTCGCCAAAGCACGGCGGAGACACGCCGCTGTGCTGCCGGCGCGCCGGACGGCACCACTGCACCGGCATGGACGGGCGCGGAACCGCACGGGACGGCGAAGCGAGCCTGAGCGCTCCTGCAGGCACCTGCCCGTATGCCGCCGTGCTGGTGCTGCCGGTGCAAATGCCTGCCGCTCCCGGCGTGCCCCTGTTCCGCGGCATCCGCGCGGCGGTGCTCACCCTGCGCGTAATTCCCGCACCGTCACGCCCTGCCTCAAGCACAGACTCTAAAGGCTCGCCGCGGAAGCGCGGACCACCCTCGCTGCACCTCTCCTAACGCTCCGTCCGGAATGACACCGCAGCGTGCCGGCACAAAGCCGGTTCGGAGTCGTTCCTCTTGCCATCGCTTGAGCCGCACCGTTGGAGATGCACATGCCTGACACTCTTGCACCAAACCAGCAACCCCTTGCCCGCGCAAGCGGCCTGGATCACCGCACCGTGTGGCGGTGGCACTTTTACGCGGGCCTGTTCTGCATCCCGTTTGTGCTTTGGCTGTCCGTCACGGGCACCGTGTTCCTGTTCCACCCGCAAATCCAGCGGCTGCTGGACCGCCCGTATAGCCATCTCGCCATTGCCACGCGGGCCACGGCAGAGGCAGAGGTGCAGGCTGCTCTGGCGGCTCTACCCGGCACCACCTTCGACTCGTACCAGTTGCCCAGGTCCCAAACGTCCGCCGCCGAGGTGCTGGTCGACAAAGGCGCGCAGCAGTTTCGCGTCTATGTGCACCCGGAGACGCTCGCAGTTCTCCACGTCGATAACGAAGATCATCGCGTGGACACCTTTACCTCTCGCCTGCACGGTGAGATGCTGGCCGGTAAGTACGGCTCGTGGCTCATCGAACTGGCGGGTAGCTGGGCGGTGGTCATGATTGTGACGGGCCTGTTCCTGTGGTGGCCCAGCAATACGCGCCGGCTTGGCGGCATCCTGTACCCTCGCCTGCGCGCGGGCGGCCGCACCTTCTGGAAGGACATCCATTCCGTTACCGGCATTTACGTGTCTGTGTTTGCGCTGTTTCTGCTGTTCTCCGGCCTGCCGTGGGCCAAGAGCTGGGGAGGCTATCTGAAAGGCATCCGGCACCTGAGCGCAGGGCGCGCCGTGAGCCAGGACTGGACCACCAGCAGCGCAGAAGTGCTGGCAAAGCGCCAGGCAAGGACCAGCAGTGCGACGCACGACATGGGCAGCATGCCCGGTATGGCGGGCATGGATATGTCCGGAGACCACGCCACGTCCGCCCATGCCGGACACGCCACCGCGTTTGGCAGACACACCACCATGCTCACCGGACCGCACAGCTTTGCGCCGCTGGATCGCATGGTCGCCACGGTTGCACCGCTGCAACTGACGAACCCCGTGCTCATTTCTCCACCTATGCACGCGCGCGGCAACTGGACCGCGCGCTCTGATACGCGCAATCGCCCGCTGCGTGTCGACCTCGTGCTGGACGGCACGACAGGCGCAGTCTTGAAGCGGACGGACTTCCACTCCAAGCCATGGCTCGACCGCGTCATCGGCGTCGGCATTGCGGCGCATGAGGGGCAGCTCTTCGGTGTGCTGAATCAGGTCGTCAGCCTGCTCACCACAATCGGTCTGGTGCTGCTGAGCGTGAGCGGGCTGGTCCTGTGGTGGAAGCGCAAACCCGAAGCATCGCTGGGCGCGCCAGTACTCATCCGTCGCGTGCGCTACTCCGCAGGTTTGATCACGGTGCTCATCGCCTTTGGGCTGTACTTCCCACTGCTTGGCGGGTCCATGATCGTCGTGGCGCTCACAGAGCGCTTTGTGCTGCGGAAGCTCGGAACCACCGGGCGCTGGCTGGGACTTACGCCTGCCCCGGCAGCGTAAACACCTGCTCCACACTCCCGCGGAGCGAAGCTTCCAAACTTGTCATCCCGACCAGAGCGAAGCGGAGTGGAGGGACCTGCTTTCTGTGGCTGAGGCAAGGCAACAGCAAGCTCCTCCGCTCCTGTTGGAGCCTCGAAACACCGGGGCAGCACCGCCGCAGCGCGGCCATATAAGGCTGTAACGCTCCGTTCACCCGTCTTTTGCAACGCGTTCACACGTTCCGCCTAGCGTAGCCACATGCGTCAGTCTAGGGTTTCGATTTGTGTGGCAGCGGTGTGCCTGTGCGCGCCTGTTCTTGCCGTGGGTCAGTATGAGAACGGCAGCATTGTGGGTGCGGTGCGCGACAGCAGCGGTGCCTCCATTGCCGGTGCGACCATCACCGTGACCAACCGCGCGACCGGCGTCGTGAGCACGCGCCAATCGGACGATCACGGCGACTTTGAAGTTCCTGCGCTTCGCGTGGGCCAATACGACGTCCGCATTGAAAAGGAAGGCTTCGCGCCCGCGCAGGCCACCAACATCGCCGTGTCCGTGCAGACGCGGCAGCGCATCGACCTTGCACTCAACGTGGGTTCCGCCAACACCACCGTGGAAGTGAGCGACGTGGCGCTACGCGTGGAAAGCGACACCAGCCAGCGCGGCCAGTTGATCACGCAGCACCAGACCGTGAGCCTGCCGCTGGTGAGCCGCAACTTCAGCGACCTGGTTGGCCTGGCACCCGGCGTACGCGCCACCGCCAACGGCGTGCAGACCACCAGCAACACAGGCCTGGTGCGCGAAGGCTCGTTCAACGTGAACGGTCAGCGTTCCATGTTCAACAACTACCTGCTCGACGGCATGGACAACAACGCCTACGGCGAATCGAACCAGGGCTTCAGCAACGAGATCATCCAGACGCCTCCCGACTCCGTCGCCGCCTTCCAGACCGTGACCAACAACGAGAGCGCCGAGTACGGCCGCGGCAGTGGCGCGACGATCAACGTAGCATCTGCGCAGGGCACCAACACCTATCACGGCCGCGTGTACGAGTTCCTGCGCAACACCGACCTGAACGCCATTGGCTTCTTTGCACCGGCGGGCGGCAAGAAGCCGCAGTTCAACCGTAACCAGTTCGGCGGCAACGTGGGCGGCCGCATCGTGCGCGACCACGCCTTCTTCTTTCTGGATTACGAGGGACTGCGGCAGGCCCGCAAGCAGATCAGCTCGGCCACGCTCCCCACACCAACGCAGTTGAGCGGCGTGTTCTCGAAGACCATCTACGACCCGTACAACGGCACGGCCTACACCGCGGGCACCAGCATTCTCACCTCGGCGAACATCTCGCCTATTGCGCGGCAGATTGCGGGCTTCATCGGCCAGCTCAACCCGACCAGCGCGCTGACCAGCAACTTCTCTACCCTGCAGCGGTCCACCAACAAGGGTGATAAAGGCGATCTGCGGCTCGACTACACCGTGAATCAACGCAATTCCCTGTTTGTGCGCGTGTCCCAGACAAAGACCAACGCGATTGACTTCCCCGGCCTGGGCCTGCCGCTCGACGGCAGTTCCAACGGTTACCAGCGCATCCTGGACCAGCAAATTGCGGGCGGCTACACCCGCGTGATCGGTGCGAACCAGTTGCTCGATGTGCGCGTGGGCATCTCCAAGACCAAGGCCGGCAAGTTCTCCACGTCGATCGGCACCAACCCCGGCTTCACCTTTCCCGGCCTGCCGACCGACCCGGCTGTTGCGGGCGGCATTCCCGGCATCAGCATCACAGGCTTCTCTGCGCTGGGCCGGCAGACCACCAATCCGCAATTCCAGAACCCGGCGCTGTTCGACCCCAAGGTCAACTACTCCTGGCTGCGCGGTAACCACTCGCTCAAGTTCGGCTACGAGTTCCAGAAGACGTGGATGGACGTGCAGGACACCAACCCGCTCTACGGCGGCTTCACCTTTGGCGGTGGCTTCTCGCGTTTCCGCAACGGCGTGGCGCAGAGCACGGCCACCAGCGACAACTACTTCGCAGACTTCCTGTTCGGCGCGTCCAGCGTGTACTCGCTCTCCAGCTACTTCGTCGCGAAGCTGCGCACGGTCGCAAACTTCGCGTATGTGCAGGACGACTGGAAGGTCTCGCCCAAGCTGACGCTCAACATCGGCCTGCGTTACGAGTACAATTCACCCTACTCCGACTCGACGAACCGCCTGACCAACTTCGACCCCACCTCCGCAGGCGCGCAAAGCGGCAGCATCAGCGCCTTTGTGCCGGCCAGCAACAGCAATCGCTACGGCTTCTCGCCCGACTTCAACGACCTGGCGCCGCGCTTCGGCTTTGCGTATGCACCGGACGAAAAGACCACGGTGCGCGGTGGCTTCGGCATCAGCTTTTCGCACTATGATCGCGCCGGCTCCGGCAACGTGCTGGGCATCAACCCGCCCAACGCCCTGTTCACCAACGCCTCGCAGACCGCACCCAGCGCAGGCGGCGCCGCTGCGACGTACGTCCGCTTCGACACTGGTTTTCCGGCCAGCACGCTCACCTTCAACCCCGTCACCGCAAACCCCAGCTACATCGACGGCAACCGCTACCGCGACAGCTATGTGGAAAGCTACTACCTGAGCGTGCAGCGCCAGCTTGCGAAGAACACGCTGCTCGACATCGCGTACGTGGGCAATCACGGCCTGAAGCTGCTGCAGCTTGCCAACTTCAACCAGAAGGATCCCAGCCGCAACTTCGCGCGTCCGCTGCCCGCGTTCGGTGACATCACCTATCCCATTCGCCAGGCGTACTCGCACTATGACAGCATCCAGGTCAAGTATGAGCAGCAGATGGTGGCAGGCCTGACGCTGCTGAACAGCTTTACCTACGGTCACGCGCTGGACAACGCCGGTGCGTCGCTGGAGAGCGCCACGCCCGCACCCCAAGACCTGCGCAACCTGGCCGCCGATTACGGCAACAGCGACTACAACCAGCCGCTCTACAACACCACCAGCCTTGTCTATGACCTGCCGTTCGGCCGCGGCAAGCAGTTTGCCAATGGGGGCAACGGCCTGGTGAACGCAGTGCTCGGGCAGTGGCAGCTTTCGGCCATCAACCAGGCCAGCAGCGGCTTCCAGTTCAACATCACGGACACGCCGGCCGCCGCGCTGCAGGTCACGGCCAGCAGCGTGCCCACCTATCGCGGAGGCAACATCTACCGCCCCAACCTGGTTGGCAGCGGCCCGCTGTACACCTTTGACAAGTCGCGCCTAAACGCGGCGCGCACCTCGCTGCAGTACCTGAACACGGCCAACTTCGCTATCCCCACGACCACGCCGTTCGGCAACCTGCAACGCAACGCAGGCCGCAGCCCGGCGATTAACTTCCTTAAC
>CAXTBQ010000027.1:0-40502 GCA_964242065.1 uncultured Terriglobus sp. | reverse complement strand
CGGCGCGGCCATGATCGGATGGCACGGCGCGGCCATGCTCTGCTACGTGACGCCGAAAGAGCACCTGGGTCTGCCGAACGAGAAGGACGTGAAGGACGGCATCATCGCGTACAAGATCGCCGCGCATGCCGCCGACATTGCGCGGCACCGCCCCGGCGCGCGCGACCGCGACGACGCCATCAGCCACGCCCGCTACACCTTCGACTGGGACGCGCAGTTCGACCTGTCGCTGGACCCGGAGACGGCACGCGGCATGCACGACGAAACCCTGCCGGACGACTACTACAAGGAAGCCGCGTTCTGCAGCATGTGCGGCCCGAAGTTCTGCTCCATGAACTGGTCCAGCAAGGTGGACAAGTACAACGAAGAGGTCCACGGGCTGAAGAAGCCGGAACTGACGCAGATCATGACGGAGCAGCTGGCCCTGCGCAATTAGAGGGCAGCTGAGCAGCAGTTATCGTTACGCGCAGTGGGTGCCCCACGTTTCGCTTCACAGTCGAACCGTCAGGTCTTTTGAGCAAGCCCTAAGCAAGCCCGGAAGGCAGTCCTATACAGTGGGGTGCCCCACGTCTCGCTTCTGAGACGTGGGAGTCGTCGAAGCATCAGGTCTCTTGATCAACGTGGGCAGCCGCTCTGTCGTCAGAGCAAACAGCACGCCCCTTCGCCAAGCTCAGGGCAGGCTCCTCCACTTCGCTGCGTTCCGGTCGGGATAGCAAACGGAGTGATAGTTGGCTCCGCTCAGGGGCCGGTCCTGTTGATATCCTGCCTTCGAGCTGCGCGGAAGGCACGCCGAAAAGCGTCGTCTCTGCCATGTAAATGCACGTTTGTGCACGCTAAAAGCATGTTTTTTGCACCCGAAATTGCACCATCTCTGGTGCAGATAACGTCTCTGAAGACCACTTTTACGATCTGCTGCCGCGTAAAAACTCCGGGCCGAAGCAGGTGTGTTGCCTGTCCTGTCAAGCCCTTTGTCCCTGTAAACCGCTCATCAAAATAGAGATAGGGTTGGCATGGTACCCCACCGTCAAGCGCTATCGTAGAAGTAGCAGCAAACAGGCCATGGCGAAGTGTGGGGCCGAGAAACACCTGCACCATTTCTGGTGCAGGTGTTTCCTTGCAAGAAAACTTTCCCATTCCGCATGCGAGCTAGAGAGCGGGCAATGGCTCGGTGCAGAACCTGCAGCGCGTTGCAGCCAGCGGCACGTCTGAGAGGCACTGCGGGCAGATGCGCGTGGTGGGTGCAGCAGATGCTTCAAAGCGCGACATCAGGCTCTTCATGGGCAGCACAATCAGGAAGTAGATCGCGGCGGCATTGATCAGGAAGTTGATGACCGCGTTCAGGAACTTGCCGATGTGGATTTCACCTGGCGGGATGTAGCCGGCGGGCAGCGGGCTGGGCGGTGCCACATGGTGCAGCACCGGCATGTGGACCACCAGGCTGGAGAAGTCCGGCGCACCGACGATGGCTGCGATAAAAGGCGTAATAACGTCAGCGGTTACCGATGCGGTGATGGTCGCAAAGGCTGCGCCAATGATCACGGCGACCGCAAGATCCACCACGTTGCCGCGCAGAATGAAGTCCCTGAAACCTTTGAGCATGGTGCGCCTCCTGGGAGAGACCCCAGCTTACAACCACAGCGGGTAGATGAGGAAGAACAGAATCAGGCAGACGATCATGAGGTCCATGTAGGCGCAGAGGATCACGCCGCCGTGGTACCAGTTCCAGCGGGAGCGCATGCAGCGCAGCGTATCCAGCGTGCCCGCGATCGCCATCAGCAGTGGGATGAGCAGCAGGAGCGAGCCGTGATTGCGCGGGAAGTCTGACAAGTAAAACGCGAGCAGAAGCGCGAGGAAGACCAGGGCGTTGCTTCGCACAAGGGATCGCTGGCGCCAGTTGCTCAGCGCCAGCAAGCGGTAACTAAGCGGCAGCGGCATCCTGGGCAGTCCGCATGGCCAGCATGCTCTCGCGGTAGGGTGCGCGCAGCAGGCCGCGCTCGGTGATGATGGCGGTGACGTACCGGGCAGGCGTCACGTCAAAGGCAGGATTCTCAATGCCTGCGCCATCGGGTGTCATCTGTTTGCCGTTGGAGTGCGTGACCTCGTAGGGGCTGCGCTGCTCAATGGGGATCTCCGCACCGGTGGCCGTAGCCATGTCGATGGTGGCCCAGGGCGCGGCGACGTAAAACGGGATGCCGTGTTCTTTTGCCAGAATAGCAACGGAGTAGGTGCCGATCTTGTTGGCCACATCGCCGTTAGCGGCGATGCGGTCCGCGCCCACGATAACGGCCTGCACCCGGCCCTTGCCCATCAAGTAGCCGCTCATGTTGTCGCACAGCACCGTAGTTGGGATGTTGTCCTGCAAGAGTTCCCATGCGGTCAGGCGCGCGCCCTGCAGGTAGGGCCGTGTTTCGTCCGCGAGCACGTCGATCTTTGCGCCTGCCTCAACCGCCGCGCGGATGACGCCCAAAGCCGTGCCGTAACCCGCGGCGCAGAGGGCACCGGCGTTGCAGTGGGTGAGCACCGTGCCTTCGCGAGGCAAGAGGTGTTCACCTACCCGACCCATGGTTTTGCAGGTGGCAATGTCCTCGTCGTACATGCGCTTTGCTTCGGCGACGACCTCTGCACGGATAGCTGCGAGTTTCTCGGCTTCGGTGCTATCGAGCGGCTGTTCCTTGCTGAGCTTCAGGAACAACGAACGGATGCGCTCAATGCCCCAGAACAGGTTCACGGCGGTGGGTCGCGTGCGCGCCAGCACATCCGCGATGGTATCTACGTCCTCGGCCAGGCTGGCGACGGTCGTAGCAGGCGAGTGCTGGATGCCCAGCGCCATGCCCATGCCCGCAGAGACACCAATGGCGGGCGCGCCGCGCACGATCATGTCGCGGATGACAGTGGCGACGTCGTCGTAAGTGGTAGCGAGTACGTAGGTTTGTTCGAGCGGAAGTTTCGTCTGGTCCAGGAAGCGGACACCGGCGTCCGTCCATTCAAGCGTAGGAATCATCACTCTCTAGTGTACGGGGAAGGAGCAGCGGGTTAGCGAAGCAGCGAGTCGGCGCTTGTGATGCCGTACTTGTCTGCGAGAAATATTTGCAGCGGGCGCGACAGGCAGGTCGCGATTTCCTGCCATGTGACAAGCAGGAGGCGACTGCGAAGTTGGAATGAAGAGACAGCAGATAGCACATCGAACCAGGCCGTCTGCAGGTCGGGCCTGCGAGCATCGCAGAACAGCGCAAAGCGACAGCCGAGATGCTGCGCAGCCAGCACGCCACGCAGCAATTGATAGTGTCGGAGGTCGGCGCGTGTACGAGGCAGGCGCTCCACGTCGAACACCTGCGCAAGGTCCGGGTAGCGCAGCATCAAATCAGGCCGCGCTGAGCCAAAGCCGCTCTCGCTGAACTTGGCTTCGACCAGCAGGTCGCCTAGCTGCATGTCGGCCTCGGTGCGGTCGTCGAAGCCGTCGCGCAGCGGTGTGCGGGTACGGACGCCGAAGTGCGGCTGCAGCCCGGGCTCGACGTTCAGCAGGCTGCAGAGCATGGTGGAGCGGCAGGTGCCGGGCGCGCAGAAAATGTTCATCAGCAGCGCGTCTGAACTGACCGCGCAGTCCAGCTCGCGCCGCTGCCGGTCCTTGCTGCGCGGCACGCGGTCCGATGCGGTGTACGCCTTGTCCAGTCGGCGTGCCCACGCAGGCTGCGCGGCGATGCGGCGATACGCAGCGGGATAAAAGTTGCCATGGCTGCCGTCATCGCCTCTGCTGTACACCACACTCTGCACGGAGCCATGGGTCGTCTCATGAACGTGGTCGGCAGCGCGGAAGAGGTTGCGTGCGCTGATTTCGCGCCGCAACTGCGAGGCGGTCTGGACTCGCGCGATTGGTTCTGTGGAGCGGCCGGGCACAGCTTGATCGTAGGCGATGAAAAGTGAAAGAGCTAATTGGTCTGATCCTGCTGCCTGATCTTCTCAGCGCGCACGCTGGACGCGCTGAATACGCTGACGAACGGCGCATTGCCGACGGCGGCCTGTATGTTCTCACGCCCGCCCTGCTCGCGATCGACCAGGCAGAGCACCGCGGCCACGTGCATGCCCGACCCGCGAACTGCTTCGACAGCCGCAATGGTCGAGCCACCTGTGGTGCACACATCGTCCACCACCACCACCTCAGCGCCGGGACGCACGTAGCCCTCAATCTGCCGTCCAGTGCCGTGCGCCTTCTGTGCCTTTCGAACAAGAAAGCCGTGCACGGCTGGTGCTGCCGGATGCAGCAGCCGCCACCACGCGCGTGGTGGCCGATGCAGTGTTCGAGACCAGCGGGTCCGCACCCATCGTGAGGCCGCCAACAGCCTCGGCCTGCGGCGCGTGTTGCCGGATGAGTTCCGCAAAGACGAGTCCGCTTAGGCGGCCGCCCTCCGCGTCCAGTGTCGCGGTGCGGCAGTCGATGTAGTAGTCGCTCTTTGCGCCGGATGAGAGCGTGAAATCCCCCAGCCGGAACGACAGCTTCGCAATAAGTGAGAGGAGGGCGGTGCGATCGGCTTGAAGGGCTCTGCTGAGGTCCATGCAGCGATTGTGACAGACGCTATTGATGTTCTAGCGTGAGCCCAGCTTGTCCAAGTGGCGGAACCCGTCCGTAAGAAAAAAGATGATCACAAAAATCCAGCCGTTATAGACCGCGTGCACCACCGTGCTGGCGGCCACGGAGTTGAGCCGGATGCGCACTGCAGTGAGAGCGCCGCCAACAATCCAAAGGACCGCGACCGCGCTCCACGCAAAACCAAGCTGCTTCGCGTGCATGGCGGCAAATAGGCCACTGCTGAGGATGCCCGCGACGATCCAAGCGGTGCGGCTGGAACCTGCGGGAAAGCGCGTGTCAACGGGCGAGTTCGTCTCCAGGGTGCCCAACCGGCGGGCACACCAGTCCCAAGCGATGGCAAGGCCGCGCAGCAGGAAACCGCGAAAGAATACTTCTTCGCACAGCGGTGCGACGAGCGTGCCGAACAGTGCAACAACCCAGACGTCTACCGGGTGCTGAAAGAACTCATCGATCGGCAGCTTTTTCTGCAGGTTGAGCCGGCTCTCCAGCAGCTGAGCCGCCAAGCTCAACACGACGCCGCCGCCGGCCAGCCATCCGGCGTAGCGAGCGGCCACGTGCCGGTGCCATGCGATACCCTCGTTGAAGCTGCGGTGCCACATGCGCGGAAACACAAGCACGGCAAAGGCAAATGTAGCGGCAAAGGTCAGCGCCTCAATGAGAATGCTCGTCTTCGGAAAGCCATGCGCCAGTTCGGCGGCGTTGCGCGGCAGGATGTGGAACGAGATACCAGCCATGGTGACACCGATGCCGAAGACCACCAGCGCGATAAAACCGGCCAGCAGCAGCAGCAGCGTGTAGCCGAGGTGCGGCTGCGGCTTGGCAGCCAGGTGCGCTGCGACACCCGAATCCATGTCGGTCTCTTCCGTGCTGCGGATGTAGTCCTCGGGCCGGAACTCTGTGCTCATGCGGTTTGCCGCTCCGTCTGCTTTTTTGCCTTGATCTTTGCGGCGGTTTTCTTTGCGGCGGCCTTGCGTCGTGCCGCGCGCTCTTCCACGCTGGGTGCGAACTTGGTTGCGTTGGCAATCTCCGTCTTCACGGCAACAGGAGCAACGTACGCCGGGGCGGGAACGCGCTCGCTGCCGGGACGCTCTGCGTACAGCTTGGCCAGGAAAGAACCGGTGTGCGATTCGTGCACTCTACTCACCTGTTCCGGCGTACCCGCAGCCACCACCGTGCCGCCGCCTGCTCCTCCCTCCGGACCCATGTCGATGATCCAGTCGGCGTTGCGGATGATGTCGAGGTTGTGCTCGATGACCAGCACCGTGTTGCCTAAATCAACCAGCCGCTGCAGCACCTCCAGCAGCTTGCGTACATCATCGAAATGGAGGCCGGTGGTCGGCTCGTCCAGCAGGTAAAGGGTGCGTCCGGTCTGGCGCTTGCTCAGTTCCTTGGCCAGCTTCATACGCTGCGTCTCACCGCCGCTGAGCGTGGTGGCGGACTGGCCCAGGTGGATATAGCCCAATCCCACGTCCACCAGTGTCTGCAGCTTCTGCTTGATATTCGGCAGATCGCCCAGAACCGTGAGCGCGTCGCTGATCGGAAGGTCGAGCACGTCGGCAATGCTGTAGCCGTTTAGCTTTGCCGCGAGTGTTTCCTGGTTGTAGCGTCGGCCGTTGCACACGTCGCACAGCACGAACACGTCCGGCAGGAAGTTCATTTCTATGCGGCGCTGGCCGTCGCCCTGGCAAGCTTCGCAGCGGCCGCCCTGCACGTTGAATGAGAACCGCCCTGACTTGTAGCCACGTTCGCGCGACTCCGGCAGCATGGCGAAGTACTCGCGGATGGCTGTGAACACGCCGGTATACGTGGCCGGGTTCGAACGCGGTGTGCGACCAATAGGTGACTGGTCAATCTGAACGGCCTTATCGAGCTGTTCGATGCCCAGCACCGCCTTGTGCGCACCGGGTTCGTCCTTGCTGCGGTACAGCTGCTTCGCCAGCGAGCGGTACAGGATGTCATTGACCAGCGTGCTTTTGCCGCTGCCGCTGACACCAGTGATGACCGTGAGCACGCCCAGCGGAAAGCGCGCGGTTACGTCCTTCAGGTTGTGGCTCTTCGCGCCCTCGACCAGTTCTCTGCCGCTGAGTGCCCGTGGCGCGTCGTTGCTGCGGATGTCGATCTTGCCGGAAATGTACTGACCCGTTAACGAGTCATCCACAGCGGCGACCTCCTCCGGCGTGCCCGCCGCGATAAGCGCGCCGCCGTTCTTGCCCGCGCCGGGTCCCAGGTCAAGCACGTAGTCGGCCTTGCGAATGGTGTCTTCGTCGTGTTCGACCACAAGGACGGTGTTACCCAGGTCGCGCAGGTTCTCCATGGCCGCGATGAGCTTCTGGTTATCACGCTGGTGCAGGCCGATGCTGGGTTCGTCCAGCACGTAGAGCACGCCGCGCAGACGAGAGCCGATCTGCGTGGCCAGGCGGATGCGCTGGCCCTCTCCGCCGCTCAGCGTAGCCGCACTGCGGTTGAGTGACAGGTAGCTGAGTCCAACGGCGTTCAGGAAGTCGAGTCGCTCGATGACCTCCTTCTGCAGGCGGTCGGCGATGAGTTGTTCGCGGCCCGTGAAGAAGAAGTTGCGGGCGGTGAGCATCGCATCGTCCAGCGAGAGCGAGGTAAAGTCGCTGATGCTTTTGCCGTCCACCTTGACGGCCAGCGACTCCGGCCGCAGCCGCTTGCCATTGCATGCGGGGCAGTCCGTCGCTGACATGTACTGCATGTAGTACTCGCGGAACGTCTCGCTCTTGGATTCCTCCATGGTGTCGCGAAGATAGCCGAAGATGCCATGAAAGCCGGTTCTTCCCGCCTCGTTGCGCGGCGGACCGTAGAGCAACAATTTCTGGTGCGGCTCGGGCAGATCCTCGAAGGGGCGCTTCAGGTCGATCTTGTACTTGTCGGCTGTGAGCTTGATGAGGCGCAGCAGGTAGGCCGAGCCGGAGCCCGGACCCATGGCACCGTCCAGCAGCGGTTTTGACCAGTCGGTAATGGTCTTGCCGGGGTCAAAGTCGTAGATGCTGCCCAGGCCGTTGCACTCGGTGCATGCGCCGTACGTGCTGTTGAAGGAGAAGGACCGCGGCTCCAACTTCGGCACATTGATGCCGCAGTCCGGGCAGGCCATGGTGCTGGAGTACAGCGTTTCGTCCATGCCGTGGATGGCGATCAGCACCAGGCCCTTGGCCATCTGCAGCGCCCTCTGCACACTGGCTTCCAGGCGGCGGGTGTCGGGCTTGCCAGTCTCGTCCAGCTTCAGGATGACGCGGTCCACCACGGCTTCCAGCGTGTGGTTCTTGCGCTTTTCCAGGCGCATGCCCTCGGTAATTTCGATCATCTCGCCGTCTACGCGGGCACGAAAGCCCTGCTGATCCAGCGCTTCCAACTCTTCGCGGAACTCGCCCTTGCGGCCGCGAACGAGCGGCGCGAGCACAGTAATGCGCTCGCCTGGCTTCAGGGCGACGATGCGCTCGACGATCTGGTCGGCAGACTGGCGGCTGATCTCGTGCCCACACTGCGGGCAGTGCGGCTTGCCCACGCTGGCCCACAGCAGACGCAGGTAATCGTAAATTTCCGTGATGGTACCCACGGTGGAGCGGGGCGACCGCGAGGTGGTTTTCTGCTCAATGGAGATGGCAGGCGAGAGACCGTCGATGGCGTCTACGTCGGGCCGCTCCATCTGATCGAGGAATTGCCGAGCGTAGGCGGAGAGCGTCTCGACGTAGCGCCGCTGGCCTTCGGCATAGATGGTGTCAAACGCGAGCGAACTTTTGCCGGAACCGGACAGCCCCGTGACCACGGTCAGCGAGTTACGCGGGATGCTGACGTCGATGTTTTTCAGGTTGTGGTGGCGTGCGCCGCGAACTGTGATGTGCGTGATGCTCATGAAGTGGGTGCGGGCGGTTGTGCCGCACTCTCTAGGGTACGGCATGGAGCGGGCCAGCGTTTCGGGCACACTGGAAAGAACGAGAACCAGAACCGGTCGATGCGACAGGGCGGTATCCGCTTTGGCACTGTGCCTCCGCAGAAGTGTGCATCAGACTGAGACAGCGTTGATCCGGCGCAATATGGCCGAGGACGCATTCGCGGTATCTTGAGGAGCCTGTTGTGACGACTGTTGTGTTGCTGTGTGCTGTGCTTGCAAGTCTTGCGGGTGGTGTTCTGTTGGCGTACGGGATTTGCGAAGGCATGTTCCGCATCTTCCGCATTCACTCCATACAAGCCGCACAGCAGCGCATTGCCCGGCGTGAAGCTGCGGAAATGGCCGCAGTTACGCGGCAACTGGACATTGCCCTTTAAACCGTCAGGTTTCTTACTGCTGCGGAGCCGTGTTGCCCTGCTGCCTGCGCCGCAGTTCCTCGAAAATCTGCTCGGGTGTGCGGACGCCGTTTGGCGATTCGGGCTGTGCGCTGCTGTCCAGCGCAGGAATTGCTGGGTTTCCTGATCCGCTGGCCGGAAGTATGCCGCTGGGCAGTTCAGCAGACGTTGGCTGCGCGGGCGGTCCCCCGAAGCTGTCAGGTGAACTATGCGGCCCGGGGTGGGGTGGCGCCGCCAGGTTGGCATCCGCAGGGTCGGCCATTGTGGAGGGACGCGGCTGTGCGGGCGACGCGGGCGTTGGTCCGCCGGTGCGCGCCGTCAGCACCAGCTCCTTTGGCTGCGTCTGGCTGCCGTTTACCAGCAGCATGTTGATGCTCATGCCACTGAACAGCTCCGCCAGTACCGGCTGAACCGGTCCGGGACCGTACTTGCCAAACACCAACTCTTCCGGTACGCCGCCGCTCACCTTCATGCCCGTGGCGCGGCTGATGCGCAGCAGAACAGTGCGCAGGCTCTCGCCATTCGCAGTGACGGAAAGCGCAGAGCCGGTCCACGTGACGACGGCTGCGTGCGGAGCGGAGGCCGGCGCGACGGACGAGGCCGGTGCCTGCGTGGGCGAGGTCGCAGGAATCGCGGTGGCTGACTGCGCCCCTGCCAGGCAGGAAGCTGTCAGCGCAAACATGGTACACACAATGGATCGCATCTTCGCTCCTGCTTTCAGCCGCCACTCGTCAGATGAGTGAGACCGCGCATCCGACGCTACCGTTCCACTAAACTGGCTCTGCGCGCTGCACGTGCGGCTGCGAAGAGGATACTGCGATGCGGCAATTCCTGCTCCTGCTTTCAACACTTTTCCTTCTGCCACCATCTTCCGCGCATGCCGAGCCCTGTATCACGCAGTCGCAGATGACGCCCAGAGAGCGCGAGACACTGGTCGGCGCGGGTACCCGGTTCGCTGCACTCACGGCGGCCAACAACAGCGAAGCCGTGCGCTCGCAAACCATGCCGCCATTCGCTCAGAACTTCGGCGGCATAGAAGGTGCTATCCACACGGCAGCGCAGCATCTGGAGGGCGCGAGCTTTGTGCCGGACACACTTTGGATACTGGACGCGAGCGCATCGAAACCGGCAGCGGACGGCAGCCCGCAGGATGCCCAGTTTTTCTGCTCTTTGAACCGCAGTGCCTCGCAGACGAGCTTTCTGATCCCTGCGCTGCCGGCAGGTCGCTACGCGTTTGTGGTGCTGAACGCGGTGGGCACAGCCGAGCCTTGGCAGCTTGCCATGCTTCTGCGCCAGAGTGCGCCGGACATATGGCAGATGGGCGGCCTGTTCCCGCGCGCTACCGTTGCCGGTGGACACGATGGCCTGTGGTACTGGCGCGCTGCGCGTGATTATGCGGGCAAGCGGCAGCCATGGAATGCCTTCGTGTACTACACGGAAGCGGAGCGTCTTCTGAAGCCGGTGGATTTTCTGAGCAGCTCGAACCTTGAAGCGCTGCAGGCAGAGCGGATGAAGGCGGCACCAGCCGCTCTTTCAGGCGGCATCGGCGGCGATCAGCCGCTTGTCATCGCACCGGGCAAGGGAGCGGAGATACGCGTAACCAGCCTAGGAGCGGAGAACGCACCAGACCGCAGTGGGAGCATCGACCTGCTGGCGCATGTGCGCGTGACGGAGGCGTTTGCTGATCCCATTGCTTCCCGCGCGCGTAACGCCGCGGCAGCAAAAGCGATCCTTGCCGCGTACCCGGAATTGCGTAGCGCCTTCCACGGCATGTGGGTGGTGGCGGAGCTTCCGGGCGGCGGCACCTATATCAGCGAAGAACCGATGGGTTCGCTGTAGTGCTACCAACACGCAAACGCTACACTGGGAGAGATGGCCGCAACAACAAAAACACTGAGTGATGCCATCCGCGAGCGCCGCAGTACGCCGTCGTTTGACGGCAAGGACATTCCAGCGGAGGACATCCGCCTGATTTTAGAGGCCGGGCTGGCCGCCCCTTCCGGCTACAACGTTCAGCCGTGGCGCTTTGTGGTGGTGCAGTCGCCGGAGCAGAAGAAGCGCCTGCGGGGAGCCTGCTACAACCAGGCAAAGGTGGAGGAAGCCTCCGTCGTGATCGCCTGCTGTGGTGACGCCGATAGCTGGCGGCGCGACGCCGACGACATCGTGCGCATGGGCCTGAACGGTGGCATGAGCGAAGGCTATGCCGCGCAGTTGAAAAGCTACGTGGAAAGCTATCTGCTTTCCTTGAACACGGACCAGATGCACGGCTGGCTCAACAAGCAGGTAACCTACGCGGCCACCTTCATGCTGCTGACGGCCGAATCCATGGGCTATGACACTGCGGCCATGGAGGGGTATGAGGAAGACAAGGTACGTGAAGCGCTACGCCTGCCGCTGAGCTACTGGGTGGTTTCGCTACTGGCCATCGGCCATCTAAAGGGGCCGGACAAGTACTTTGGCGGCCGTTTTGACGTAAACCACACCTGCTTTGCCGAGGAGTTCGGCAAGCCGCTGCGATGAGGAAGATTTGGCTATGGATCGCGGGCGGTGTGGTGCTTCTTGTGATCGCTTCGGCGGGCTATCTTTACCACAACCCGTTCTGGCTGATAGACCGGTCTGTCAGTACCTTCCTTCGCGTGCACGGCGTGAAAAGCCGCTATGCGCAGGTGAACGGCCACCGCATTCACTACCTGGAGGCTGCTCCTGTAGCACCCGGAGCAGCAAGGCCGGTGGTGCTGGTGCACGGATTGGGCGCGCGAGCAGGCGACTGGGCACCGCTTCTACCGGTTTTGGCCGCGCACGGGTACCACGTATACGCGCTGGATCTTTTGGGTTACGGCGACTCTGACAAACCGGCTGACGGGGACTTTTCGCTGCGCGGCGAGCTTGCGGTTGTCACCGGATTCATGGAAGCGCTGCAGATAGACAAGGCGGACGTTGGCGGCTGGTCCATGGGCGGTTGGATCAGCATGCTACTCGCGCTGGAGCACCCGGACGCGGTTCGAAGACTCATGCTGTTCGACAGCGCAGGGCTTTACTTCAATCCAGATTTTGACTCGAGCCTGTTTTCACCCTCGGACAGAGCCGGACTGGAGCGCCTGGTGGCTCGCCTGGAACCGGACAAGCCTATTCTGAGCCTGCCGAGCTTTGCTGTGCACGGGCTGGTACGGCGCATGCAGGAGAACCGCTGGATTGTGGATCGCTCGTTCCGCAGCATGGTGAGCGGCAGAGAAGTTCTAGACTTTCGAGTGTCAGGGCTGGCACAGCCCGTTCTGATCGTGTGGGGAACGGAAGATAAACTTACTCCCTTCAGCCAGGCTGAGCGGCTTCATCATTTGATGCCGCAATCTGTCCTCGCTGGCTTCAGCGGGTGCGGGCACCTTGCAGCGGCTGAATGCGCAGACCAGATCACACCGGTGGTGCTGCGGTTCCTGAGTGCGGAGCAGGCCATGCCGGCGTCCACGATGACGCTTCGTGGTCGTCCGCCGAAACAGAAGTAGGCACCGGCTGCTTACTCGTCTCCCTTCCACCGGTACGCGTCCGGTTGCGTGAGGCCCATGTGGGCCAGGACGCGGCAGCAGAACTGCGTCACGATTTCGTCAAGGGTCTCCGGCTTGAAGTACATGGCTGGGATTACGGGAAAGATGGTAGCTCCCGCCTCGGCTGCCAGGTTCATGTTGCGAAGATGGATGCGGTTGAAGGGAGTTTCCCGTACGCAGAGGATTAGCGGACGTCGCTCCTTCAGGCAAACATCGGCTGCGCGATCGATGAGCCTTGCTGCCATGCCGTTAGCGATGGAAGCCAGCGTGCCCATGGAGCATGGCAGAACAATCATGCCGCTCATGGGATAACTCCCGCTTGCGATAGCCGCGCCCACATCGTCGTTGCGCAACTGGACCACCTTGCTTGCAGGGCCTTGTACGAGCGCTTCCACAATGCCGGTGCGACCGCTCAAGCCAAGTTCCTCCGCGACCACCCGCAGAGCGTGATCGGAAACCACAAAGTGGATGCGATCGACCCGCGGGTCAGCCTGCAGCATGCGCAGCGCAGCAGCCGTAAACAGGGCGCCGCTTGCTCCGGTCATGGCGAGTGTGAGCGTTTGTGCGTTAGGAAGCGACATCACTCCCCATTATCGCGAGCTTTTCGCATGCGCAGCGCGACTTCAGCACAAGTCTTCGCGTCCTACAGGAAGAAAGATGCTTTCCGCGCAATCAAATCTAAATGGCTGTCGGCGCAAGTTGTTCGTGCCCGGTCTTTTGAGAATTAACCGTCTGCTCGCCTTGCTCGTGCTGGTGGCAGGCTTGCAGAGCCGCGCCAGCGCGAGCGTCAGCCTACTGATGGAGGAGCCCTTCGGCACTTTCGGGGCGTTCAATCCCACCGGCCACGCCGCCATTTATCTGAGCGGTGTCTGCGCGGATACGCCCACGCAACTGCGCCTGTGCCGTGCAGGGGAGCAGGGTGTGGTGATCAGCCGTTACCACCACGTGGCCGGGTATGATTGGCTCGCCGTGCCGCTCATCCCTTACTTGTACGCCGTGGACGATCTCTCGGAACGCCCCGAGACCATCACCCCTGCGCTCTCTGCCCAGTTGCGGGATGACTACCGTCGCGAGCACCTGCTGAACATTGCTCCGAACCTGCCGGATGGCGGCACTCCGCGCGGCGAGTGGATTCAACTGATCGGCGCCAGCTTCGACCGTAAGATTCACGTTTTCCAGGTGGCAACAACGCACGAGCAGGATGAGATGCTTGTGGCCAAGCTGAATGACGGCCGGAACAGGAGCCACTTCAACCTGTTCTACCGAAACTGTGCGGACTTTGCGCGCGGCGTGCTGCGTACGTTGTACCCGGACACCCTACCGCATAACTCTCTTGCAGACTTTGGACTGACCACACCCAAGCACTTGTCGCGGTCGCTGATGAAGATCAGCAAGGACCGCCCTGAGATGGAGTTCCGGGCGTTTGTGATTCCGCAACTGCCCGGCACCACAGCGCGAAGCCACCATGTGGATGGCATCGCAGAATCGCTCGTCCGCTCGAAAAAGTATTTCCTGCCGCTGGCCTTTGTGTCACCAACAACGGCGGCGACGCTGCTGGCGGCCTACGTCGGAACGGGCAGGTTCAGCGCTCCCAAAGAGGCTCCGTTGCTGCCGGAACTCGATACGATTGAGACGGGTGTGACGCTCCGTCCTGATGCTATTGCGATCGATGCCACGCCCATGCCGCAGGATGGCTCCCGGCTGCTGCTGGCCTGTTCCGCACCCGGGCCTGCGACTGCGGCAGAAACTGCTGCCGGCTCGCAGTAGGTCCAACTTCGATCAAGATACGGCAAGAGCACTTTGCCTCACCGCAACTAGTCGCCCTGAGCCTCGAACCTCTCTTTAGCGGAGGTGGAGAGCAGCAAGTTCCTCCACTTCGCTTTGATCGAGATGACAGGGGAAGGAGCTTCGTTCTGGCTCGGAAACCAGCGAAAGAGTTTCGCTCCAACCGGGAGGACTACGTCTGTGAAGCTGGCCTGCCGATGCGCAGGGGGTTAAGAATCCGCCGGCCGGATACAGACAATTTAAGTTGACGAGCTACGTATCAGGTACTGCCTGCCAGGTCAGCGAACGCAAAGGCGACGATCGTTTCGCCTCGCCGGCCCGTTACAGCCGACAGTTGTTCGTCCCTTTCTGCAGATGGCAGGCGTAATTCCGCGCCTGCGATCTCCTCCACCGAGGCGCCCTGAAAGCAGAGTTCGCAAACGCCAAGAGCGCCTTCTTGTGTCCGCACCGGCGGCCCGAAGCTTCGGCATGTAATGGGCCGGTACGCGTAAAGCGTACACGTTCCGCGCTCCGGATCCAGCATGGGGCAGACCTCGTCATCGGCAAACTCAGCGAACGCTTCGTCGGCTTCTGCGGTGTCAGCAAGGATACCCGTCCGTGAATCACCCGGAAAAGCGGCGCCTAGGCGTTCGATGGATGCGTGGATCCGGGCCAAAACCCCTGCCGCTGCAGATCCGTCGAGCTGTTTCAGCAGACTTAGGCCGTACCGCAGCCGCGCGGCATCTGCCTGGGAGATGCGAAAAACACCGGTGCAGCACTGGTTGCATCCTGGCTTGCACACCAACCAATCGCCTGAGCGCCGCGCAGCGTCCGCGAGTGCTGCATCCACGATTTGGACGAGTTCCGCATCCTCAGTCGACAGCACTGTTATCCTGCGTGCGACCGCAGCTTCTCCAGCGGTTCGCCTAATACTCTTTCAAAGATGGCCGGCACGTTCTCCAGCCTGCGCTCGACATCAAAGGCCCGCGCAATGCGCTCTAAAGAGAGCAGGGACGTAATCTGCAGGTCCGATGTCACAAGATCGCGGAAGATCAGGTCTTCTTTCCAGGCGCGCATAGCAAGCGTCTGCACCACGCGATAGGCATCTTCGCGCAACATACCTGCCTCCGCCAAGTCAAGCAGCAGCTGACCGCTGAACACCAGGCCACCCGTCAGGTTCAGGTTGCGAAGCATACGCTCTGGGTAAACCATGAGCTTCTCGATCAGGTTCGTCGTCTTGCTCAGCAGGTAGTCCGCAAGTGTGGTCTGGTCGGGCAGGATGACGCGCTCAGCCGATGAGTGCGAAATGTCGCGTTCGTGCCATAGCGCGACATCTTCCAGCGCGACTTGTGCATTCGCACGCATCACGCGCGCCAGTCCGCAGATGTTCTCGCATGTGATGGGATTGCGCTTGTGCGGCATGGCGCTGGAGCCCTTCTGCTTTTCGCTGAAAAACTCCTCAGCTTCACGCACCTCGGTCCGCTGCAGGTGCCGAATCTCCGTTGCAATCTTGTCCAGCGAGGATGCAAGGAGCGCGAGCGCACCAACGTAAGCCGCATGCCGATCACGCTGCAGAACCTGCGTGCTGACCGGTGCCGCTTCGAGACCTAGACGACGGCAGATTTCCTCTTCCAGCGCGGGCGTGATGGTGCCGTAGCTGCCCACGGCACCCGAAAGCTTGCCGACCTGCATCTCTTTCGCTGCGCTCTCAATCCGAGCGATGTTGCGTTCGCATTCGGAGTACCACAGCAGCAGCTTCAGGCCGAACGTCGTGGGTTCCGCATGGACACCGTGCGTTCTGCCAATGCAGGGTGTGGTGGCGAACTCAAGTGCGCGGCGGCGGAGTACGGCAGCGAGCTCCCGCATGTCCTGCAGGATTATGGACGAAGCTTGGCGCAGCAGGAGTGCTTGTGCGGTATCGACCACGTCGGTCGATGTAAGTCCGAAGTGAAGCCAGCGGGACTCGACGCCCACCTTCTCGGCAACAGCCGTGGTGAAGGCGATCACATCGTGGCGAGTCTCCACCTCAATGGCGCGGAGCCGCTCGATATCGAAGTCACCGCGCAGGCGAATGGCTTCTGCCGCTTCACGCGGAACGATGCCTGCGTCTGCGAGCACCTCGCTGGCAACGGTTTCGACCTCAAGCCAGCACCGGAACTTGGATTCATCAGACCAGAGCTTGCGAAAAGCCGGCCGGGTATACCGATCGATCAAGTGACCTCTCCAGCCCCCGCCGGCAGTTATCCAGGCTGTTGGACGCCAAGTAAAGCGGACATCTCATCGTAGAGAAAGCCTTGTCCCGGACGGTACGGCTGCACCCATTTGCCGTCAATCACGAATTGTGGGATGGCCTTTTTCCCCACGTTCTGCAGGAGTAGATCTACTGCGCCGGGAGTGCGCTCGATGTCGACTTCAGAGTAGGGTATGCGGTGCTTGTCAAGGAAGCGTTTTGCTTCGCGGCAGTCGCGGCACCAGCCCGCAGTGTAGACCTTAAGATCCATGCCTCGATTGTACCTTTGCGCTCTATTGCTCGTGGTAGTTCCGCATCAGGCCGCCATCCACCACGTACGTAGAGCCGGTGATGTACGCTGCTTCGTCGCTCGCAAGGAAAGCGGCCAGCGCGGCCACATCGTCCACCGTACCCATCCGTCCCAGCGGGATACTCGCGAGCAGGGGATCGAGCTTGGCTTTGTCGTTCAGCAAACCCTGATTGATGGGCGTGATGATAGCTCCCGGTGCAATGTTGTTGACAGTAATCTTGTCCGGCCCAAGCTCCACGGCAAGGTCTCGCATGAGCATGCGAATGCCGCCCTTGGACGCGCAGTAGCTGGCAAAATGCGGGAACACCATGTCTTCGTGCACGGAACTGATGTTTAGAACGCGGCCCGGCAGCTTTGCCGCCCGCAGCCGCCGGACAAAAGCCTGCGTGGCAAAGAAAGGGCCTTTCAGATTGACGCCAAGCACCAGGTCATAATCGGCCTCCGTCACGTCGACAAAGCTCGAGCCTTTCTCGACGCCCGCGTTATTCACCAGGATGTCCACCTTGCCAAGGCCGTCCCACCCGGCATTCACCATGTTCACGCAGTCCGCCACCTTGGAAACATCAGCTTTCACGATGACGCTCTTGCGGCCAAGGGAATCTACCTGCTTTTGGGTTTCCTCTGCACCTTCCGGCGTGCCGTTGTAGTTGATGACGATGTCTGCGCCATCCCTCGCAAGCCGCACCGCAATGCCCTGGCCTATGCCCGAGGAAGATCCGGTGATAAGTGCTACCTTGCCCGCCAGCTTGCCGTCGCTCATGCGTGTTTGGATGCAGGGCAGGCTATCGCCGGTCGCGGAAAAAACGGCGCAGCATGGCTGCGGCTTCGTCTGCTAGAACCCCAAACTGCACGTCTGCCCGGTGGTTGAGCTGTGGATGGTTCATGACCTGCAACACGGAACCGCAGGCGCCCGCTTTGGGGTCGGCTGCGGCGTACACCAGGCGTGCAATGCGGGCGTGCAGAATGGCACCAGCACACATGCTGCACGGTTCAAGCGTCACGTACAGTTCACAACCGCTCAGGCGGTAGTTGAGCAGGTGCCGCGCGGCGGCACGCATGGCGACCACTTCCGCGTGTGCCATTGGATCACTGTCACGGATGACACGGTTGTTGCCTCGCCCGATGATCTCGCCATCCAGAACGACGACCGCACCCACCGGCACCTCTCCCTCTGCCGCTGCGGCAGCCGCTTCCTGCATGGCTACCTGCATGTACTGCTCGCTCGTCAGAGCATCAGTTGCCATCGGTCTTGGTGTCCGCGTCACGCAGGTAGGCATCGCTCAGGACGTGTGTTTCCTTCGCCAGCGGCAGCAGCGTGGGATAGAACTGTACAAAGGTTGTGTCCACCGCGGCGTGCTGCTCGTGGCAGGTGTAGCAACTGGCAGGCTTCGGGATCAGGCGCTCGGCGTTGTCTCTCGCGCGGACATAGAACGCCCACTCGCCGCGCAGCTTCTGATGGATCTCCAAACCGGTGACTTCCTGCCCCTGTGTCTTACCGCCTTTGTTGATCGACACGTTGCTTTCGCCTGCGCGGTTCTCCAGGATGAAGGTTGCGCCATCTGGCCAGGTGCCGGTCTTCAGGAATGTGCGATATGCCTCCGGGTTGACGAAGACGTTATCAAAAATGGAGTGGTGTTCTGCCGTGAGGCCCACCGCGCCCGGTGCGGCATAGGTCATGTCCAGCCCGGAAGTGAGAAAGACCCACTCGCGGTAGTTGGCCGGAACAGGCATGGTCGCAGGAGCGCTCGTTGGAGCAGTCTGTCCCGCTTCAACGCTGGGTGCAACAAGTGAGAAAGTGAGCGCAGTACTGACGCAGACGAGCGTTGCAACCGCCATAACTCGGGACATCGGTGCCTCAGACTTTGGATGTGAGGAAGCACCTTCAGCTTACATGCACCCCGCGAGCGTCAGGCGGGTTCCTGCTGCGTCATGCAGTGGAGCGCGCCGAGGCCCCAGATGAAGTCGCCACAGTGAATGCCGACGACCTTGCGATCCGGAAAGCAGTCGGCCAGCGTGTTCAGCGCGACACGATCGTTTGCGTCGTTGAAGGTGGGTACCAAGATCAGGCCGTTGGCGATGTAGAAGTTCGCGTAGCTTGCAGGCAGGCGCTCGTTATCGAAGATGACTGGCGAGGGCATGGGTAGCTCGATGATCTTGAACGCTTCGCCGCCCGGGCGCTTGAAGCTGCGCAGGCGTTCGAGATTTTCGGCCAGAGGCAGATGGTTTTCGTCGGCGGTGTTGCCTTCCGTGGCGGCGACGATGGTGTCGGCGGAAATGAAGCGCGCGATGTCGTCCACGTGGCCATGCGTGTCGTCGCCCGAGCAGCCGCGATTCAGCCAAAGCACCTGCTCCACACCAAGGTAGTCGCAGAAGACCTGCTCCAGCTGCTCGCGGCTCACGCCCGGGTTGCGCTGCTGCACCTCGCTCAGCAGGCATTCTTCCGTGGTCAGCATGGCACCCGCGCCGTTTACGTCGATGGAGCCGCCTTCCAGCACCACGCGCCGCTCCTGCCCATCCACCGTGACCATCGGATCGAAGCGCTGCATATCGCGCAGCTTTGCGACGTGCTCGGGAATCTGGTCGTCATGCTGCCAGTTGGGGTACTTGGCCCAGGCGTTGAACTTCCAGTTGGTGATGGCGACTTCGCTCTCTTTCTTAACGAAAGTGGGGCCGCTGTCACGCAGCCAAATGCGATCGGTGCGCCAGTGGTGAAAGTGCAGCCGCGCCAGGTTCGCCCCGGCACGCAGCAGAATGCGCCGCGCCACCTTCTCGGCCTTCGCGTCGTTGACGAGGATGTTGACCTCTTCCACCTGCGACAGGTGCCGCACGATCTCCGAGTACACCCACGGAATGGGCTGGAACTTGCCGGGCCAGTCCTCGGCATTGTGCGGCCACGCAATCCAGGTGGAAGCATGTGCGTCCCACTCGGCGGGCATGCGGTAGCCGAGGCTGTCTGGTCTTCCTATCATCTCTTTCAGTGTAATGAGACGCTCTTGTTACTGCTGTTGCTCACGAAGTGCTGTTGTAGCGCGTGCAGGTATGACGTCTCCAGTTTGCCGTTGCTATAGCCACTTGCGGTGTCGCCGTCTACCGGAAAGCCGAGTACGAGCTCCGCGCCATACCAGCTATACAGAAAGTGCATAGCTATGTGACAGCTGCTGCCCATGGGATCCAAATGCAGTGTCGCTTTTGCCTGCATCTGCGGATGCACGATGAAGGCCAGTGGCCCTGGTTGCTCGTACTGCAGGGCGTACGTGGTGTAGTTTTTGATTGCGTTGCGATTGCTTGTGAGCCGGTGCCCAGCTCCGTCATGAAGCTTTCGGCTCGTCCCAGTGAGGCAGTTAGTGCAGGAGGAAGTAGGTGTTAGCGGCCAATCTTGCTTTTGAAAATAGGCGAGCATGGCAGGCCTTACTACATCGCACGATTCAGCAAAGATGTGCTCGACTGGCTTGGTGTCGACGAAGCCTGCATCCTGCGCATTTGCTGCACAGATAAAAGTGAGCGCAACTGCTGGCCAGCGGAACATGGCCAGAGTGTACGCCAAATGTCTAGATCAAGAACCTCTTCGTCACGCCCTCGTACGCATCGATGCGGCGGTCGCGCAGGAAGGGCCAGTGCTGGCGCGTGATCTCTACCTGTGCTGGGTCAATGTCGGCGTAGAGCGTCTCTTCCTTGTCGTGCGAGGCTTTTGCGACAATACGGCCGAATGGATCGGCGATAAAAGAACCTCCCCAGAACTCCAGGCCCGCGCCCTCTGGCCCAGGCATGCTCACGCCGTCGTGCACCACATCACCATGCTCAAACCCGACGCGGTTAATCGCGCACACCCACACGCCGTTGCTGATGGCGTGGGCGCGCTGCGTGGTCTGCCAGGCTTCGTACTGCGCCTCGCCGAACTCGGCCTTTTCGCTGGGGTGCCAGCCAATGGCAGTGGGGAAGAACAGCGTTTCCGCACCCTTTAGCGCGGTGACGCGCGCGCCCTCCGGGTACCACTGATCCCAGCAGACGAGCGTGCCGATGTTGCCCGCGGTGGACTGCAGCGCGCGAAAGCCCAGGTCACCCGGCGTGAAATAAAACTTCTCGTAGTAGAGCGGGTCGTCCGGGATGTGCATCTTGCGGTACGTGTCGGCGATGCTGCCATCGCGCTCCAGCGTGACCGCGGTGTTGTGGTACAGGCCGGGCGCGCGCCGCTCGAAAAGCGAAGCGATGATGACCACCTTGTGGTCGCGTGCGACGGTCGCAAGGCGCTCCGTGCTGGGGCCAGGGATGGATTCCGCCGTGGCGAACAGGGCATGGTCCTCACGCTGGCAAAAATACTGCGCTCGGAACAGCTCCGGCAGGCAGATCAGCTCCGCGCCGTGCTTCGCGGCGTCCACAATGCGGTCCGCAGCCTTCTCGAGATTCTTGCCGGTGTCCGGCTCGCAGCTCATCTGGATCAGCGCGACGTTGGTCTTCTTCACTGTTCCTCCTTGCCTGACGCGGCGAAGAACTGGAGACACACGCCGGACGGAACAATCATGTGGAACTCGCGGCGACCCCAAAACTTTACCTCCAGCGGTCCCATCGGAACACCACGTTCGCTGTATTCACGGTAGAGGTCATCTAGGTCGTCCACCCCGATGCTGAAGCTTGAGTTGTCGGCCCATTCGCGGTTGCTGTTTGGCACGAGCATGAAACTGACACAGCAGCGACGGATGACTGCACCGCCATCCCACTGCGCATCGACCTGGAAGCCGAGCTGTGCCGTGTAAAACTGCAGGGCTTCAGCAAGTGTGTTCCCGGTGGGGATAAGCGGCATTACGGATCGAAAGGCTGTGATCACAGTCACCTCATAATGTCGCAGATGTCATTCGCCAACTCGTCCACACGCGCTAGATCTGTGTCCCACGCGAACATAAAACGCGCACCACCACCGATAAAGGTGTAAAAACGCCAGCCACGTTCACGCAAGTGTTGCAGACGATCTTCGTCCGTCAGCAGAAACACGGCATTTGCTTCGACGGGAAACATGATCTGTGCATGTTTAAGGCCCTGAATGGACGTGCAGAGGTGCCGGGCGCAGGTGTTGGCGTGTTCTGCGTTCCGCCGCCAAGCGCCGGCCTCCAACATGCCGATCCATGGCGAAGAGAGAAAGCGCATTTTTGATGCTAGCTGCCCGGCCTGCTTGCATCGGTAGTCAAAGTCGCGCGCCAGGGCTCGGTCAAAAAACACGATGGCCTCGCCAATGGCCATGCCGTTCTTGGTGCCTCCAAAGCACAGCACCTCAACGCCTGCCTTCCACGTCATCTCAGCCGCGGAGCAGCCCACGCCCAGCAAGGCATTGCTGAAGCGAGCGCCATCCATGTGCAGGTGCAGGCCCAGCTCACGGCAGGTCTCGCTCAGTGCGGCGATCTCATCCACGCGGTAAACGCGGCCGGTCTCCGTCGATTGCGTGATGGTCACTGCGCGGGGCTTGGGAAAATGAATGTCGCCACGCGAGGTGGCCAGCGCGCGAATCGCCTGCGGCGTTAGCTTGCCGTCCTGCGTGTGCGCGGTCAGCAGCTTGCTGCCGTTGGAAAAGAACTCGGGCGCGCCACACTCATCCGTCTCCACATGCGCGGTGTTGGAGCAGATGACAGAGTGGTAGCTTTGGCACAGCGAGGCCAGAGCCAACGAGTTCGCCGCGGTGCCGTTGAACGCGAAGAACACCTCGCAGTCCGTCTCAAACACCTCGCGGAACAGATCGGACGCGCGCTGCGTCCACGGATCGTCGCCGTAGGCCGTGGCGTGCCCGTGGTTGGCCTCGGCCATGGCCGCCCAAACCTCTGGGCAGATACCGGAGTAGTTGTCGCTGGCGAACTGCTGGGAGTTATCGTGGGAGATGTGGCTCATGCGTTCGCCGCCATATCTTCAGAGTCGTCGAGTATGAGTGCTCTTACCCGGCCTGTAAAGGCCCGCTGAAACTGTTCACCTGTGGCCTTTAGCCATGCATGTATGTCTGTCCACTGTTCCTTGGCTGTGACATCCGCCATGATGGTCATCTCAATTCTTGATGCCATGCGAGTGGGTAATTCTTCGAAGCAGACATCACGCCCAAGCTCTTGCATCAACACGTCCCTTTCGCTTGCAAGTAGTTGAAAGGCACGCTTCGCTTTGGGACCAGAGAGATAGAGTTCGCAGCGCACTTCGCCTCTGCGATTTACTACTAGGCTGACCAAGAAGTTGGCACGTCCAATGGTGGTCGGGAGCCAACTTCTTCCCCATGGATTGGGCAGACGGAGAGTGGTTCCATGCTGACGGCAGAATGCGATAAATGCTGTCCAAAAAGCGAGGTAGAGCTCATCGGTCTGAGTGGTCGTAGTCTGCTGTACTGCAGCCCGCTGCCATCCGTTTGGCTTACTTATGACTGTGAACCGCGGAGCTGGCAATGAGTTGCCGATCCGCCACAGCTCGATCTGGATGCCAAAGAAGCTGACACCCGATTCGGAAACACTGTTGAGCCAATCGAGTGCTCCCCGGTGAGGTTCGCAAAAGTCTTCCGCAATCCACACCACCGCCTTTGCGCCAGCTTTGCCCTCACTATTGACCCCTGCAGCATAGGTAAGAAGTTGGCCAAGGTGAGAGTGATCTGTAGCTCCAAACTGATTTTCGATCACGACTGCAGCTCCACCTGCATCGCGTGCCAGGATATCTAACCTGTAACTGCCAACATAAACTTCGGTTGAATCCAGCTCAAGATCAATGCCAATGGCTGTCCCCAGAAGAGCGAGATTCGTTTCTGAGGCAAGCCACGGAGTGAAGTCACGAGCCTCGCCCGGCCACACTTCGCGTATACGTACTTTCTCGAGAATGCCAAGATCCATAAGCAACTCATCTCCATGAGAATGGCGCTGGCTAACCTCCGCCAGCGCCACAGTCGCGATGCATTACTCTTAGGCGACGTTCGGCTCGTCGTCGAAGATCAGGATGGCTGCGGCGATCGTTGTCGTCCACAGGCCCTTTTTGTCGCCCACGGCGCTTTGCGTCACATTCGCGGTGCGAACGATTTTGTTGGAGATGCGGTAGATCTCCTTCTTCTCGTCCCAGCTCTTTTCCGGGTCGAAGTCCACGTCCAGCGTGGTGGCCAGCATCTCAGCGGCCAGTTCTTCGGCGTAGTCGCCAGCCTGCTCCTCGGTCTCGCCGAAGCTGTGGTGCTCCGACAGGTAGCCGTAGGTGTTGCGGTCGGTCGGGATAGCGACACCGATGGAAGATACTACCAGGCGATGTGGTTCGCGCGTGCTGTTTTCCGCGACCACGGCAAACACCACTTCGCCCGGATTTAGGTAGGTCAGGCCTTCCTTGCGCGTGATCATCTTGCACTTTGGCGGGAAGATGGACGACACCCGGACCAGATTTTGCGCCGCAATACCGGCGTCGCGCAACGCCATTTCAAACGATGTCAGCCGTTCCTTATGCCGACCCACGCCCTTGGTAAAAAACAGGCGCTTGGGAACCATATTTATGCCCAACTTGGAGATCCTCCGGAGGTAAAACGCGCGGGGTGGTTGCCAGCCGAACCTTGAACGCGATGTGTGCTGCATTCATAGGAGACGCCGGCGGGAGAGGCGCTTCCTTATGGGCTGCCAGAACTGGCACCCGATAGAAAGTATCACATGCGCGACACCGGTTCATGAGCGAGGCGGGCATCTACCAACCATGTATGAAATCAGCGTCCGCCCCATGAAAGATTCTGATACTTTTTAGCTGGGAGCAGGCTTTTTCACGCTCCTGACACGATCACGCACAATTTCATCTGCTCACCATGGTCCCCGCAACCGCAACGGCGCTGCCGCGGCGAGTCGCGCCTACCTGATAAGGAGTCGTATGTCAGCCAATTACCGTGATTTTCTCGAACTGTCGTATGAGGAACTGGAAGATCTCAACCTCGCCGCCAAGGACCAGCGCAAGCAGCGAGTGAAGATCGACAAAGTCCAGGAAGAGCGGTTGAAGTACCTGACCGACACCAAGGGCATCAAGGCCGTCACGGTGGTTTTCAGCGACCTGGAAGGCCGGCTGCACATGCTGGACTACGACCGCAAGTTCATCACGAACAGTTACGACAACCTGACGTTTGACGGTTCTTCCATCCGGGGCTTTACGGCGCAAAAGGAAAGCGATCTACGCCTGGGGCTGGATTGGAATGCCTTCTACTGGACGCCGCCCGACGTGTTCGGCGCGGGCAAAATGCTTGTTTTCGGCGAGGTGATCGATAAGAACGGCCAACCGTACGCGGCCGATCTGCGCGGCATTTTGAAGCAGTATGCAAACAAACAATTCAGCGAGAATGGCTACACGCTGAACGCTGCCAACGAGGTGGAAGGCTTTCTGTTTGAGGGAGTGGACGCGGAGAGGACCTTCCCGAAGACCGGCGCATTTGAATACGTGAATGCAGGGGGTTACTACCACTCTCTGCCGGGCGATCCCTTGCGCGAGTTCATTGACACGGCTGCGGAAGTGCAGCGCGCCATGGGTTTCGAAAACGAGAAGGACCACCCGGAAGTCGCGCCCTCGCAGTTCGAGATCAATTACACCTATGGCGACGTGGTTTCCGCAGCCGACCAGATCCAGCTCTACAAGCTCATTTGCCGTCAAGTGGCTACGCAGATGGGTATGACGGCATCGTTCCTGCCGAAGCCCGTGACCGGCGTGAATGGCAGTGGCATGCACACCAATGTGTCCATTACCAAAGACAAGAAGAACCTGTTCTTTGACGCCAAGGGTGAAGAGGGCATGTCAGCCATGGCCTGGAGCTTCATCGACCGCATCCTGACGCACGGCAACGACATTTGCCTCTTGCTCAATGCCAGCGTCAATGCCTATCGCCGTCTCGATCCGCACTTCGAGGCACCAAACCAGATCAAGGCTTCTGCTACGGATCGCGGGTCGATGGTACGCATTCCGATTGGTAACGAAAAGTCGGCGCGCGTGGAGGTTCGTTCGGTTGGACCGGATGCCAATCCTTACGCGGTGCTCTATTCCATCTTCAAGACCGGTCTTGATGGTGAGATCGGGAAGATCGAAAACTTGCGCCAGGCGCAGCGTTACCTGCCAGACAACATCTACACGGCGCTGGAGCACTTCCGCGCGGCAGACTGGGCAACCACGCTGCTGGGCGAGGATGTGAAGTCGCGTTACGCGGAGTTGAAGCAGGCGTCCGCCGATCGCTCTCCGCGCCTCCTGGGCACCATCGTGAAGGCTTCGGAAGTGCAGTTCCATCACGACGTGTACAACCAACTACTGTGGGGCCAGTTCTAGACGCAGCAAAGGGATCTCTAAAAAGGGGGCGCCGAAAGGCACCCTCTTTCCTTTGGAACTAAACAGCGCTCAGGGCGTCTTCCGGTTCGGGTCTCACCCGGAAGTCGGCGTGAGCTTCTGCGAAATGGATCGTGCCATCCTGGCCGATGACGAAGGTTGCGGGCAGCGGCAGGTTCCACACGCTATCGTCGGGCGCCGCCATCACGTTCTTGCCGCTGTTGATGAACGGCAGATTAACGAGGATGGAGCGATAGTACGCCTGCATGGCAGTGGAGACCGGGTACGCAACGCCGAACTGCGCACCAACGGCGCAATTGCTGTCGTGCAGCAGAGGAAAGGGGATGCCATGCTGCTGCACGGCGAAGTCGCTCTGTCGGAGCGTCTGCGGTGAGATGCCCACCAGCAGGGCACCACGCTGCCGCACGCGCGGGTATAGGTCGCGCCATGTCTCCAACTCGGTGACACAGTACGGGTCCCATCGACCGCGAAAGAAGTTGACGATCACAGGACCAAGCGCCAGCAGGTCACTGGAGCGCACCTCCTTGCCTGTGACGGCGTCAGGCAGCGCGAATCGGGGTGCCGTGGCTCCCACCGGCAAGATGCGATCCTCAATGCCGGAAGCAAACAGCTCCGCGATGGACTGCTCGCTGATTGCCATCCGGTCGGGCTGCACCAGCTTACGAGTGTTCTGCGTGATTTCATCCAGCTGGGACTGAAGGGCGACCATGCTCTGATTCTCGCACCCGTCGTGTTCCGCTTAGCTTGCGCTCGCGGCGGCTTCTAACTCCGCGAGGTTGAACTTTCTCATCTTGAGCATGGCCTGCATGCCGCCCGGCCTGCTGACCAGGTCGAAGATGTTTTCAGGCACAATCTGCCATGACAGACCAAACTTGTCGGTGACCCAGCCGCAGTCCAGTTCCTGGCCATCGGCCGACAGCTTCTCCCAGTAATCATCGATTTCCGCCTGGGTCTTGCAACTCACCACGAATGAGATTGACTTGTTGAAGTGGTCGTTCGTCGGGTAGTTCATTGCCGTGAAGCTGGTGCCTTCCAGTTGGAAGGTAATCGTGACCGGTTTGCCACCTTCGCCGGTCAGGCCGCTGAATTTCTTTGCGTTCGAAAAAACAGAGAGGTAGAAGTCGACAGCTTCTTCGGCATTGCCGTTGAACCAGAGAAATGGCTTGATCTTCGGTTGCATTTCAGCCTTCATAGAGGTTCTCCTACATGCCCTATATGGCAGTGTCGTGACACTGCGACTGTGTCTTCGCAACCACCTTGCCCGGGTATCTTTCAGACAGTGCAGCGCGCGTCTTCTTCGCGGAGGGGGCTTTACCGATCTTCGCGAGTTCCGCTGTCAAACGGGCAAAGCCCTGCTCGCGCGCGGTCTTATTCGCCTCCACAGTGTTGCTGGGATCGACCCCCGCGCGCATAAAGCCGTGGCCCGCGCCGTCGTAGGTGACTGGTTCATACGTCTTACCTGCGGCTTTCATCGCGGTGATGGTTGAGGGAATCGTCGCATCGATCCGCGCGTCATTGCCGCCGTAGAAACCGTAGACCGGCGCGGCGATGTTCGCCAAGTCCGCGTCGCTGGGCGGCGGCCCGTAGAAGACAAATGCCGCGCTCAGATCCTTGCGATGCGTGGCAAAGGCGAAGCTCTTGCCCCCGCCCCAGCAGAAGCCAACGGAAGCGAACTTACCGTTGCTAGCAGGCACGGCGCGGATGTAGTCCGACGCCGCATCCAGGTCGGCCAGCACCTCATCGGCCGGAAGTCCGCTCACGGCTTTGGTCACCTGGTCTTGGGACGTATAGCTGTCGGTACCGCCGCCGTTGGGTCCCTTGCCGGTCAGAACGTCGGGTGCGATGACGACGTAGCCCGCTGCCGCCAGGTCGTCCGCCATTGTCTTTGCCCACGCGCTCAGCCCGAAGATCTCCGGGATCAGTACGATGCTGGTTGCTTTCGACTTCACCTCGGGATATACGACAAACGCCTGCACATCGCGGCCCGCAACCTTAAGCGTGACGTACTCATGGTGGCGGGGCGAAGCATCCAGCCGCTTGACGGCCCAGTCCTGCGCAGGGAGAGCAGAAGCGGCGCACAGCAGCAGTACTGAGCTAAAGGCTTTCACAATCGATATCTTCATGCGAAGGAGTCTACGGTGCTGCCTCACGCCTTGCAAGCATGCCGGCCATGAAGTGAAGTGCCGTATTTTCCTGAGCGGCTTTCACAGTGCAAACCGGAAAGCACCGGACGTACGGATCTGCACGCCTTCGAGCGCCATCCTGCGCTGCCGGCCACCTGCCATGCTTGCAGGATTGACAACGCAGCAGACCGAGCCGTACTGTGGGGCGCTTACCGAAGCTCACCCTGGAGTTACCAGCTTGGCCATTTCGCTTGCACACTCTTTTGCCGGTCGCATCGCATTGCTCGCAGGAGCAAGCGTGTGCGCTACGGCGATGACCCTTTCCGCGCAAGCCGTGCCCACATCCTCAGCCTTCGGGCAGAACGTGATTGTGTTCAACCCGTCCATGCCGCTCAGCCTGATCAAGTCCACCGTAGATGCCATCTCTGCCCAGCAGATTCCCAACCAGTTCGGCACGCAGCGTGTGGCCCTGCTGTTTGAGCCGGGCACCTATGGCACATCTGCGGCACCGTTGAACTTCAAGGTCGGCTACTACACAGAAGTGGCGGGACTGGGCACGAACCCGGGGGATGTTGTCATCAACGGGAGCATTAACGTCTACAACCAGTGCTTCTCCGACGGCTGCAACGCGCTGGACAACTTCTGGCGTTCCATGTCGAACCTGACGATCAACGTCGTGAACCCGCCCGGCGCGGGGTGCTACTCCGGTGAGTTCTGGGCGGTGTCGCAGGCCAGCCCGCTGCGTCGCGTGCAGATCAACAACAACGGCTCCAACGTGACGCTGATGGATTACTGCACCGGTCCCAGCTACGCCAGCGGCGGCTTCATTGCCGACTCGCAGACCGGCGCAAGTGTTGTGAACGGTTCGCAGCAGCAGTTCTACGTACGTAACAGCCGAATCGGTGGCTGGTCGAACGGTGTGTGGAACCAGGTGTTCTCTGGTGTGACGGGTGCCCCTGCCCAGAGCTATCCCAACCAGACGTACACCACGCTGACCAGCACGCCCGTAAGCCGCGAGCGGCCTTACCTGACCGAAGACGCCAACAAGAACTTCGGCGTGTTTGTGCCGGCCGTGCAGCGCAACGGCACCGGGACCACCTGGTCGGCAACCAGCAGCACACCCGGCAAGTTCCTGTCGCTCGACACGTTCTTTGTGGCCACCCCGACAACACCCGTGGGCGAGATCAACCTGGCCCTGCTGCTTGGCAAAAACCTGCTGCTAACACCTGGCGTCTACGCGCTCAAAGCGCCCATCATCGTGGAACGGCCGAACACGGTCGTGCTTGGCTTGGGCTTTCCGACGCTGGTTCCGCAGAACGGGACAGAGGCGATCACCGTCGCAGACGTGGACAACCTGAGCATCGCGGGCCTCATCCTGGATGCAGGCCCCAGGAACTCGCCTGCCTTGCTCAAGATGGGCTTCGGGCTGTTCGGCTTCTCGCTGCCCACCGGCGGTTTCTTCCAGCACATCAACCATCCGTCGCTGGTTAGCGACGTGTTCTTCCGGATTGGCGGGGCCACCGCTGGCAAGGCCACGAACAGCCTGGAAGTGGATAGCTCTGACGTCATCCTGGATGACATCTGGGCATGGCGTGCCGACCATGGTACCGGTGCGGGCTGGACGTTGAACACCGCCGACCACGGTCTCGTCGTGAATGGCGATCGCGTCACCGCGACCGGGCTTGCAGTGGAGCACTATCAAAAGCAGCAGGTGCTTTGGAACGGCAACAACGGGGAAACGATCTTCTACCAAAGCGAACTGCCCTACGACCCGCCCAGCCAGGCCGCATGGAAGAACGGTTCAGCCAACGGCTATGCGTCATACGCCGTTTCCAACTCGGTCAACTCACACCAGGCGTTCGGGTTGGGCGTGTACTCGTTCTTCAACCTGGGCGTCAACATTGTGGAAGACAATGCCATCACGGTCCCAGCCGTCGGCACCACCATTACGGACGCGGGAACGGTCTTCCTGAACGGAAGCGGTCAAATCACGCATGTAATCAACGGCATCGGTGGCACCGCGAACAGTAGCAAGGCGGGCGTCTTGCAGCCTGTCACGAAATACCCGCAGTAAGCGATGCACCACGCCCTGTTCTGGCTCACCGTCCGAAGCCGCCGCGGCCCATGCTGCCCATCTGGCTCATCAGGCGGCGCTGCATTTTGCCGCCACCTGAGCCCAAGCCCTTGAACATCTTGCGCATCTGCGCGTACTGCTTCAGCAGTTGGTTCACGTCCTGAACCGATGTGCCGCTGCCTGCGGCAATGCGACGGCGGCGCGAGCCGTTGATAATCTCGTGGTCCAGCCGCTCCTTCCGCGTCATGGAATTGATGATGGACTCCACGCGCGTGAGCTGGCCCTCGTCCACGTGTTCTGCCGCCTGCTGCAAGCCCTGGAACGGGCCGACGCTGGGCAGCATCTTCAAGATGGATTGCATGGAGCCGAGCTTCTTGATCTGGCGCAACTGGTCGCGAAAGTCCTCCAGTGAAAAGCCGTCGCCGCTGAGGGCTTTCTTGGCGAAGTCTTCGGCCTTGCCGCGGTCGAGCTTTTCTTCCGCGCGTTCGAGCAGGGTGGCAATGTCGCCCATACCCATGATGCGCGAGACGATGCGGTCCGGGTGGAAGGCCTCGAAGGCGTCGGGCTTTTCGCCTGTGCCCAGGAACTTGACCGGCGCGCCCGTCACATCGCGGATGGAGAGCGCCGCGCCACCGCGGGCGTCGCCGTCCATCTTGGTCAGCACAACGCCGGTAATGCCCAGCTGCTTATGGAAGGCGTCGGCGGAGTTGACGGCGTCCTGCCCGGTCATGGCGTCGGCCACGAAAAGGATTTCGCTGGGGTTCAGCAGCGCCTTGAGGCGGCTCATTTCGTCCATGAGCGCGGTGTCGATGCCGAGGCGGCCCGCGGTATCGACCAGCAGGACGTCATTGCCGAAGTTGCGCGCCTCGCGCAGCGCCTCCTTGGCCAGGCGCTCGACCAGCGGCGTGCCTGCTTGCTCCTCATTGATCTTGCCGATGAAGATCTGCGCGCCGACGCTCTTGGCGACGATGGCGAGCTGTTCGCGCGCGGCGGGACGGTAGACGTCGACGGACACCAACATGGGGCGATGGCCGCCCTTTTTGAGCCACGCGGCCAGCTTGCCGGTGGTGGTCGTTTTGCCGGAGCCCTGCAGGCCCGCCATTAGGATGACGGTGGGCGGCTGCGAGCTGAACTTGAAGCGCGCGGTGTCCTTGCCGAGGGTGTTCACCAGCTCGTCGTGCACGATCTTCACGATCTGCTCGGCGGGCGACAGCGCGGTGGCCACCTGCGTGCCGATGGCCTTTTCGCGGATGTGCTCGATGGTGCTCTTGACCACGTTCAGGTTGACGTCGGATTCGAGCAACGCCAGGCGGATTTCGCGCAGGGCCTCGCTGATGTTTTCGTCGGTGATGGTGCCCTGACCGCGAAGGTTCTTGAAGGTGCGCTGCAGCTTTTCCTGGAGGTTTTCAAACATGGCGTATCGCATCCAAGTTTAGCAGCGAGGTGCTATGCCGGAGGGGCGGGTAGAGCCGTGGCTGCGCGGAACGCACACAGACGTGGAGCCGGTACTCCGCGCTGTGCTGCACGCGCTGGAACTGGCAAACGAAGAAGTGGTGCGCTGGTGCGGCCCGCTGGACGCCGAGGCACGCGAGACTGCGCCGCTTGGGCTGCCTTCGGTCGGCTTTCAGATGCGGCACCTTGCACGCAGCCTAGACCGGCTGATGACCTACGCCGAAGGTGCGTCGCTGAGTGAGGCACAGTTGCTCGCACTGCGCGAGGAGGCGCTCGCCACAGCCGACCCGCTGCAGGAGTTTGAGGCGGCCATCGCAAAGGCAAAGGAACGACTCCTGCGCTTCCGTCCAGAGCAGTTTGCCAAACCACGCCACGTGGGCCGGTCGAGGCTGCCCGTCACCGTGGCCGGTCTGCTGGTGCACATTGCGGACCACACCCAGCGGCATGTGGGGCAGGCGATCACCACGGCGAAGGTCGTTCAGGCGCTGCATGCAGCTGAGAGTAGCTAGCGCATCAATAGACGCTTCGTCATCCTTACCGAGCGAAGCGACCGAAGGATCGCTGCGCATCCTGCCAGAGCAATGAAGCTGAACGTTTCTCGCCGGCAATGCCGGTGCAGCAATGCCACACTCAGCGGCATCGGGTACTTCGCTCCGCTCAGGATGACAGCAGAATACGGCTTGCTAGCATTGGGTTATGGAGTCACTCACAACTTCAGAGTCCACTGGCCAAGCCGTGGCGCAATGTGTAGCCCTGCTGGCACGGCTGCGCGGGCCGGGCGGCTGTCCATGGGACCGCGAGCAGACCTTCGACTCCATTAAGCCGCACACGCTGGAAGAGACCTACGAGGTCTTCGACGCCATCGATCGCCGGGCCTGGCCGGAACTGCGCGACGAACTGGGAGATCTGCTACTGCAGGTCATCTTTTATGCGCAGATTGCTGCCGATGAGAGCCACTTCAGTATGGAGGACGTCGCCCGCGGTCTGAGCGCGAAGCTGGTCCGCCGCCATCCGCACATCTTCGGCGATGCTGTTGCGGAAACTGCCGCTGACGTGAACCGCACGTGGGAACGCGTGAAGGCCGAGGAACGCGCAGGCAAGCCGAAGGCGAACGATGGTGTGATGGCCGATGTGCCACGCTTTGTTCCGGCGCTGGTGGAGGCGCGCAAGCTCGGAGCAAAGGCCGCGAAAGTTGGTTTCGACTGGCCAGACGTTTCCGGCCTGTTCGACAAGGTGCAGGAGGAGGTTGCGGAGGTTCGCGCCGAACTGACCGCCACGCCCGACCCGGTCAAGGTAGAGGAGGAGGTGGGCGACCTGCTTTTTGTGCTCACCAATCTGTCGCGCCACCTGCAGGTGGATCCAGAGCAGGCCCTGCGTAAGGCCAATGCGAAGTTTCGCCGCCGCTTCGGTTCTATGGAGCAGGCTGCCGGCCCGGAGTTTGCAGCTTTGTCGCTAGACGAAAAGGAAGCCCTCTGGGCCGCGGCCAAGCAGGCGGAGCGCGCCGGATGAGCGAACCGCGTATCACCCGGCTGACCACCTTTGCCGAGTTTGACGCCTGCGTGGACCTGCAGCAGCAGACATGGCAGTACTCCGCGGGCGAACTGCTGCCGCGCCGCGTCTTCTTTCTCGCAGAAAAGCTGGGCGGCCACGTGCTAGGCGCGTGGAACGGCAACCGGCTGGTGGCGTTCAACCTGGGCCTGCCTGCGCAGCGCGGCGGCGTTGGCTACATCCACTCGCAGATGCTGGCGGTCGCGCCGGAGTTCCGCAATGGCGGGCTGGGCCGTCGCCTGAAGCTGGCGCAGCGAGAGCTGGCGTTAGAGCAGGGAATTCGGTTGATCGAGTGGACGTACGATCCATTGGAGATCAAGAACAGCTTCTTCAACCTGCAGCGGCTGGGCGCGGTCAGCCGCCGGTACCAGCCAAACTTTTACGGTGCATCCTCGTCGCCACTGCAGGGTGGGTTGCCCACGGACCGGCTGTACGCGGAGTGGTGGATCGGCTCAGACCGCGTCGCCTCGCGGTTGGAGGGCGCGCCCGCTCAGGACCCCGTCACAGCACGGGTGAGCGTGCCGGCTGACATTTACAACTGGAAGGCAGCGGGCGATCCGCGGGCTGCGGCAGCGCAGGGCCATATCCGCGAGCAGCTGCAGCAGCACTTCGCTGCTGGTCTTGCCGCCACTGGCTACGCGCGCGAGGCTGACGGATCGGGCAGTTTTCTGCTGGGTCCGCTGCCACCCGGTGAGCCCGTCGGCACCACACAGGAGACCCCATGAAAATCGACAGCATCATCCTGCGCGAAATCCGCATGCCGTTGGTGCATCCCTTTGTCACCAGCTTTGGCAAGACCACGGACCGACGCATTCTGCTGGTCGAGCTGCAGGCTGAGGGGCTGACCGCCTGGGGCGAGTGCGTGGCGGGCGAGCACCCCTTCTTCTCCGACGAGATGATCGATACCGCCTGGCTCATCACGGAGCAGGAGCTTGCGCCGCGCCTCATCGGCAAGAACGTCGCGAGCGGTCGCGCCGTGCCGGACCTCCTGCTGCAGGTGCGCGGCCATCGCATGGCCAAGGCCGCGCTGGAAAACTCAGTTTGGGACCTGGAGGCGCAGGTCAAGGGCGTCCCGCTGGCTAAACTGCTGGGTGGTACGCGCGAGACCATCGCCTGCGGCGTGTCTATCGGCATGCAGCCCACGCTAGAGCAGCAACTTGCCAAGGTGGAAATCGAAGTGGCAGCAGGCTACCAGCGCATCAAGCTCAAGTGCCAGCCCGGCTATGACTCTGCCATGTTCGCCGCCGTGCGCGAGCGCTGGCCCGACATTCTGCTGAGCTGTGATGCCAACTCCGCCTACAAGCTGAGCGACGCAGACCATATCCGCAGCTGGGACCAGTTCCACCTGCTCATGATCGAGCAGCCGCTCTGGTACGACGACTTCTACTTCCACGCGGAGCTACAGCGGCAGCTTCAGACACCCATCTGTCTAGACGAGTGCATTCGCAACCGGCGCGATGCTCAAGCAGCACTTGAACTTGGCGCAGCTAAGATCATCAACATTAAAGTCGGAAGGGTTGGAGGCTTCTCTGAGGCGCTTGCGATCCATGACATTGCCGTGCAGCACGGCATTCCGGTGTGGTGTGGTGGCATGCTGGAAAGCGGCATAGGCCGGTCGCACAACATCGCCCTGTCCAGCTTGCCCGGGTTCACGTTGCCGGGCGACGTTTCGGCTTCGAAACGCTATTGGACGGAGGACATCATCCAACCGGAGGTGGCCGTTACTTCGGACGGTGAGATCAAGGTTCCCACCTTCCCGGGCCGCGGCTTTGCCGTGCAGGAAGACCGCATCGCTCACCTCACACTGCGCAAGGTGCGTGTCGGCAAGTGAATTCCCTGATTACTGAGTTCTTGCGCCGGGCGGCAAATCCAGAGGAAACAGGCCGGGTTGCCGATCCTGTTCTGTCGCGGCACGTTCTGCGGTCTTTCGGCGGGAAGGGCTTGTCACCACAGCCATGACCTCGAACGCGGCCATCGCCGACCTTGGGATGTACAAGCGCTGGGTATTGCCGCGCACGTCCGGGGGGACAAGGTGAACACCACGATCCTCGACCCAGCCGTCTGCAAAGCTGGCGTCCAGCGCGGCCAATCCTTCAATAAGGTCACCGTCGCGCAGGTGCATGCGCACCCAAAGCCCTTCGGCACGCGGCCGGTTGGGAAACGTCTTACGGGTAAGCCGCTCCGGATTCACAGAGTCTGCAGTGTTTAGATCGCGGACGAAGCAGACGTACTTCACTTCAATGAGTGGCACGGTCTGGGTGCGACCGCTCAGATCGAGCAGAGGCAGAGTGTCGGTGAGGTTTGGCTCCAACAATCCACTCGCAGGCAGGTAGCCCCACAGCGGACCTGGAGAGAACCGGCGCACCACGACCTTCTTCCGACTGGAAGCCAACCTTACTCCAACGACGGCTGCACCATCAGCCGTAAACCGGATGATCTCACCCACACAAACAACGCATCCCAACGGAAAAGGGTAGCGGCCGGAAACCCGCCATGCTACACTCACATTTTGTGCCGAGGTTCCGCACTGCGCCTAAAGCCTTTGTTTAGGGCTGGTTACCGGCACAGCGCAACCTGCAGTTGGGGTTGCGTATTACAGACTGGAACAATACATGGTTGATTATATCTATCTGCTGGAAACCCGTCTTTCGCCTGCACAACAGAGGGCGATCGGAACCATTCGCGCCGTTGCCGGAGAGAACGATGCGACGTTATTCCTGACGGGCGGCGCTGTGCGCGACCTTACAGGCGGCGGTTCCATCCGTGACATTGATCTGACAGTTCAGGGCGAAGCCCCAAAACTGAAGACAGCATTGGAGTTAGCTGGGGCTGTTGTCTCCGGTGATCACGGCCCGGCGCAGAAGTTATTCCTCACGTTTCCCGGCGGTGTGCGTGTGGAAGTGGCCTCCGCCATGAGTGTGACCTATCCAAAACCGGGTAGGCCGGTCTATGAATCGGCAACTCTTGCCGACGATCTGCGCAGCCGCGACTTCACGGCGAACGCCATGGCAATTTCGTTGAACGAAGGCTCGTTCGGCCTGCTGATCGATCCGCTGAACGGTGTAGCCGACATCGAGAACCGCGAACTCCGGCTGGTGAGCAACTATGGATTCATCGAAGAGCCTTCCAGGCTAATCCGTGCGGCACGGCTATGCTCGCGCCTTGGCTGGCACATGGAAGAGCGGACCCGCCAGCGGTATGAATCGGCCAAGGAGGAAGGTTACATCTCCGCCCTGGACGCGTGGCACCGTGGTTACGAGCTCGAGGAGATCTTCCACGAAGACGACCCGGTCCGTGTACTTCGTGCTCTGGACTCCGAAGGCTGGATGCAAACGCTTTCTCCGGCACTTAGTTCTTCCAAGGCAAACCAGGCGGCGCTGCAGGACTTGGCGGAACGGCAAGGACTCCTACAGACTCAGGGAATTTTGGCCCACTCGGCTGCGCTGGCCTTTCCCTTGGTCACCGCAAAACTATCGGCCGGGGATGTCGCCGCTCTAAAGCAATCCTTTGTGCGGCCTGGTTTTGTGCGGGAGATCGATCAGCTCGATGCGCGAACGCGCGAGTTCGGCACGCGGTTCGCATCGAAAGAAGCCGCTCTACCTTCGTTGGCCTGGAAAATGTTGCACGCAGCGGAACCCGACCTGGTGCTTTCTCTCTCTCACGGCAGCAAGGTTTCTGCGGTGCAATCACGTCTTAAAACGTTCTTGTCGGATTCTCCCGCGGCCCGGCAAAAGATACCCTACACTCTCCTGCAGGAGATGCGCATCACGCCGGATCTTTCTGATTACGAGCCACTTATAGACAAGCTCTTCTTTGAACTAATGGATGGAAATCTCTCCACTCCAGAGGAGATGAAAGCATTCCTGGAGCCTTACTCGCCGCCTGCGCCTCCGCCACTCATAAGCCTGCGCCGCGCCCGCGCAAAGAAAGAAAGCCGTCCCAGCCGGGCAAAAGGCAAGAAGGCTACTGAGCCGGAGTCCTTACCGACTACCGTCACACAGGAGGAGGAAGCGGATAGCGTGGCCGCGGGTCTGGTAGCGCCCGGTACTCTCACCGGACCCGACCGTGGACCTGAGCCTACGGCCCACGTTCCCTTGGAAGGCAAAGTGGCTCCAGAGCCAGTAGTTACAAAAGAACGGAGTAAGAAGGTAGATACCCCGGCACCTCTTGCGAAGGCAAAGCCGGCGTCGCTGCCAGCTGCCAGCAAGCCGGAGCCGACGCCCGTAAAGGTGGCAACCAAGGCATCCCCCACGAGGAGGCCTGCTGCTCCACCCGTGGCCGCCGGCAAGACCAAGGCAGCCGCAAAGCCCGTCAAGAGTGCTCCGCCGGCCAAAGCGCAACCAGCAAAGAAACAGCCTGGCAAGGCTCCGGCACCAGCGGCAAAGAAGACAGTGTCTGTCAAGAAGGCCTCGACGAAGTCATCTTCTGCGAACAAAGCCGGTGCGGCAAAGAGGAGTACCGCAACCCCAAAGTCAAGCGCTAAGAAGCAGTTACCCGTCAAGAAAGCGGCACCGGCCAAAGACAAGAGCGCGGTCAAAAAGACGCCGGGCAAAAGTGCGCCCGCCAAAAGCTCAGCCGCAAAGAAGGTTGCAGGCAAGAAGACAGCGGGCCGCCGATAGGGCAGGTCGTCGCGTCTGACATGTCGTGGAGACCAGGTTTCTAAGGAGCATGGCAGAGCGCCAGCCCACGGCGCTCGAGTCCGCGCGGCGGACGTGGGTGTTTGTACCGTACGACCGGTTGAACGACCGGCTTAGCATGATCGCTGGGGACCCTAGTGCGGGCTTGATCTTTGTGGAGTCCCACGCCAAGGGCAAAGCGAGGCCGTATCACCGCAAGAAGGTGATGCTGGTGCTTTCAAACCAGCGGCATTTTGCCTTGGAGCAGCTGGAGCTCGGCCGGCCGGTGATCTACCGCAACGCTCCGGAGAGCTTCGGTGAGCAACTCCGCCGGATTCAGAATGAGCTTGGTCTCGGGCCTATCCGGGCCTGCCAACCTGCAGAACGCGAGCTCCGGACGGACCTGAACAAGGCAGAGCAGGCCGGTCTGAAGCTAACGTATGTACCTGATTCCGCGTGGCTTTCTTCGCAGGATGATTGGAGTACTGTGTTCGGCAAACCCGTGCGCGGACGCCAGTACCTCATGGAACGCTTCTACCGGCACATGCGCGTGAAGAGCGGTCTGCTAATGGAGCCGGACGGTAGCTTCGCAGGGGGCAGGCTCTCGTACGACGACCAGAACCGTGAACGCTACCGCGGCCAGATACCCGTTCCAACCCGCCCCTCCTACCCACCCGACTGGATCACCCTGGAAGTACTGGAGATGATCGACCGTCTCACTCCCCACACAGTTGGCCGTGCAGAAGGCTTTGACTACCCGGTTACGGCCAGAGACGTGCGGGAGCTTTGGGAGTTCGCCCTGAAGCGGCTTTTGCCGTTCTTTGGTCCTTACGAAGACGCCATGGACTCGGCGGAACCTATCCTCTTCCACTCGGCCATGTCCGGGCTGCTGAACCTGAGCAGGCTCCTGCCGGGCGAAATGCTACAGGATGTGGAGCAACAATACAGGGCTGGAAAGATCCCACTTGCAAGCGCAGAAGGCTTTGTACGTCAGATACTTGGCTGGCGTGAGTTCATGCGTCATATCCACCGTGTCACAGATGGCTTTCGCAGCCTTCCGCAGGTACCCGATCCCGTAGAGAATTTCAGCGCGAACGGCTATAGCCACCTACTGGTGAAAAAGATCACCCCGGCTGAGCCGGACCGTCCGGCAACACCTTCCGCCCTGGACGCCCATTTGCCGCTGCCACCCGTCTACTGGGGCGAGCGCTCACGGCTGTTCTGCGTGGACACGGTCGTGGCTCAGGTGATGGCAAACGGATGGTCGCACCACATCACCCGCCTTATGGTGCTTTCAAATCTTGCGGTGCTTTGCGGATTTTCGCCGCGGGAGCTAACCGACTGGTTTTGGGTAAGTTACGTGGATGCGTATGACTGGGTGGTAGAGCCCAACGTGCTAGGGATGGCGACCTTCGCCGACGGCGGCCTCACTGCCACCAAGCCGTATGTCTCCGGAGCAGCTTATATCAACAGAATGAGTGATTTCTGCGGCAAATGCGAGCTGGATCCAAAGAAATCGACGGGCCCAGACTCCTGCCCCTTCACCGCGCTGTACTGGAGTTTTCTGGAGCGCCACAGCGAGCTGTTGGGCAGCAATCAGCGCATGCGGATGCCGTATAACACACTTCGTAAGAAGTCCGCCGATGAACGGGCGGCTCTCCGGGCACGAGCCGGACGGGCCGTACGGCAGTTGGAAGCAGGCGAAGTTGTCACCTGAAATGGTGCACTTTTCGCGTGCAAAAACGTGCTTTTAGCGTGCAGAAAACACGCATTTGCGTGCACCGGGCGACAGCTCTTGTAGCCGCGGGTTTTCACCCAATCAAAAACGGGTTGCTCTCCCGTTCAGCTTGGATGGTGGTCGGCGCACCGTGTCCGGCGATCACGACCGTCTCATCCGGCAGCGGAAGCAGGTGTTCGCGGATCGAGCGGAGGATGAGCTTGCCGTCGCCTCCCGGCAGGTCAGTCCGCCCGATGCCTCCGCGGAAGAGCGTGTCACCTGCCACGAGCAGGCGGCTCTCCGGGAAGTGGAGGGAGATGCTACCCTCGGTGTGGCCTGGCGTATGGAGCACCTCGCCGGTTTCGGTTCCCACCTGCAGCTGGGTGCCGCCGTCGGCGCTTGCATCCGGCGGACGAACGACCGGTGTCTGTATGCCCATCCACGCGGCCTGCTGCTCCATCCAGGAGAGTTGGAACAGGTCCGCCTGGTGGTAGAGAATCGGCGCGCCGGTCTGTTCGGAGAGCAGGGCTGCACCGGCGATGTGGTCCAGGTGCGCGTGCGTTACGACGATCTGGCGGAGGCGAAGGTTGCGCGCGGCGAGGAAGCCGGTGATCTTCAACAGGTTGCCGCCGGGATCCACGACGGTCGCGTCACCCGCAGCCTCATCATAGAGGATGGAGCAGTTGCATTGGAGCGGGCCCACGGGGAAGGTTTCACGCTGCATGGCTGCTTGGATAGCGGTTACGTGTCGGGCCGTTGGCCCTCAGTTGCTTAGAATGCCTGTGACCTAGGCCTTCGGCCTAGGCTGTTATGTTGGCGCGCCTTTGGCGCTCGATGGGAGAAAGCAGCGGGCTTTAGCCCGCTGAGCTGGCCTTTGCAATCTTGTTACACGCGTTTCGTTCGCCGCAGGCGAGCGAAACGCATGAAGCACAAGAGAAGGGTAGCTTTTTC